>RXJO01000186.1 GCA_003987795.1 Curvibacter sp.
GATCGAGCTGATCCAGTACCGCCCCACCACGGCCCAGGTGCACCCTGAGCCGGTGCTGATCGTGCCGGCCTGGATCATGAAGTACTACATCCTGGACCTGTCGCCCGACAACTCGCTGATCCGCTACCTGCTGGACCAGGGACACACCGTGTTCTGCATCTCCTGGAAGAACCCCACCGAGGCAGAACGCGATCTGGCCATGGACGATTACATCGAACTGGGCTTCGAGGCCGCGCTGCAGGCAGTGCAGTCCATCTGCCCGCAGCAGAAGGTGCACGCCACCGGCTACTGCCTGGGCGGCACGCTGCTGACCATCGCGGCGGCGGCCCTGGCACGCGAGGGCCGGGACGAGCTGGCCTCGCTGACCCTGTTCGCCGCCCAGACCGACTTCAGCGAGCCCGGCGAGTTGGGCCTGTTCATCGACGAAAGCCAGCTCAGCCTGCTGGAAGCACAGATGGCCCAGACCGGTACCCTGAGCGCAGGCCAGATGGCCGGGGCCTTCCAGATGCTGCGCTCCAACGACCTGCTGTGGTCGCGCCTGATCAACGAGTACATGCTGGGCGAGCGCCCCGCCATGAACGATCTGATGGCCTGGAACGCCGACGCCACCCGGATGCCGGCACGCATGCACTCCGAGTACCTGCGCCAACTGTTCCTGAACAACGATCTGGCAGCCGGCCGCTACCGGGTCAAGGGCCACACCGTGTCGCTGACCGGTCTGCGCATGCCGGTGTTCATGGTCGGCACGGTGACCGACCATGTGGCCCCCTGGCGCTCGGTCTACAAGCTGCACCACCTGAGCCCGGCCGAAATCAGCTTCGTGCTCACCAATGGCGGCCACAACGCCGGCATCGTCAGTCCGCCCGGCCATGCCCACCGCCACTACCAGTGCCTGACCCGCCGCGCCGACGGCCCGGCCCTGAGCGCCGAGTCCTGGCAGGCCCAGGCCCCCCAGGTCGAGGGTTCATGGTGGCCGGCCTGGCGCGACTGGCTGGGCGCCCATTCAGGCGCCACCGTGACGCCCCCCACCCTCGGGTCCCCGGACCACCCGGTGCTGTACGCCGCCCCCGGTCAATACGTGATGGAGAAGTGAATGAGTCCTCTTCTGCAAGGCAAACGCGGCCTGGTGGTCGGCATCGCCAATGAACACAGCATCGCCTGGGGCTGTGCCCGGGCCTTCCGCGATGCGGGCGCCGAGGTCGCGGTGACCTGGCTCAACGACAAGGCTCGCCCCCATGTCGAACCGCTGGCCGAGCAGTTGCAATCGCCGATCCGCGCACCGCTCGATGTGGAGCAGCCCGGTCAGTTGGAAGCGGTTTTCGACACCCTCCGGCGCGAGTGGGGGCAAATCGACTTCGTGCTGCATTCGATCGCGTTCGCCCCGATGACCGACCTGCATGGCCGGGTGGTCGATTGCTCTCGCGAGGGCTTCGCGCGGGCCATGGACATCTCCTGCCACTCCTTCATCCGCATGGCCCGCCTGGCCGAGCCCCTGATGACCCAGGGCGGCGCCCTGCTGACCATGAGCTACCTGGGCGCCGACGAGGTGGTGGCCAATTACGGTCTGATGGGACCGGTCAAGGCGGCCCTCGAATCCAGCGTGCGCTACCTGGCCACCGAACTGGGGCCGCAAGGCATCCGCGTGAACGCGGTCTCGCCCGGCCCCCTGGCCACACGGGCCGCGTCGGGCATCGCACACTTCGACCAATTGATGGCCCAGGCCACCGCCCGCTCGCCCCTGCGCCGGCTCGTGAGCCTCGACGAAGTCGGGGCCCTGTGCACCTTCCTGGCCAGCGACGGCGGCCGCGCCATCACCGGCGACACGCTGTATGTCGACGCCGGTGTCCACATCATGGGTTGATCTTCAGATGCGATCCTCCTTCAACGCATCCCCTGCTGCGCGGCCAGGCCCGGGTACGTCGCCCACCGCTGTGGCGGTCGCCATGGCGGTCGCTCTGCTGCTGGGCGCCTGTGCCCACACACCCGAACCCCTGGCACTGCCCGCAGCGCCGGTGGCCAGTGTCTACGCCGAGGCCAGCGCGCCCGAAGACCCGGCGGCCCCCACTCTGGCCTGGCGCAGCTTCTTCACCGACCCGGCGCTGCAGGCGCTGATCAGCCAGGCCCTGGCCAACAACCGCGATCTGCGCATCGCCGCCGCCCGCGTGCAACAGGCCCAGGCCGCCTGGGGGCTGCAACACGCGGCCAGCCTGCCTTCGGTGGTCGGCATGGCCGGCAACAGCCGGTTGCATCTGCCCGCCAGCATCAACCCCCTGGGCGGCACGATCCAGGCCAGCGGCGCCAGCCTCGGGCTGGGCTTCGTGAGTTGGGAGGTGGATCTGTGGAATCGCCTGGGCCAGTTGCAGGATGCCGCGGCCCAGAGCGCCGCCGCCGCCGAACAGGCCCGGCGAGGTGCCGAACTCAGCCTGATGACCCAGGTGGCCCAGGCCTGGCTGGCGTTGGGTGAACTGGACGAACGACTGGCGCTCGCCCGCCAGGCCGAGGCCAGCCGGGCCGAAAGCCTGCGCATTTTCACACGCCGTGTGGCCATGGGAGCCAGTTCACGCCTGCAACTGACCCAGGTGCAGACCCTGCTGACACAGGCCCAGGCCCTGGTGGTGCAGCTCGAACAGGCCCGTGCGGCCCAGGCCCAGACCCTGATCGCCCTGGTCGGCACCCCGCTGGAGCTGCCCGAGCGCGCTGACGCCCTGAGCCGCCAGAGCCCGGTGGCCCGGCTGCGCAGCGGCCTGCCCTCGGAACTGCTGCAGGCGAGGCCCGACATCGTGGCCGCCGAACACCAGCTGCGTGCGGCCCACGCCCAAGTCGGCGCGGCACGCGCCGCCTTCTACCCCAGCCTGACACTGACCACCGCCCTGGGCACCACCAGCACTGACTTTGACGGGCTGTTCCGAGGCGCCAGCAAGGCCTGGTTGTTCGCGCCCAGTCTCAACCTGCCGCTGTTCGACGGTGGCCGCCGCGAGAACAACCTGAGCCTGCAGCAGGCACGCCAGATCGAGGCCGTGGCGCAGTACGAGAAAAGCATCCAGAACGCCTTCCGTGAGGTGAACGATGCGCTGTCGGCCAGCCATGCGCTGACGCAACAGGTGCGCATCGCCGACGCGGCCCTGCAGGCCCAGACCGAGCGCGCACGCCTGTCAGAACGCCGCTTCGACGCCGGCTCGGCGGCCTTTCTCGAGGTGCTGGACGCCCAACGCGACCTGCTGGCTGCCGGTCAGCAAAGTGTGCAGGCACGCCGGGCCGCGATGGCCAGCCGCGTGCTGCTTTATGCCGCGCTGGGCGGCGGCACGCTCGCCGCCACGGACGCGCCTCGCAGCACCGTCCAGACGGCCCCTGCACAACCCTGAGAACCGGCCCTCCGGAGTCGAGTCACCCTATGAAAAAGCCATCCTCTCTTCTTCCCGTCGCCGTGGTCATCGCCCTCGCGCTGGCCGCCGGTGCCTACGGCTGGACCCATCTGCGCGCCACCGGCCCCGGGCCGGGCTTCGTCAGCGGCAACGGCCGCATCGAGGCCACCGAGATCGACATCGCCACCAAGACCCCGGGCCGGGTGCTCGACATCCTGGTCGGCGAAGGCGATCTGGTCAGCGCCAACCAGCCCCTGGCCCACATGCAGATGCAGAGCCTGGAGGCCCAGCGCGACGAAGCCCGCGCCCGCCAGCGCCAGGCGGTGACCGGCGTGGCCAGCGCCGAGGCCCAGGTGGCCATGCGCGAAAGCGATGCCGCCGCTGCCCAGGCCGCC
>RXJO01000441.1 GCA_003987795.1 Curvibacter sp.
TGCTGCCCTTCATCCAGCGGCTGGCCGCCGAATGCGGCAAGAACTTCAATTTCAGTGTGCTCGATGGACACGAGGTGGTGTATCTGGCGCGCAGCCAGAGCAATCGCATGGTGACGATCGGCTTTCCGGTCGGGGCCCGTGTGCCTGCCCATGTGGTCACGCCGGGGCCGGCCATCCTGTCGGCCTGGGATCCGGCCGCGATGGAGGCCTGGGTGGCCGAGCACGAGTTCAGCACCTTCACCGCCAACACGCCCACCCATGCCGAGGTGTTCCGCCGCGATGTGGAGGCGGCGCGCGAACTCGGCTACTGGGTGGCCGAGCAGCAACTCAGCTCAGGTCTTCGCGGCTTTGCCGTACCGGTCAAGACGCGGCGCGGCGAATGCGTGGGCGCGGTGGGTGCCACCATGACCATGCACCAGAGCCGCGAGGCGATGGTGGCACGCCTGCTTCCCCGCGTGACCGAGGTGGCGCAGCAACTCCAGCAGGTTCTTTGACCACCCGGAGCTGCCTTCGGCGCCCATGTGCGGCCGCAAGACGCGGATGCTCTTCGCCCGGTCCAGCCCTGTGCAGGCAGGCGATGTCAGTGTGGAGGACGCCGTGTTTCAGCGTGCATCCGTGCTGGCTCGGGTCCAGTGGGGCAGTGGGGCCGCGCGGTGTAGCACGTCGTCGTTGAGCCAGGCTGCGCTCTGACGGGCCTGGGCGGCGACGTGTTCGGCGGGCAGTTGGGCGTAGTCGTCGTTGCTCACGTCCAGGCTGTAGTCGCCGCTGTAGCCCAGGCGGGCCAGGCGCAGCACCAGGTCGGCGAGCTGTTCGCTGTGAGCCCCCTGGCCTGGGAAGACACGCAGGCTGCGCGCGGCCGGGCCTGGGATCCCGGGGGCCGGGATGTCGCCCATGAAGTCAGACAACTGGACCTGGAAAATGCGCTCGGGCTCCAACTCGATCAGATCGTCGAGCGAGTCGCCATGGGCGAACATGTGGAACGAGTCCAGGCAGAGGCCCAGGTTGCTGCAGTTCGCATCGCTCACCACATCCCAGGCATCGAGGAAGCCGCGCACGCCGTGGCCCCAGGACAAGGCCTTGTAGGCCACCTGAAGGCCCAGGGGCACCGCCAGCATCGCGAGCTTGTGCAGGTCGGCTGCCAGTCTCGCCAGATCGGTGCTGGCGTGGGGCAGGGTGCTGGCACTCACAAGCAGCCGCGGGGCTCCCAATTGGGCGCAGGTCTGCAGCATGCTTTTGGCCACCTCGACCTTGTACAGGTGCAGCGGCCCGCTGAGGCCCTCGAAGTCGTGCAGGGTCTGCAGCCCGGCCGGGCGCAGGCCACTGGCGCGCACGGCAGCCACCGCACCGGCCACGCCACCCGGGTGGCCGACCACATCGCGCGCGTCCAGCATCACCTTGCCGAAACCGGCTTGGCGGATGGCGGCCAGTCGGGCCTCCAGCGGGCCGGCCAGCGTGCTGCTGTCCAGGCTGTAGCTATCGAACATCGTCATGGCGGCCCTTTTCAGTCACCCGTTCGGTGTACCAGCTCGAAAGCCACCGATCCCAGTTCGCGCCGCGTCAGTGCGCCGCGGTCCTCAGGGTGCAGGCTGCTGGTCTCGATGAATTCGACCCCGCGGTCCTTGAGCAGGGCCACAGCCTGGCCGACATCGGGGGTGCCCAGGCCGATGCGCTCCAGGTTCTCGGGTGCACGGTCGCTTTCCATCCAGGGGTCGGGTTCGATCAACTGCCACATGAATTGCCCGCAGGGGCTCTTGAGCACCTTGCCTTTGGGCAGGATGCCGTAACGCTGGTCTTCGGGCACCGTACTGAAGTCGAACATGGTCTCGTAGTAGCGGATCCAGTCTTCGCTGCGTCCCGGGTCCACGTACTGCACCAGACCGAAGTAATCCAGCCCCGCCAGGGCGGGCGGCTGCTGGTCGACCCCCGGGATGGGCTTGAAGTCGATGTCGTAGATCGAGAATTCGGTCCAGCGGTCCACCAGGTAGATGCGGCTACCGCCCGGGCCATGGATGGCCGGGATGTGCAACTCCATGGCCTGGGCATGGCTGGGTACTGGCCAGGCGCCCAGTTCGACGCAGCGGGTGTGGGCGCGCAGGGCATCCTTGACGCGGAAGGCCACGGCCGAGATGACGGGCTTTTCGTCCACCAGGGCGCTGACGCGGGCGTCCTCGCGGTGGGCGTTGACGATCAGGTTCATACCGCCCTGGCGGTACAGCATGACCTCGCGTGAGCGGTGGCGTGCGATCGGCTTGAAGCCCATGGTCTCCAGCACATGGCCCAGGGCCTGAGGGCGCGTGGTGGCGTATTCGATGAATTCGATGCCGTTCAGCCCCAGGCGGTTGGGCATGTCGGGCACGGCTTCGCGGTCGGTGCCAAGTGGGGTCATTCGGTCCTCTTCGGTTCGCAACGGCCCGTCCTGGGCCTTTGGGGCCATCGGCAGGGCGATGGGGCGAGTATGCCGCCATTGCCGGCAACAGAGCGGACGAAAGTCCTGGCTGTGGTGTGGATCCACCGCATGGCGCGCGCGATGCGCGATCAGCGCGCATGCTTGCGGTGCAAGCCCTGTTGGCGCGTGCCGGCCTCAGACCAGGCCGCGCAGGGTATCGGCGATCTCCTTGAGGCCCGGCAGCAACTTCTGCAAGGCCGTCTCGGCGGGGTAGGCCTCGCGTTGGAAGGTCAGGCTCAAGGCGCCGATGTTGCTGCCCTTGCGATTGACCAGCGGGACCGACAGTCCGCAGATCCCCAGGTTGATGAACTGGTCGGTGGCGGCGTAACCCTGCTGGCGGGCCAGGGCCACCGAGGCCTCAAAGGCCTGCTGCGAGGTGATGGTGTTGGCCGTGAAGCGACTGAAATCGTGCTCCTCCAGCCAATGCGACAGCGCCGGAGGCTCCAGGCTGCTCAGCAGCACCGGGCCGGGCGACACGCAGTGCGCGGGGATGCGGGCTCCGGTGTGAAAGCCGATCGACAGCACCCGGGGCGAGTTGCTGCGCGCCAGGTAGACCACGTCGTGGCCGTCCAGCACGCTCAGGTTGCCGGTCTCGCCGGTCTGCATCGACAGGCGTTGCAGAAAGGGCATCACCAGACGGGGCAGGCGCGCCGATTCGAGGTAGGTCTGGCCGATGCGCAGCACCCGCGGGCGCAGCCAGTAGTGCTTGCCGTCGGTGTCGGCGTAGCCGAAGTGCACCAGACTCAGCAGGTAGCGGCGCGCCGCGGTGCGGGTCAGACCGGCGCGCTCGCCCGCCTCGGTAGCGGTCAGGCGCGGGTGCTCGTCCGAGAAGGATTCGAGCACGCGCAGTCCTTTTCCCAGCCCTTCGATCAGATGCTGGCGGTCGATGGCGGGGGGGTGACTCATCCCTGGGGCCTCCGGTGAAACCCCTATTGTGATTCATTAGCGCACACGTGCGTTCGATCATCGCACGCGGTGTGGGGTCGAGGACTGGTGTTTCAGGGCCTCGGCACCTACATTCGCCTCCACCCCGAAGCGGCATGCCGGCCGCCTCGATGTGTCCGGGGGGCGGCGGGCGAGGCCCTCCGCTGCACCGGACGGCATTCGACAACACAACCGATGATTGGAGACATCCATGTCTGACCCCAAAGCCGCTGCGCACGGCTTGCAACAAACCAAGAAGGCGACCGCCAGCGGCTGGATCGGCTCGGTGCTGGAGTACTACGACTTCTTCATCTACGCCACCGCCGCCTCGCTGATCTTCCCGCAGATCTTCTTCCCCTCGGGCAACCCGACCGTGGCCATCGTGGCC
>RXJO01000226.1:0-917 GCA_003987795.1 Curvibacter sp.
TGCGTTTCGCCATCCGTGAAGGTGGCAAGACTGTGGGCGCCGGCGTGGTGGCCACCATCATCGAGTAATTCTTGATAAGAAAATAAGGAGAATTACCATGTCTACCAAGCAAAAGATCCGTATCCGTCTGAAGGCTTTCGACTACAAGTTGATCGACCAATCGGCCGCTGAAATCGTTGACACCGCCAAGCGCACCGGCGCGATCGTCAAGGGCCCCGTGCCCCTGCCGACCCGCATGAAGCGTTTCGACATCCTGCGCTCGCCGCACGTGAACAAGTCGAGCCGTGACCAGTTCGAAATCCGTACTCACCAACGTCTGATGGACATCGTGGATCCGACGGACAAGACGGTTGACGCTCTGATGAAGCTCGACCTGCCGGCTGGCGTCGACGTCGAAATCAAGCTGCAGTAAATCCAGCTGTACCGGTATCTGCCTGCAGTGATGCGGGTAGATGGCTGATCAAATAATGCGGACTTGTCCTATGGACAAGTTCGCGTTATACTTTTGGGCTCGCTTACATTTGTAGGTGGGAATTTATCAACTCTCTTTCACGCACAAGCGCCGTGGCCAATTGAAGTCGTGGCGGTGAAAGTTTTGGAGAACTACATGAGTCTGAGCAACTCCCTCGGGTTGCTGGGTCGCAAGGTGGGCATGATGCGTCTGTTCACCGATGATGGGGATGCAATCCCTGTCACGGTGGTGGATGTGTCCAACAACCGCGTGACCCAGGTCAAATCCCAAGAGAAAGACGGCTACGTCGCCCTGCAGGTGACGTTCGGCTCGCGCAAAGCATCGCGCGTGACCAAGCCCGTTGCCGGTCACCTTGCCAAGGCAGGTGTTGAAGCCGGTGAAATCATCCAGGAATTCCGCGTGACCGCTGATACTGCTGCCCAGTATCAAGCTGGTGCTACCGTGC
>RXJO01000226.1:982-3730 GCA_003987795.1 Curvibacter sp.
TTCGCCGGTACCATCAAGCGTCACCACTTCGGTTCGCAACGCGCTTCTCACGGTAACAGCCGTTCGCACAACGTTCCGGGCTCCATCTCGATGGCGCAAGATCCGGGTCGTGTGTTCCCGGGCAAGCGCATGTCGGGTCACCTCGGCGTCGATCTGGTTACCACTCAAAATCTCGACGTGATTCGCATTGACGAAGCACGCCAACTGCTCTTGATCAAGGGCGCTGTTCCGGGCTCCAAGGGTGGCTTCGTGACGGTGCGTCCGGCGATCAAGGCCAAAGCTTCCAAAGGGGCGAACTGATGCAGCTCGAACTCCTGAATGATCAAGGCCAGGCTGCTTCGAAGTACGAAGCCCCTGAAACCGTGTTCGGCCGTGACTACAACGAAGACCTGGTTCACCAGATCGTTGTGGCTTACCAAGCTAACGCCCGTCAAGGCACCCGTGCCCAGAAGGATCGTGAGCAGGTCAAGCACTCGACCAAGAAGCCTTTCAAGCAAAAGGGTACTGGCCGCGCTCGTGCCGGTATGACTTCCTCGCCTCTGTGGCGTGGGGGTGGTCGGATTTTCCCGAACCTGCCGAACGAAAACTTCAGCCAGAAGATCAACAAGAAGATGTACCGCGCTGGTATGGCTTCGATCTTCTCGCAACTGGTGCGTGAAGGCCGTCTGGCTGTGGTGGACACCCTGAAGGTGGACGCTCCCAAGACCAAGCTGCTCGCTGCCAAGTTCAAGGCCATGAACCTTGAATCGGTGATGGTGATTGCCGACGAAGTTGACGAAAACCTGTACCTCGCCTCGCGCAATCTGCCCAACGTGCTCGTCGTTGAAGCCCGTTACGCTGATCCGCTGTCGCTGGTTCATTACAAGAAAGTGCTCGTCACCAAGGGCGCAATCGACAAACTCAAGGAGATGTTCGCATGAGCACCGTGAAGTTTGACGAAGGCCGTCTGATGCAAGTTCTCGTCGCTCCCATCGTGTCCGAAAAGGCCACTCTGGTTGCCGAGAAGTCCAATGCTGTGACGTTCAAAGTGCTGCAGGACGCTACCAAGCCCGAAATCAAGGCCGCTGTGGAATTGATGTTCAAGGTTGAGGTCAAGGGCGTGTCTGTGGTGAACACCAAAGGCAAGACCAAGCGTTTTGGAAAGTCCATCGGTCGTCGCGACAATGTTCGCAAGGCCTATGTGACCCTGAAGCCCGGTCAAGAGCTCAACCTCTCTGGGGAGGCTGCGTAATCATGGCTGTCATCAAGATGAAACCCACCTCGCCTGGCCAACGTGCCGTGGTGAAGGTGACGCGTGATCACCTGTACAAGGGTGCTCCGCACGCTGCTCTGCTGGAGCCGCAACACCAGAAGTCTGGCCGTAACAACAACGGTCACGTGACGGTTCGCCACAAGGGCGGCGGTCACAAGCACCACTACCGTGTGGTGGACTTCCTGCGCAACAAGGATGGCATTCCTGCCAAGGTCGAGCGCGTTGAATACGATCCGAACCGCACGGCTCACATCGCTCTGGTGTGCTATGCCGACGGTGAGCGTCGTTACATCATCGCTCCCCGTGGCGTTGAAGCCGGTGCAACCCTGCTGAGCGGTTCGGAAGCCCCGATCCGCGCCGGCAATGCCCTGCCGATCCGCAACATCCCCGTGGGTTCGACCATCCACGCCATCGAACTGCAACCCGGCAAGGGCGCTCAGATCGCGCGTTCGGCTGGTTCGTCGGCCACTCTGCTGGCTCGCGAAGGCGTCTACGCCCAGGTTCGTCTGCGCTCGGGTGAAGTTCGCAAGATTCACATCGAATGCCGCGCCACCATCGGTGAAGTTGCCAACGAAGAACACAGCCTGCGCCAACTGGGCAAGGCCGGTGTGAAGCGTTGGATGGGTATTCGTCCGACCGTCCGCGGTGTGGCTATGAACCCGATCGACCACCCGCACGGTGGTGGTGAAGGTCGTACCGGCGAAGGCCGTCATGCTGTCGATCCTTGGGGCAATCTGACCAAGGGTTACCGTACCCGTAACAACAAGCGCACTCAGGTCATGATCGTGTCGCGCCGTAAAAAGTAAGGGGTAACAAATGACTCGCTCTCTTAAAAAGGGTCCGTTTGTTGACCATCACCTGGTTGCAAAGGTTGAAAAGGCCGTTGCCACCAAGGACAAGAAGCCAATCAAGACCTGGTCGCGTCGCTCCATGGTTCTGCCCGAGTTCATCGGTCTGACCATTGCCGTGCACAACGGCAAGCAACACGTGCCGGTGTACGTTACCGACCAGATGGTGGGCCACAAGCTGGGTGAATTCGCCCTGACGCGCACCTTCAAGGGTCACCCCGCGGACAAAAAAGTCCAGAAGAAATAAGGAATGACCATGGAAACACGTGCAGTCCTCCGGGGCGTTCGTCTGTCGGTCGACAAGGGCCGCCTGGTGGCCGACCTGATCCGCGGCAAGAAAGTGGATCAGGCTCTGAACATCCTGACGTTCACGCAAAAGAAGGCCGCTGGCATCGTCAAGAAGGTTCTTGAATCTGCCATCGCCAACGCCGAACACAATGACGGCGCCGACATTGACGAACTCCGCGTCAAGACGATCTACGTCGAGCAAGGTGCCACGCTGAAGCGTTTCACTGCTCGCGCCAAGGGTCGTGGCAACCGTATCAGCAAGCCCACGTGCCACGTGTACGTGACGGTTGGCAACTGAAAGGCTGGTCAGAAATATGGGACAGAAAATCCATCCTACTGGCTTCCGCCTGGCGGTCAGCC
>RXJO01000451.1 GCA_003987795.1 Curvibacter sp.
TTCAACAAACCGCCTGAGAACCATGAAGTCAGAACGCCATTTCACCAACGCCGCCCTTCTTGCCCGCCGCCAGGCCGCCGTCGCCCGCGGCGTGGGCCAGTCGCACGAGATCTTCATCCAGAAGGCCCAGAACGCCGAATTCTGGGACGTGGAAGGCCGTCGCTTCATTGACTTCGCGGGCGGCATCGCCGTGCTCAACACCGGCCACCTGCACCCCCAGGTGATCGCCGCCGTCCAGGCCCAACTGGAGCTCTACACCCACACCTGCTTCCAGGTCGTGGCCTACGAGCCCTATGTGGAAGTGTGCGAGCGCCTCAATACCCTGGCCCCTGGCGACTTTGCCAAGAAGAGCCTGCTGCTGACCACGGGCGCCGAGGCCGTTGAAAACGCCATCAAGATCGCCCGCGCCCACACCCGCCGCCCGGGCGTGATCGCCTTCACCGGCGGCTACCATGGCCGCACCAACCTGACCCTGGGCCTGACCGGCAAGGTCGCCCCCTACAAGGTCGGCTTCGGCCCCTTCCCTGGCGAGATCTACCACGCCCTGTTCCCCAACGCCCTGCACGGCGTGAGCGTGGCCGATGCCCTGCATTCGGTCGAGCTGATCTTCAAGAACGACATCGAACCCCAGCGCGTGGCCGCCTTCATTGTCGAGCCGGTGCAAGGCGAAGGGGGCTTCAATGTGGCCCCGCCCGAGTTCATCTCGGGCCTCAAGGCCCTGGCCGAACGCCACGGCATCTTGCTGATCGCCGACGAGGTGCAGACCGGTGCCGGCCGCACCGGCACCTGGTTCGCCTGCGAGCAATGGCCCGTCGCCCCGGACCTGATCACCACCGCCAAGTCGCTGGCCGGTGGCTTCCCGCTGTCGGGCGTGGTGGGCCGAGCCGAGGTGATCGATGCCCCTGCCGCCGGTGGCCTGGGTGGCACCTATGCCGGCAGCCCGGTGGCCTGCGCCGCCGCCCTGGCCGTGATCCAGGCCTTTGAAGACGAGAAACTGCTGGAGCGCAGCAAGACCCTGGGCCAGAACTTGCAAGCAGGTCTGCGCCGCATCGCCGAAACCGAAACCTCGATCGGCGATGTGCGCGGCCTGGGCGCCATGGTGGCCATCGAGCTGTTCGAGAACGGTGACAAGAGCCGCCCCGATGCCAACCTGACCAAGAACGTGGTGACCGAAGCCGCCCGTCGCGGTCTGGTGCTGCTGTCGTGCGGAACCTACGGCAACGTGATCCGCATCCTGGTGCCCCTGACCGCCTCCGATGCGCTGATCGAAGAAGGCCTCGCCATCCTGGCCGAGAGCTTCAAGGCCCAGCGCTGATCCGACACGTCACTCTCCTGCCCTTGCTCACAAACATGTCTCAAGCAGAACCCCTGGTGCGCTTCTCCGGCGTGCAAAAGACCTACGACGGCGAACAGCTCGTGGTGCGCGATCTCAACCTCGACATCCAGCGCGGCGAATTCCTGAGCCTGCTGGGGCCTTCGGGCTCGGGCAAGACCACGACGCTGATGATGCTGGCCGGCTTCGAGTCGCCCACCGCGGGCGACATCCTGCTGGACGGCCGTCAGATCACCGGCACGCCGCCTCACAAGCGCAACTTCGGCATGGTGTTCCAGAACTACGCCCTCTTCCCCCACCTGACCGTGGGGCAGAACGTGGCCTACCCGCTGACGGTGCGCAAGGTGCCCAAGGACGAGCAGGCCCGGCGCGTGGCCAAGGCCCTGGACATGGTACGCCTGGGCGGCATGGCCGATCGCCTGCCGGCCCGCCTCTCGGGCGGCCAGCAGCAACGGGTGGCACTGGCCCGCGCCCTGGTGTTCGAACCCCAGCTGGTGCTGATGGACGAACCCCTGGGCGCGCTCGACAAGCAGTTGCGCGAGCACATGCAGATCGAGCTGAAGGAGCTGCACCGCCAGTTGGGCGTGACCTTCGTCTACGTGACCCATGACCAGGGCGAGGCGCTGACCATGAGCGACCGCGTCGCCGTTTTCAATGAAGGCGTGATCCAGCAGTTGGCCCCGGTGGAAGACCTGTACGAGGCCCCGAGCAACCGCTTCGTGGCCGGCTTCGTCGGCGACAGCACGGTGCTCAAGGGCCATCTGCAAGGCACCGACACCCTGCAACTGCCCGATGGCCGACGCCTGCAGGGCCTGAATGTGAATGGTGTGGCCAGCGGTGCTGCCGTCGAAGCCTGCGTGAGGCCTGAGCGCATCGTGCTGCACCTGGACTCGGCCGACCCGGCGCCGAACTCGCTGGCTGCCACCGTGGCCCGCGTCATCTACTACGGCGACCACCTGCGCCTGTTGTGCTCGCTGGGCGAGGGCCAGGCCGAGGCCACCGTCAAGCTGCCGCTGACTCGCGCCGACAGCAACCCCCATCCGCAAGCCGGTGAGCCGGTGCGGCTGGAATTCCCCGTCGCGGCCACCCGCCTTTACGCGGTGTGAGCCCGGCCACCTGTTTTTTCGTGCTCCCTCTCTAGAACCTCAACTTCCAACAAAGGAAAACGTGCCATGAAAAAGAGCCTGATCCCCTGCGCAGCTGCCGCCCTGGCCGCCTGCCTGGCCCTGCCGAGCTTTGCCCAGCAGCAGCTGACCATCGTCAACTTCGGCGGTGCCAACGCCAACGCCCAGAAGAAGGCCTACTACGAGCCCTTCGAGAAGACCGGTGTGAAGGTGGTGCCGGTCGAATACAACGGCGAGCAAGCCAAGATCAAGGCCATGGTCGAAACCAAGAAGGTGACCTGGGACGTGGTGGAAGTCGAATCGCCCGACGCGGTGCGCGGCTGCGACGAAGGCCTGTTCGAGAAGCTCGACTACAGCAAGCTCGCCGACAAGGCCGACCTGCTGCCGGCTGCCGTCACCGAGTGCGGCGTGGGCGTGTTCGTCTGGTCTACTGTGATGGCCTACAACGGCGACAAGCTCAAGAGCGCCCCCACGAGCTGGGCCGACTTCTTCGACACCAAGAAGATCCCTGGCAAGCGCGGCATGCGCAAGGGCGCCCGCTACAACCTCGAATTCGCCCTGCTGGCCGATGGCGTGAAGCCCGCTGACGTCTACAAGGTGCTGGCCACCAAGGAAGGCGCCGATCGCGCCTTCAAGAAGCTGACCGAACTCAAGCCCAGCATTCAGTGGTGGGAAGCCGGCGCCCAGGCGCCCCAGTTCCTGGTGGCTGGCGACGTGGTGCTGAGCACGGTCTACAACGGCCGCATCGACGCCGCCAACCGCGAAGGCCGCAACCTGAAGATCTACTGGCCCGGCGGCATTTACGATCTGGACTACTGGGTCATCCCCAAGGGCGCCCCGAACAAGGAACTGTCGCAGAAGTTCATCGCCTTCGGCCTGCAGGCCGCCAATCAGGCGGTGTATGCCCAGAACATCGCCTACGGCCCGACCAACAGCAAGGCCCTGGCCAAGCTCGACAAGAAGGTGCTGGACGACCTGCCCACCTCGGCCGCCAACGCCAAGGAAGCCCTGCAGTTCAACGTGAGCTTCTGGGCCGACCAGGGCGAAGCCCTCGAAAAGCGCTTTGCCGCCTGGGCCACCCAGTAATCACGCCTGAGCCCCACTGACTGAGAGACGGAGCCGATTCACCATGGCAGACCCCACCCGAGCCGCCCAGGCTCCGGGCCAAGAGCCCGGAGCCTTGCGCAAAGCCCTATCCCGTGCCGAAGCGCGCCGCCAGTGGCGGGCCTTCGGGCTGACCCTGCCCTTGCTGGTGTTTCTGCTCCTGACCCTGCTGGTGCCGAT
>RXJO01000306.1 GCA_003987795.1 Curvibacter sp.
GACGCTGGCCCCGTTGACGGAACTGCTGCAAGGACGAGACCTGAACCGCCAGATGAAGCAGATGCAACAGACCCTGCAAGCGCGCATCTGAGCCGCTGCGCAGGGGCTCTCGGACAAAGGTCAAAATTTACAAAAACGTTACTTTTAAGTCACAATCAGTGCAGATCCCTCCTCCCTTCCAGGCCTGCGGGCATCCATGCGATACACAGAATCCAAGGTCCGCAGCGCCGAGTTGCTGCGTCTGACGCTGGCCAACATGGGCCATCACACGGCGGCGTTCAATCCGATCACCTTCACGGTGTGGTACGAGCACGCCGCCGGGATCAATCCGAAGCTGAACGCCGACATGGGCCAATGCCTGAGCAAAGGCATGACCATGGACGACGAGATGATGCTGCGCCTGTACCGCGAGCACGTGATGCCGGCCGATACCGAGCAGATGGAGCTGATTGCCCATGAGATGCAGCGCCTGATGCGCGGCATGGCCGATTCGGCCGCGGCCACCGGGGCACAGGCCGGCAACTTCGGACAACAGTTGACCGAATTGAACGACGCCCTCGCCGCCGCCGAGGACGGACCGCTGAGCACCCAGGTGGCGCGCGCCCTGGAGGGCACGCTGGAGATGAAGGCAGCGGTCGACACCCTGCAGCACCGCGTGAACCAGAGCCAGGACGAGATCAAGCGACTGCGTCAGGACCTGGAACGCACACGTGAAGAAGCCATGCTCGACCCGCTGACCGGTCTGCTCAACCGCAAGGGCTTCGATCAGCGCCTGCAGACGCTGCTCCAGCAGGCGCCTCATGCCGGCGAGAGCCATTGCCTGGTGATGCTGGACATCGACCACTTCAAGCGGGTGAACGACACCCATGGCCACCTCATGGGTGACCGCGTGATCCAGGGCCTGGGCGAGATCCTGCGCACCTCGGTGACCCACCCCAGCCACGCCGTCGCCCGCTATGGCGGAGAAGAATTTGCCATCGTGCTGCCCAACACCAGCCGGGCCGAAGCCACCCAGATCGCCGAGACCATCCGGGCCCGCACCAAGGCCATGAAGCTGCGCAACCGCACCACCCAGGAGGTGGTGCTGACAGTGACCATCTCCAGCGGCATCGCCAGCCTGCGCGAGGGTGACGATGCACACTCTCTGATCGCCCGAGCCGACGCCGCGTTGTACGCCTCCAAGAAAGGCGGTCGCGACCGCGTCACCTGTCAGTGAGCGGCCCGGCCCGGTCCGCCGGGTCAGCGGGAGCTCAGTAGGTCTCGAGGTGCAGCCGCGCGCCCTGGCGCAGACTGGGGCCCACGCTGTCCCAGGCCAGTCCGGCCTGCTGGGCCACGTCGCGCAGGGCCAGCACCACGCCCTCCTCCATGGCCTTGAGACCACAGACGAAGAAATAGGTGTCGGGGTCGGCCAGCAGGGGCCCCAGGTCGGCGGCACGCTCGCGGATCAGGTCCTGCACATAGCGCTTGGGGGCGCCGGGCTGACGCGAAAAAGCAAAGTTGATGTCGATGAAGTCCTTGGGCAGATTCTGCAGCGGGCCGAAGTAAGGCAGTTCTTCCGGCGTGCGGGCACCAAAGAACAGCATCAGCTTGCCCCCCTCGAACTTGCCGGACTGGCGCAGGCGCCGCCGCCATTCGGTCATGGCACGCATGGGCGCGCTGCCGGTGCCGGTGCAGATCATGACGATGTTGGAACGCGGGTGGTTGGGCATCAGGAAGCTGGCGCCGAAGGGCCCGATCACCTGCACCTTGTCCCCCACCTGCAGATCGCACATGTAGTTGCTGGCCACGCCCCGCACCGGCTGGCCCTGGTGGTCTTCGAGCACGCGCTTGATGGTCAGCGACAGGTTGTTGTAGCCGGGCCGCTCGCCATTGCGCGGGCTGGCGATCGAGTACTGGCGGGCATGGTGCGGGCGCCCCTGGGCATCGGTGCCGGGCGGCACCACCCCGATGGACTGGCCTTCCAGCACCGGGAAGGGCAGATGCCCGAAATCAAGCACCACATGGTGGGTGTCGTAATCCTTGCCCACCTCGGTGACACGCACATTTCCGACCACCGTGGCCGTGATGGACTTTTCGGGCGCCTTGGGGCCGTAGAGGTTGGTGTAGGCATGGGCGGCCGACCACGGCGGCAAGGTGGCACCGTATGCGGCACTGTTGAAGCGCTCCCCCTCGCCCGGCCCGGCCGGTGCGGTGGTGAGCACGCCCGGCGCGTCCTCGGAGGGCGATGTCGCACCGGCCTCGGCCAGTTGCTCGGCACTCAGTTCCTCGGGCAGCGTGTCCCAGCCCAGCTGGGCCTCGACCGTGTAGGCCAGCGAGCGTGGCATGTTGCGCCAGTTGTCGATCGAACCTGTGGGACAAGGCGGCACGCAGGCCATGCACAGATTGCACTTGTCGGCATCGACCACGTAGTTGCGCGAATCGTGGGTGATGGCCCCGACCGGGCAGGTGGCCTCGCAGGTGTTGCAGCGGATGCAGATCTCAGGGTCGATCAGATGCTGCCGGATGACTTGGGGTTCGCTCATGTCCATGGCGGTCTCGACTTGTTGTGGGCTGTGGGGCGGCTCGAAATACTCGGTGAGAAAAAGGGGACTGACAAGCCCCCTTTTGCCTCAAGGTCAGGTCAGTTCAGTTGAATCGCACGTATTCGAAGTCGACCGGTTGGCGGTTGATGCCCATGACCGGCGGGGCAATCCAGTTGGCAAACTTGCCGGTGTCGGTGACACGGCCCATGAGGCTGGCCACGAAGGCACGGTCTTCGGCGCTGGGCAGCCAGTCGGTCTTCTTGGCTTGCCACTCGGCTTCGGACACCACGCGCCCATCAGGCGACACCTTGATGCCTGCGAGAGAGCCGATGTTGCGATGGAAGGCCTTGTGCGGCACGGTCAGACGGAACGGAATGCCGTTCTTCTCGATCACCTTGTTCCAGCGTTCCACGCCGCCGATGGAGTCTTTGATGTAGTCATCGCGCAGCACCTCGTTGAGCGCGTTAAGCATCGGCACTTCCTTCTCGACCAGTTGGCCGTTCTGCACGTTCAGCACCTTGTAGCTCTGGCCGCGCAGCTGGTGGTCGTCGGTGCGTTTGCCTTCTTCGAAGCGGCCCTTGAGGCCGGTGCTGTAGAAGGTGGCGGCATTGCTCGACTCGTCAGCCCCGAACAGGTCGATGGTCACGCTGAAGTGGAAGTTGAGGTAGCGCTGGATGGTGGGCAGGTCGATCACGCCGGCCGCACGCAGCTTGGCCGGGTCGTCGGTCTTGAGCTCGTTCATGACCTGGCAGGTGCGCTGGATCACGCGGCTCACGCCCGACTCGCCCACGAACATGTGGTGGGCCTCCTCGGTCAACATGAACTTGGTGGTGCGGGCCAGTGGGTCGAAGCTCGATTCGGCCAGAGCGCACAGCTGGAACTTGCCGTCGCGGTCGGTGAAGTAGGTGAACATGAAGAAGCTCAGCCAGTCGGGCGTGGGCTCGTTGAAGGCCTGCAGGATGCGGGGGTTGTCCTGCTGGCCGCTGCGGCGCTCCAGCAGGGCCTCGCCTTCTTCGCGGCCATCACGGCCAAAGTACTTGTGCAGCAGGTAGACCATGGCCCACAGGTGGCGACCCTCTTCGACGTTGACCTGGAACAGGTTGCGCAGGTCGTATTGGCTGGGTGCGGTCAGGCCCAGGTGGCGCTGCTGCTCGACCGAGGCCGGCTCGGTGTCGCCCTGGGTGACGATGATGCGGCG
>RXJO01000111.1 GCA_003987795.1 Curvibacter sp.
GCACGTCGGGTCGCCTTTCTTTGCTTACTTTCTTTGGCGAGACAAAGAAAGTGAGGCGCCCGCCGGGGCGCAATCCCGGCCTCCGACCTCAACCAAGGAGCAGAAGCCACAGAGCGAAGCGGCGGGCACAAAGCCTGCGGTGTTCGGGCACCGCCCCAAAAAACGCCCCCTCAAACCTGGCTGAAATCCGGCCGACGCTTCTCCAAAAACGCCGTGAACGCCTCCTTGGCCGCCGGCTCACCGAGCATGCGGCCAAAGCTGGCCCCCTCTTCAGCCATGCGCTGCGCCACCAGGGCCGACTGGCCGCCCTTCATGAGGCGCTTGGTCTCGATCAGCGAACTCAGCGGCTTGGCGGCCAGCTTGCGGGCCACGGTCTGGGCCACGCCATTGCATTCGGTGGGGGGCACCACGCGGTTCACCAGGCCCACTTCCAACGCCGCCTCGGCCATGAAGGGTTCGCCCAGCAGCAGGGCCTCGGCCGCGTGGTGGTAGCCCAGCATCTGCGGCACCAGCAGGCTCGAGGCGGCCTCGGGGCACAGGCCCAGGTTCACGAAAGGCATCGAGAAGGCCGCGTTGTCGCCCGCGTAGACCAGATCGCAATGGAACAGCATGGTGGTGCCGATGCCCACGGCCGGGCCGCAGACGGCCGCGACCACGGGCTTGGGGAAAGCGGCCAGGTTGTGCAGGAAGCGGAAAACCGGCGAGTTCATGCCCGCCGGCGGCTTGTTCAGAAAATCGCCGATGTCGTTGCCTGCGCTGAAGATCGCGATGTCGCCCTGGAACACCACCACGCGCACGGCGGCATCGGCCTCGGCCGCGGCCAGGGCGTCGGCCATGGCGGCATACATGTCGGAGGTGATCGAGTTCTTCTTGTCGACACGGTTCAGGGTGATGGTGCTGACACCGGCTTCGGTGTGGATCAGGATGTCTTGGCTCATGAGAATGGGCTCCTTGGGGGTGGGCAGAAAGGCTGACGAAATCGGGGTGGGTGCCCCGGCCTATTCCTTGAAATACACGATCTGGTGGGTGCTGACGAGCAGGCGGCCGGCCTGGTTCCAGAGCTGGGCTGTCTGGTCGAAGAAGCCGTTGCGGAACTCCTGCGCGCGCGCCTGGCCCAGCACATGGCCCGTGCCGGTGGCGGCCAGTTCGGCCTGGCCCACATGGAAGTAGGTGGTGATGGACACGGTGCCGGCCGGCACGCGCGAAGCACGACGCAGCCAGACCCGCGGGAAGAAGATGTCGGACAAGGCGGCCAGGGCCGGGAAGTCGAGCGGGCGCGGCGGGTCGTCGCGCATCCACAGTTGCGACAGGCTGTTGTCGCCCCGGCCATCCCAGGTGTGCGGGATCACACCCACCACGGGGCGCATCTCGTAGCGTTCGATCCAGGCCACGCCCTTGGGCGGGTGCAGGCGCTCCAAGGCCTCGGGCGCGGGCACCTCGGGCATGGGCGTGTCGGACACGCTCCAGGTTTCGCGTCGGGCCGCCGTCACCGCGGTGGCGGTGGTGGTGACCACGGGCTGGCCCTCGGCATCGCGCTGCACGATCGAGATCGTCCAGTGCTGGGTGGAGCGGTTGGTGCGCACCGGCTGGGCCTGCACCTCGAAATCGCCCTCAGCCAGGGCACCGGCGTAGTTCACGGTCAGCGCCAGCGGCTCGCCCAGCAGGGCCGGGTGCTGCAACACGGCCTGCAGGCAGGTGGCGGCGGTGGTGCCGCCGAACGGCCCCACCATGTTCCAGTAGTCGGAGCTGGTGCGGCCCTGGCTGATCTGCAGCGGGCTGACGGCGCCACTGTCGGGTTGGGACTGGGGCTGCAGTTGCAGCGCGAGGTCAAGCGGATGGTCAGGCGGTCGGGTGTTGCTCATGGGACGCAAGTGTGCGGCAAGGGGACGGATCAGACAGTCGAGTTCGTGACGGCGGGCTGGCCCTGGCGCAACACGGCCAGCGCGTTCAGGCTGGCAATGGTACGCGGCCACAGCGTGGCCTTGAACGACTCGCGGAACCAGCCGAAGTGCCCGATGCGCCGGGCCAGGGCTTCGGCCGGTTGCACCACCTCGATGCGCCGGGGCGCGTTGGCATAAAAGCCGATCAGGCTTTGCGTCCCACGCAAGGTCATCATCTCGTCGTCCTGCACCGAAAGCGCCAGCACCGGGTAGCGCACCCGGGCGTAGCTCTGCTCGGCCGCCGGGCCTTCGGCGCCCACGCTGTAGCGCGGGTCCAGGCACCAGCGGCGCCATTGCAGGATCACGCCGGCGGGCAAGTCGCCCACCTTGCCCAGGCGTCGACCGGGAAAGTAACCGAACAGCCGGGTGGCCAAGGGCACCAGCACCCACCAGAAATACGGCACGCTGCGTCGCAACTGGGGCGCATTGTCGCGCCAGTAGCCGCTGCCCGAGGCCAGGCTCAGAAGACCGTCCACCGCTTCAGGGTGCTGGAACAGGCCAGGCAATTGAGCCCCCAGGCTGTGTCCCAGCAGAACCAGGGGTGCGCCCGGGCAGGCGGCTCGGGCCTGGGCCACCACGGCTTCGTAGTCGCGCACCCAGTCGCGCAGATCGGCCTGGAAGCCGCGCAGCGAGCGGCGCCAGGCCGGGCCGCGCGAGTCGCCCACGCCGCGGTAGTCGAAGGTGGTGACGCGGTAGCCCTGCTCGGCCAGCCAGCGTGCAAAGGGCTCGTAATAGGCCTGGCGCACGCCCATGGCGGCCCCCAGGACCAAGTTGGCAAGGGGCGGGGTGGCGGGCTCATAGGTACGCACCGCCAAGGTGGCCGAATCGACGACCAGGACCGAGGTCTGCATCACAGCCATGTCTCCTGTTGAAAGCAGGCCGGTCTGCGCCGGCTCGGGTCATGTCGGGGGCCGACCCGCCCCCGTTGGGATGAACGCTCAGCAGCGCTCGAAGATGCCGGCGGCGC
This sequence comes from Curvibacter sp., assembly GCA_003987795.1. GTDB lineage: Bacteria > Pseudomonadota > Gammaproteobacteria > Burkholderiales > Burkholderiaceae_C > Curvibacter. The sequence continues at coordinate 2,908 of RXJO01000111.1, forward strand.
CCTGCCCCATGCCCACGCACATGGTGACCATGCCGTACTTGAGCTGATGGCGTTGCAGCGCATGCACCACGGTGGCCGAGCGGATGGCGCCGGTGGCGCCCAGCGGGTGGCCCAGCGCGATCGCGCCGCCCATGCGGTTGACCTTGGCCGGGTCCAGGCCCAGGGTGTTCATCACGGCAAGCGACTGGGCGGCGAAGGCCTCGTTGAGCTCGAACCAGTCGATGTCGTCCTGCTTGAGCCCGGCGTAGCGCAGCGCGGCGGGGATCGCCTCGATCGGGCCGATGCCCATGATGTGGGGCGGCACGCCCTTGCTGGCAAAGCTCACGAAGCGCGCCAGGGGTTTGAGGCCGAAGCGCTTGACGGCCGACTCGCTGGCCAGGATCAGGGCGCCGGCGCCGTCCGAGGTCTGCGAGCTGTTGCCGGCGGTGACCGAGCCGCGCGCGGCGAACACGGTCTTGAGCTTGCCCAGGCCCTCGAGCGTGGTGTCGGGGCGGGCGCCTTCGTCCAGGCTGACGGTGCGGGTCTTCAGGCTGACCTCGCCGGTGGCCAGGTCGGGGCGGCGCTCGGTCACCTCGATGGGGGTGATCTCGGCCGTGAACTCGCCGGCCTGCTGGGCCTTGAGCGCCTTCAGGTGCGACTGCAGGGCGAATTCGTCCTGCGCCTCGCGGCTCACCTTCCATTGCTGGGCCACCTTCTCGGCGGTCAGGCCCATGCCGTAGGCAATGCCCACGTCGCCGTCGCGCTCGAAGATGCTGGGCGACAGCGAGGGCGAGTTGCCCATCATGGGCACCATGCTCATGCTT
>RXJO01000513.1 GCA_003987795.1 Curvibacter sp.
TCAACGAGCTGGTCTGCGAAGGCTGCGGCGACTGTGGCGTGCAGTCCAACTGCCTGAGCGTCGAGCCGCTGGAGACCGAGTTCGGTCGCAAGCGCACCATCAACCAGAGCAGCTGCAACAAGGACACCTCCTGCCTCAAGGGCTTCTGCCCCAGCCTGATCACAGTGGAGGGCGGACAGCTCAAGAAGAAGGCCAAGGGTCAGGCCCCCTCGCCCTTCGAACTGGCCCAACTGCCCCTGCCAGCACTGCCTGTGCTGACCCCCGAGCACGGAGGCGTGTGGGGCATCGTGGTGGCCGGTGTGGGCGGCACCGGGGTCATCACCATCGGGCAACTGCTGGGCGTGGCGGCCCATCTCGAGGGCAAGGGCATCGTCACCCAGGATGCGGCCGGTCTGGCCCAGAAGGGCGGCGCCACCTGGAGCCATGTGCTGATCGGTGAGCGCCAGGACGACATCCGCACCACCCGGGTGGGCATGGCCGCGGCCGATCTGATCCTGGGCTGCGACCCGCTGGTGGCCGCCGGCAAGGAGACCCTGATGCGCATGCGCGAGGGCCGCACCCATGTCGCGCTCAACTCGCACAGCACGCCCACAGCGGCCTTTGTGCGCAACACCGATTGGCAGAACCCCGCCGAGGCCTGCGCCGCGCAGATCGCGCGCGCCGTGGGTGAGGGGCTGGGTGCCTTCGACGCCGAAACCCTGGCCACCCGCATGATGGGCGACAGCCTGTATGTGAATCCCATGATCCTGGGCTACGCCTGGCAGCGTGGCTGGATTCCGCTGGGCCTGGCTTCGCTGACCCGGGCCATCGAGCTCAATGCGGTGGCGGTCGAGGCCAACAAGACCGCCTTCCACTGGGGGCGCCTGGCCGCGCATGACCCGGCCGTGGTGCGTCAGGTTCTGGCCCCGAGTCAGGTGGTGCAATTCAAGCCGCGTGAGACGGTCGAGTCGCTGGTGGCGCGTCGGGTCGAGTTCCTGACGGCCTACCAGAACGCGGCCTATGCCGAGCGCTACCGCGCCCTGGTGGCCCGTGTGCAGCAGGCCGAAGCATCCCTGGGCAAGACCGCGCTGAGCGAGGCCGTGGCGCGCCAGGCCTTCAAGTTGATGGCTTACAAGGACGAGTACGAGGTGGCCCGGCTGCACAGTGATCCGGCCTTCCTGGCGCGCATCGGGGAGCAGTTCGAGGGGGATTACAAGCTCAACTACCACCTGGCGCCCCCGCTTTTTGCCAAGAAAGATGCCAAGGGGCACCTGGTCAAGCAGACCTTCGGGCCGGCCATGCTCACGGGTTTCCGCTTGCTGGCCCGGCTCAAGGGCCTGCGCGGCACGGCGTTTGACGTGTTCGGCCGCACCGAGGAGCGTCGCACCGAGCGCGCCCTGATCGTCGAGTACCAGGCCCTCGTCGAGGAGCTGTGCGCCGGACTGAGCGCCGAGCGCCATGCCCTGGCGCTGGAGTTGGCCCAGGTACCCGAGCAGATCAAGGGCTATGGCCACGTCAAGGAGCGCAACCTGGCGGCGGCCCGTCAGCGCTGGACCCAGTTGCTGACCCAATGGCGCCAGGGCGGCAGCACCCGCAAGGCGGCCTGATGCCTTGGCGAGGGCAGCGCCTGCGGCGCTGCCAGGCCCGCCCCCCAAAAGCCCTCTGCCGGGCTCGGGTTTGTCGCGGGCCCGCCGCTGGACGCGGCCGCGGCCGGCCGGGCTGTGGGGGCATTGGCCCCCCGATTGCCGCTGCAGCGGCCCGACATACAATCTTGCCAGCACCCGCCTGCCCGCCTTGCTTTGGGCAGCCTGCGGGCTTTCTCATTTGTTATCCCCTGTGGAGTCTTCAGTGTTCATTTCTTCTGCCTTTGCCCAGACCGCTCCTGCTGCTGCCGCCGGTGGTGGCGACATGATGTCGTCGCTGACCAGCATGCTGCCGCTGGTGCTGATGTTCGTGGTGCTGTATTTCGTAATGATCCGCCCCCAGATGAAGCGCCAGAAGGAACACCGCGCCATGATCGACGCGCTGGCCAAGGGCGACGAGGTGGTGACCTCGGGCGGCCTGCTGGGCAAGGTGTCCAAGATGGGTGAAACCCACCTGGGCCTGGAAGTGGCTGCCGGTGTCGAAGTGCAGATCCAGCGCAGCGCGGTGGTGCAGGTCCTGCCCAAGGGCTCGCTGAAGTAAGTCTCGACATGCGGTTTTCGCAGGTGCCGTCCCCTGGAGGGGCGGCCCAACAGGTGGTTGCGGAGGGCGGTCGAGCGCCGTCCCCCTGGGCCACCGCTTCTCTTCAATAGTCAGGTACCAGCGCGATCATGAACCGTTATCCGGTCTGGAAGTACGCGATCATCTTGATCGTGACGCTCTTTGGGGTGCTCTACACCCTGCCCAATTTCTTTGGCGAATCGCCCGCGGTGCAGGTGTCTTCGGGCAAGGCCACCCTGAAGCTGGATTCGTCCATGCTCAAACGGGTGGACGAGGTGCTCGGTGCGGCGGGTCTGAAGGCTGAGTCGACCACCTTCGACGGCAACTCCGTCAAAGCCCGCTTCAACACCACCGACGACCAACTCAAGGCCAAGGATGCGCTTCAGCACGCCCTGGTCCCCGATGCCAGCGACCCTTCCTATGTCGTCGCTCTGAACCTGCTGTCGAGCACCCCCGATTGGCTTCGATCCGTGCGCGCGGCCCCGATGTACCTGGGCCTGGACCTGCGCGGTGGCGTGCACTTCATGCTGCAGGTCGACATGGAGGCGGCGCTCACCAAGAAGGCCGAATCCCTGTCGGGCGACATCCGCACCTTGCTGCGTGAGAAGAACGTGCGCCATGGCGGCATTTCGCGCAACGGCCAGACGGTCGAGGTGCGTGCCCGCGACACCCAGACCCTGCAGGCCGCCCGTGCCGTGATTGCCGATCAGTTGCCCGAGCTGCAGATGGTCGAAGCACCCGATGGCAGCGATTTCAAGCTCACCGCCACCCTCAAGCCTGAAGCGGCCCGCAAGGTGCAGGAGATGGCGCTCAAGCAGAACATCACCACCTTGCACAACCGGATCAACGAGTTGGGCGTGTCCGAGCCGGTGATCCAGCAGCAGGGCCAGGACCGCATCGTGGTGCAATTGCCCGGTGTGCAGGACACGGCCAAGGCCAAGGACATCCTGGGCCGCACCGCCACCCTCGAAGTGCGCATGGTCGACGAAAGCTCGGACGCCGGCGCAGCCGCCGTCGGACGCGGCCCGGTGCCCTTCGGCAGCGAGCGCTACCCCGACCGCAATGGCCAGGCCTTGGTGGTCAAGAAGCAGGTGATCCTGACCGGTGAGAACCTCACCGACGCCCAGCCCGGCTTCGAGAGCCAGACCCAGGAGCCCACTGTCAACCTGACGCTGGACGCCAAGGGCTCGCGCATCTTCAAGGATGTCACCCGCGAAAACGTGGGCAAGCGCATGGCCATCATCCTGTTCGAGAAGGGCAAGGGCGAGATCGTGACGGCGCCGGTGATCCGCTCGGAAATCGGCGGTGGCCGCGTCCAGATCTCGGGCCGCATGACGGCCATGGAAGCCACCGACACCTCCTTGCTGCTGCGCGCCGGCTCGCTGGCCGCCCCGATGGAGATCATCGAAGAGCTGACCATCGGCCCCACGCTGGGCGCCGAGAACATCTCCAAGGGCTTCCACAGCGTGACCTGGGGCTTCCTGGTCATCGTCGCCTTCATGTGCATCTACTACATGATGTTC
>RXJO01000130.1 GCA_003987795.1 Curvibacter sp.
CCAGCTTCTTCCAGCTTCTTCTTGGCAGCTTCGGCGTCGGCCTTGGCAATGCCTTCCTTGACAGCCTTGGGAGCGCCGTCGACCAGGTCCTTGGCTTCCTTCAGGCCCAGACCGGTGATTTCACGCACGGCCTTGATCACGGACACCTTGTTGGCGCCAGCGTCAGTCAGCACGACGTTGAATTCGGTCTTCTCTTCAGCGGCCGGAGCAGCAGCGCCGCCACCAGCAGCAGGAGCAGCCATAGCGGCAGCGCTCACGCCAAACTTCTCTTCGATGGCCTTGACCAGGTCGTTGAGTTCGAGGACCGTCATGCTGTCGAGAGCGGTCAGAAATGCGTCTTTATCGAATGCCATTTTTAAATTCCTAACAATTGGTTCAAAGATTCCGTGGGCTCAAGCAGCCACGGCTTCGGTTGCGCCTTCGCCTTTTTTGGCCGCCAGAGCACCCAGCACCACGGCGGTGCGAGAGATCGGCGACATCAACAAGCCGCACAACTGGGCCAACAACACTTCCTTCGACGGAATGTTGGCCAGTTGCTTAACGCCGTTCACATCCAGGGCTTTACCTGCGAAAGCGCCGCCACGAATCACCAGCTTGTCGTTGGTCTTCGCGAAATCGGCCACCACCTTGGCGGCGGCCACAGCGTCTTCGGAGAAGCCATAGATCAGCGGACCAGTCATCTGGTCGGCGACGACGTCAAACTGGCTGCCAGCCACAGCACGACGGGCCAGCGTGTTCTTCAGAACACTCAGGCTCACGCCCTTGCTGCGAGCGTCAACGCGCAGTTTGGTCATGTCAGCGACCGTGATGCCACGGTATTCCGCGATCACGAGCGTTTGAGCTTTAGCGGCGAGGCTGGTCACTTCAGAAATGACCGCTTCTTTCTCACTGCGATTCAGACTCAAGGTCTACTCCTTCAAAATGCGTCTTGGGAAGAATCCTTCGACGCGCCTTAGTGCAGCGACCAACTGTTTTGGAAAATTTCCATCTGCAGCGGGATCGCCATCTGCGCTGGCCCCTCGGGTATTAAGTGCAAACCTTTCGGTCTTCACACCAGCGGTCTTGGATGGCCCTGTGATCTCTTTCAAGAACCCAGGCCCACCACACCAGAGGGCTTTCACCCCCTGACGATTTCTTGCTCGAAGCGATTAAGCTGCGATGGTTTGGGTGTCGACGCGAACGCCCACGCCCATGGTCGACGACACAGCAACCTTGCGCAGGTAGACACCCTTGCTGGTTGCAGGCTTGGCCTTGTTCAGGGCGTCCACCAGAGCTGCCAGGTTGCCCTGCAGCTTGTCAGTGTCGAACGAACGACGACCGATGGTGGAGTGAACAATACCGGCCTTGTCAACACGGAACTGAACCTGACCAGCCTTGGCGTTGCGCACAGCGGTGGCAACATCGGGGGTCACAGTACCGACCTTGGGGTTAGGCATCAGACCGCGCGGGCCCAGGATCTGACCCAGGGTACCGACGATGCGCATGGCATCGGGAGCGGCGATCACGACGTCGAAAGGCATGTCACCAGCCTTCACCTGGGCAGCCAGGTCGTCCATGCCAACCACGTCTGCACCAGCAGCCTTGGCCTCTTCAGCCTTGGCACCTTGGGCAAACACGGCCACACGCTTGGTCTTGCCGGTGCCATTGGGCAGCACCACGGCGCCACGAACGACTTGATCCGACTTCTTGGCGTCAATGCCGAGTTGCACAGCCACGTCGATGGATTCGTCGAACTTGGCGGTGGCATGCTCTTTCACCAGGGTGATGGCATCGTTCAGAGCGTACAGCTTGTTGCTGTCAACCTTGCCTTGCAGGGCTTTTGCTTTTTTGGTGAGCTTAGTCATCACAGACCCTCCACCGTCACGCCCATGGAGCGTGCGGAACCAGCGATGGTACGAATTGCGGCATCAACGCTGGCAGCGTTCATGTCCTTCATCTTGGTCTTGGCGATTTCCTCGAGCTGTGCACGAGTGATCTTGCCGACCTTTTCGCTGTTGGGACGCGAGGAGCCCTTGTCCAGCTTGATGGCCTTCTTGATCAAGGTCGTCGCAGGCGGCGTCTTGATGATGAAGGTGAAGCTCTTGTCGGCAAAAGCAGTGATCACCACAGGCAGCGGCAGACCAGGCTCAACACCTTGGGTCTGCGCATTGAATGCCTTGCAGAACTCCATGATGTTCAGGCCGCGCTGACCCAGTGCGGGACCGATCGGGGGGGACGGGTTGGCCTTGCCAGCTGGCACTTGCAGCTTCACAAAACCGACGATTTTCTTCGCCATGCTTTACTCCTTGCGGGTCAAACGCCATGCAGGTCAAGCAACCAGCACATGGCTTCCCGGGGTTGACGACTCTGGATTTGACGCTGCGCCGAGTCGGGTGGCGCGACAACCGGCAAGCCGGAAAAAATCAGGTCTTCTCGACCTGGGTGAATTCGAGCTCGACGGGCGTGGCACGACCAAAAATAGTCACCGACACACGGACCTTGCTCTTTTCGTAGTTCACTTCTTCCACGGAACCGTTGAAATCAGTGAACGGACCTTCCTTGACACGAACCAACTCACCCACCACAAATTCAACCTTGTGGCGCGGCTTGTCTGTGCCTTCTTGCATCTGGCTGACGATCTTCTGAACTTCTTCTTCAGAGATGGGAGCAGGACGGTTTTTCGCTCCACCCACAAAGCCGGTCACCTTGTTGGTGTGCTTGACCAAGTGCCAGGACTCGTCATCCATGACCATCTCAACCAAGACGTAACCGGGGAAGAACCGACGCTCTGTTGTCTTGCGCTGACCATTCTTCATTTCAACCACTTCTTCAGTGGGAACCAGAATGCGTCCAAACTTGTGCTGCATGCCAGCACGATTGATGCGCTCGGTGATGTTGCGCTCTACGGCCTTCTCCATTCCGGAATAGGCATGAACAACATACCAACGCAGATCGGGGTTAGCAGGTGTGGCAGCCGCCGGGGCCACCGAATTGTCAACAGCGTCAGTCATTATCGTTTCCACCCCAGAATCAAGTCGTAGAACAACCACTCAAGGGTCTTGTCGGTGAACCACAAGAACAAAGCCATGATCACAACAAAGCCGAACACATAAGCCGTGATTTGGATGGCTTCTTTGCGGGTAGGCCAAACAACCTTGCGCACTTCACGCACAGCCTCACGACCGAATGCGACCAGCTGGCGACCAGGCTCGGAGGTCAGAAACACAGCACCGGCAGCGACCAGACCGACAATCAGCGCAGCCCATTGCGCCAACACGCCTTGCTGCGTCAACAGATAAAACGCCACCAAGGCCGCAAGCACCAATGCGCCTGCAGCCACGAGCTTGGCCTTGTCGGCCCCTGTGTTGACGGTTTCAACCTGTGAAGTTGCCATGATGGGCTGGGTTCCGCTTCAAATTAGTTGCGTGTCCTGAGACACAGAAGCCCGTCAGGGCTTGACGGGCTTTTGGTGCCACCTTCAGGTGGCAGGGGCAGTAGGAATCGAACCTACAACCTTCGGTTTTGGAGACCGACGCTCTGCCAATTGAGCTATACCCCTCCGAGACGATTACTCGATGATGGTGGCCACCACGCCGGCGCCCACAGTCTTGCCACCTTCACGGATGGCG
>RXJO01000109.1 GCA_003987795.1 Curvibacter sp.
TGCCTTCTTTGCCGAGCGCGAAGTGGTCAAGGTGCCCGAGGCCAAGGCCGCCCAGCCGCGCCCCTTCAACACCATCGGGGTGGTGGGCGGCGGCACCATGGGTGCCGGCATCGCGGTGTCGGTGCTCGATGCCGGCCTGCCGGTCACCATGGTCGAGCGCGATGACGAATCGATTGCGCGCGGTCGCGCCAATGTCGAGAAGGTGTACGACGGCCTGGTCGCCAAAGGCCGCATGAGCGCCGAGGCCAAGGCCGCGGTGATGGCCCGCTTCAGCGGCAGCACCTCGTATGACGCGCTGGCCCAGGTCGACCTGGTGATCGAGGCGGTGTTCGAGGAGATGGGCGTCAAGAAGGCCGTGTTTGCCGAACTCGACCGCGTCTGCAAGCCCGGCGCCGTGCTGGCCACCAACACCTCCTACCTCGACATCGATGAGATTGCGGGCAGCATCAGCCGTCCGCAGGACGTGGTGGGCCTGCATTTCTTCTCGCCGGCCAACATCATGAAGCTGCTCGAGATCGTGGTGCCGGCCCGGGTCAGTGCCGATGTGGTGTCCACCGCCTTTGCGCTGGCGCAAAAGCTCAAGAAGGTGCCGGTGCGTGCCGGCGTGTGCGACGGCTTTATCGGCAACCGCATCCTGGCGGTGTACCGCGCTGCCGCCGATCACATGATGGAAGACGGCGCCTCGCCCTACCAGATCGATCAGGCTGTGCGTGATTTCGGCTACCCCATGGGGCCATTCCAGGTGTCTGACCTGGCTGGCGGCGACATCGGCTGGGCCACGCGCAAGCGCCGTGCTGCCACCCGTGACCCGAAGGCCCGCTACGTGCAGATCGCCGACCGCATCTGCGAGCGCGGCTGGTTCGGCCAGAAGACCGCGCGCGGTTACTACCTGTACCCCAATGGCGCCCGTGTGGGCAGCCCCGACCCCGAGGTGCTGTCCATTGTGGACGCCGAGCGCGAGCGCGCCGGCATCACGCCGCGCGCCTTCAGCAACGAGGAGATCATGCGCCGTTACATGGCGGCCATGGTCAATGAAGGGGCCAACGTCGTGCACCAGGGCATCGCGCTGCGTCCGCTCGACGTGGACGTGACCTTTGTCTATGGCTACGGTTTCCCGCGTTTCCGTGGTGGCCCCATGAAGTACGCCGACATGGTGGGCCTGCCGCAGATCCTGGCCGACATCGAAGCGTTCGCCAAAGAAGACCCGCTGTTCTGGAAACCCTCGCCCCTGCTGGTGGAACTGGTCGCCAAGGGCGCCAATTTCGACTCGCTGAACAAGTCCGAATAATTCACTTCAAGAGAGACACACCATGCGCCAAGCCGTCATCGTTTCCACCGCCCGCACCCCGCTGACCAAGTCGCACCGCGGCGAGTTCAACATCACCCCCGGCCCCACCCTGGCGGCCTTCGCCGTCAAGGCGGCGGTCGAGCGTTCGGGCATCGACCCGGCCCTGATCGAAGACGCCATCCTGGGCTGCGGCTACCCCGAAGGCATCACCGGCCGCAACATCGCGCGCCAGACCGTGATCCGTGCTGGCCTGCCGCTGAGCATCGGCGGCACCACCGTCAACCGCTTCTGCGCCTCGGGCCTGCAGGCCATTGCCATGGCGGCAGGCCGCATCGTGACCGAAGGCGTGCCCGCGATGATCGCGGGCGGCGTGGAGAGCATCTCGGGCATCAAGACCCGGGACGACGCCCAGCTCACGCTCGACCCCTGGATCGTCGAGCACAAGCCCGACCTGTACCTGTCGATGATCGAGACCGCCGACATCGTGGCCCAGCGCTACGGCATCAGCCGCGAGGCGCAAGACCGCTTCTCGGCCGAGAGCCAGCGCAAGACCGAAGAAGCCCAGCTCGCCGGCCGTTACGCTGAAGAGATCGTGCCTTGCACCACCACCATGGCCGTGGTCAACAAAGAGACCAAGGAAGTCACGAAGCAGGAGGTGACCGCCACCGCCGACAACTGCAACCGCCGTGGCACCACCTACGAGGCCTTGGCCAAGCTGGCGCCGGTCAACGGCCCCGACAAGTTCATCACGGCGGGCAATGCCTCGCAGCTGTCTGATGGCGCCTCGGCCTGCGTGCTGATGGAGGCCGCCGAGGCCGAGCGCCTGGGTCTGCAGCCCCTGGGCGCCTTCCGGGGCCTGGCCATTGCCGGCTGCGAGCCCGACGAGATGGGCATCGGCCCTGTGTTCGCCGTGCCCAAGCTGCTGGCTCGCCATGGTCTCAAGGTCGAAGACATCGATCTGTGGGAGCTCAACGAGGCCTTTGCCTCGCAATCCATCTACTGCCAGCAGAAGCTGGGCATTCCCGACGAGCGCCTCAACGTCAATGGCGGCGCCATCTCCATCGGCCACCCCTTCGGCATGACCGGCGCCCGTCTGACGGGCCACGTGCTGCTCGAAGGCCGTCGCCGCAAGGCCAAGTGGGCGGTGGTCACCATGTGCATCGCGGGCGGCATGGGTGCTGCCGGCCTGTTCGAAATCTTCTGATCGCGGAGCCCTCATGGACCTGAATTTCACCCCTGAAGAAGAAGCCTTCCGTGCCGAGGTGCAAGGTTTTCTGCGCGACAAGCTGCCGGCCCGACTGCGCGACAAGGTCAAGGCCGGTCTGCGCCTGACCCGGGCTGACTCGGTCGAGTGGCATGCGCTGCTCAATGAACGCGGCTGGCTGGCCAATCACTGGCCCACCCAGTATGGCGGCCCGGGCTGGAACGCGGTGCAGAAGTTCATCTTCGAGAACGAATGCGCCGTCGGTGGCGCCCCGCGCATCGTGCCCTTCGGCGTCAACATGCTGGGCCCCGTGCTGATCAAGTACGGCAGCGAGGCCCAGAAGCAATACTGGCTGCCCCGCATCCTCAATGGCGACGACTGGTGGTGCCAGGGCTATTCGGAACCCGGCTCGGGTTCTGACCTGGCCTCGGTCAAGACCACGGCGGTGCGCCAGGGCGATCACTACATCGTCAACGGCCAGAAGACCTGGACCACGCTGGGCCACCATGCCAACATGATCTTCTGCCTGGTGCGCACCGACCGTGAGGCCAAGCAGCAGTCGGGCATCAGCTTCCTGCTCGTCGACATGAACAGCCCCGGCGTCGAGGTTCGCCCCATCATCACGCTGGACGGCGAGCACGAGGTCAATGAGGTCTTCTTCACCGACGTCAAGGTGCCGGTGGCCAACCTGGTCGGCGAAGAGAACAAGGGCTGGACCTACGCCAAGTACCTGCTCACCTACGAGCGCACCAACATCGCTGGTGTCGGCTTCAGTGTGGCGGCGCTCGAGCGCCTCAAGCGCATCGCCGCCAAGGTGCAGCGCCATGGCCGCCCGCTGATCGAAGACCCGTCCTTCGCCACCCGGCTGGCCAAGGTCGAGATCGACCTGGAGAACATGAAGACCACCAACCTGCGCGTGATCGCTGCGGTGGCCGGGGGGGGCGTACCGGGGGCCGAGAGCTCGATGCTGAAGATCCGCGGCACCGAGATCCGCCAGGAGCTGACCTCGCTGACCCGCCGGGCCATGGGCCCTTACGCCTTGCCCTTCATCGAAGAGGCCATGTACGAAGGCTATGCCGACGAGCCCGTGGGCCCGGCCGAGGCGGCCCAGGCGGCCGCCATCTACTTCAACAACCGCAAGCTGTCGATCTTCGGCGGCTCCAACGAGATCCAGAAGAACATCATCTCCAAGATGATC
>RXJO01000500.1 GCA_003987795.1 Curvibacter sp.
CCGGGCTTCTCGGTGGAGGTGCTGCCCGAGATCGATTCGACCAACACGGAGCTGATGCGCCGCGCCCGAGCGGGGCGCCATGAGCCGGTGTTGCTGGTGGCCGAGCGACAGACGGCCGGACGGGGCCGCATGGGCCGGGTCTGGCAGGACGGCGGCGCGCCCGAGGCGGGTGAGTTGCCTTCGCTGATGTTTTCGCTGGGCTTGCCCTTGGCGCCGGCTGATTGGTCGGGCCTTTCTCTGGCCGTGGGTCTGAGCGTGGCCGAGTCGCTCGACCCCGACGCACGGGCGGGTCTGGGGCTCAAGTGGCCGAACGATCTGTGGCGTCAAGACTGCAAGCTGGCCGGCATCCTGATCGAGACGGCGGGTGGTGGGGCGGCGCGGCCAGGCGAGGCCCCCGTGCCGCGGTACGTGGTGATCGGCATCGGCATCAATGTGCTGCGGCGCCCCATCGAGGGCACCTCGACCCCCCTGGCGGCACTGCGCGACTGGCAGCCCCAGGCCAGCGCTCCGGATACCTTGCTGCGAGTGATCCCGCCGCTGGTACAGAGGGTGCTGGGCTTTGCCGGCAGCGGCTTTGCCCCCTTGCTGCCCCGCTTCCTGGCCCGCGATGTGTTGCTGGGGCGGCCGGTGCGCACCAGCGAGGGGCTGGAGGGCGTGGCCGCCGGCGTGGATGCCGGGGGCGCCTTGCTCGTGCATACTGCACAGGGCACCCAGACCATCAACAGCTCCGAGGTGAGTGTGCGGCCGGTGCCTGTGTCGCCACCGGGCTCCTGAGGCCTGGTTTCAACCCACCGCCCTTGTTTCACACCTGCCCATGCTTCGTCTGCTCGTCGTCTTGTTGCTGCTGGTCAATGGCGCGTATTTCCTATGGACGCAGGGACACCTGGCCCCGCTGGGCCTGGCCCCGGTGGACCCGTCCGAGCCCCAGCACCTGGCCCAGCAGATCAAGCCCGAGGCCCTGACGCTGATGACGGCCGACGAAAGCAAGCGCCTCGCCGCCGAGGCGGCTGCGGCCAGCGTCACCGAGTGCCTGACGGCGGGCCCGCTCGATGAGAAGCTGGCGGCAGCGGTGCGCGAGGCGGCCAAGCAGTCGCTGTCTGCCGGGCAGTGGAGCCTGGATGCCATCACCGTGCCCGGGCGCTGGATCATCTACATGGGCCGCTACGGTGACACCGACATGCTCAACCGCAAAAAGGCCGAGCTGCGGGCCCGCCGCATCCCTTTCGAGCCCCTGAACAACCCGGCACTGGAGCCCGGCCTCTCGCTGGGTGGCTTCGGCACCCAGGGGGCCGCCAATGACGAACTGGCTGCCTTGTCGCAGCGCGGCGTGCGCACGGCCAAGGTGGTGCAGGAGCGGCCCGACAGCAAGGCTTACGCCCTGAAGCTGCCGGCCGTGGGCGAGGCCCTGCGCAGCAAGCTCGAGCCCTTGCGCGACAGCCTGGGCGGCAAGAACCTGCGTCCCTGCTGAGCGCCTGCGCCCCGACGGGGCTCAGGTCGGCAGGCCCTCTGGGCAGTCCGACACGAATCGCACCGTGAACCGGGCCCCGGGTGGTTGCTCGCCGGGGCGAGCGTCAGTCAGGGCGATGCTGGCCTCGTGCTGGCGCGCGATCTCCAGCACGATGGGCAGCCCCAGCCCTGAGCCGTCAGCATCGGTGCCCAAGGCTCGGTAGAAGGGCTGGAACACCAGTTCGCGTTCGGCCTCGGGGATGCCGGGGCCCGAGTCTTCCACCTGCAGCAGCAAGGCCCGGCTGAACGGGTCGGCCAGCACGCGGGCCGTCACCACGCCAGGTCGGGTGTCGGTGCTGGGGGTGTAGTTGATCGCGTTGTCGACCAGGTTGCGCACCAACTCCTTGAGCAAGGTGGGGTTGCCCATCAGCTGCACGCCGGCCGCGCCGGGGCTGGCGCCGTCGTAGCCCAGGTCGATGCGCTTTTCCATGGCGCGAGGCACCGAGTCGCGCACGACTTCCATGGTCAGCCGTGCCAGATCGCAGGGCTGGCGGGTGAGTGCCGCGCCGCTGTTCTCGGCCCGGGCCAGTGACAGCAACTGGTTGACGGTGTGGGTGGCGCGGATGCTGGAGCGGCCGATCTGCTTGAGCGACTGCTTGAGCTCTTCGGTGCTGGTGCCTTCGCGCTGGGCCAGGTCGGCCTGCATGCGCAGGCCGGCCAGCGGGGTCTTGAGCTGGTGGGCGGCGTCAGCGAGAAAGCGCTTTTGCGTGGCGATCGAGTCGTTCAGCCGGGTCAGCAGGTCGTTCACGGAGGACACCAGGGGCGCCACCTCGACCGGCACCGCCTTGTCGTCGAGCGGGCTCAGGTCGTCGGGATCGCGGGCGCGGATGCGCTCCTCGAGCTGCGACAGGGGCTTGATGCCGCGCGCCAGGGCCAGCCACACCAGCAGCACCGCCAGGGGCAGGATGACGAACTGCGGCAGCATCACGCCCTTGATGATTTCAGTGGCCAGCACCGAGCGTTTTTCGCGGGTTTCGGCCACCTGCACCAGGGCCGGTTCGGCGTTCTCGATCGGCAGGCGCACCCAGATGTAGGCCACACGCACTTCGAGGCCCTTGAGTTCGTCGTCGCGCAGGCGCACCACGCCGATGACCTGCTTGTCTTCTTCGGCGGGCAGCGGCAGGGCGGCCTCGCCGGACAGGAACTCGCCGCGCGTGCCCATGACCTGGTAGTACACCATGTCGGAGTCGTCAGCGCGCAGCAATTCGCTCGCGGGCAGGGGCAGGTTGAAGCTGGCGCGGTTGTCGTGCACCGTGATCAGCTGGGCCAGGGTCTGCACGTTGTAGTCCAGCGCACGGTCAAAGGGCTTGTTGGCGATGCCCTGGGCCACCAGCCAGGTCAGGGCCAGACTCACCGGCCACAGCAGCAGCAGGGGCGTGAGCATCCAGTCGAGGATCTCGCCAAACAGCGAACGCTGCTCACGCTGGAAGATTTTCAAGGGGTGGCCCTAGCCAGGGATTTTTTCGAGGCAGTAGCCCAGGCCGCGCACCGTGGCGATGCGGATCGGGCCGCGCTCGATCTTCTTGCGCAGGCGGTGGATGTAGACCTCGATGGCGTTGTTGCTCACCTCTTCGCCCCATTCGCACAGGCGCTCCACGAGCTGGTCCTTGCTGACCAGGCGGCCCGCGCGCTGCAGCAGCACCTCCAGCAGGCCGAGCTCGCGGGCCGACAGCTCGACCATCTTGCCGTCGATGGTGGCCACCCGGCCGGCCTGGTCGTAGATCAGCGGGCCGTGTTTGATGGTGCTGCTGGTGCCGCCCATGCCGCGGCGTGTGAGGGCCCGCACGCGGGCTTCGAGCTCTTGCAGCGAAAAGGGCTTGGCCATGTAGTCGTCGGCGCCGTAGTCCAGGCCTTTGACGCGCTCTTCCACGCTATCGGCCGCGGTCAGGATCAACACTGGCAGCGCCGAGCCGCGGCTGCGCAGGCGCTTGAGCACCTCCAGTCCGTGCATGCGCGGCAGGCCCAGGTCGAGGATCAGCAGATCGAACTCGTTGTTGGTCATCAGCGCCGCATCGGCCTCGGCGCCGCTGGCCACGTGGTCCACGGCGGCGCCGGAACCGCGCAGGGTGCGCAGCAGGCCATCGGCCAGCACCTGGTCGTCTTCGGCAATCAGAATTCTCATGGGGTCTCCTGGGG
>RXJO01000139.1 GCA_003987795.1 Curvibacter sp.
TACATGGCCGTCACCACGTTGTTATGCCTCTCACACTGGGAATTACCTTCGACCAAGCCAAGGTCGAAATCCAATCCTTTCATCGGTGAATCGCCCAAAAGCCCCACCGACTCCGCCCACCTCTAATGACAGCGAGCCCGCCCTACCCATGAAGAGCGTAAAAGCCCTGATCCCATTGCTGCTCATCAGCGCAGTACTGGTGCTGCTATATGGCAGCGGCATTCATAATAGCCTTATTTTTGACGATGTCAGATTACTGGACGGCTCTCTTTTTAAGCAATACAACGAGCTTTCACTCAACGTTCGATTGCTGTCCTATGGTAGTTTTGTGTGGGTCAGAGACCTTCTTGGCGAAGAGTGGTGGAAGCAAAGGTGGGTCAATTTGGCCTTTCACGTAGGCACCGTGTGGCTGGTATTCGGGCTTTGCAAAATACTGCTTGAAAACACGATCTTCCCTGATGACATACGGAGCGCCGCCACGTTCGAGGCTTCACGCCGTGGCGCATTGATGGTGGGCATCGTAGGCTTTGCATTCAACCCTGTGGCAGTGTATGCAGTTGCTTATTTGATTCAACGCTCGATCCTGATGGCGGCCTTCTTCACCGCCGGAGCTTGTCTCGCCTTCTTGCTGGGACTCACGCGAAAGCCTTACCGTTGGGCTTGGTTCACTCTCGCACTCATCAGCTACCTGCTGGCGGTAGCCTCCAAGGAATACGCAGTGACGGCCATTGTTCTGGCCTTGCCTCTGGGAATCTTCATCGCGCGTCCCAACCGCAAGGTGCTGGTGCTGATGACCGCCATCACCGTGATTGCCACTGTGTTGGTGGCTGGCCTGCTTGCCACCCGTTACAGCAATCTGCTCGGTCAGATTTATGAGGACTATGGCAAGGCCTACGCCAAGCAACTAGATGCCCTGCAACCTGGAGCGGCCAGTCACATCTACATCCTGAGCATCATCAACGAGATGACGCTTTTCTTCCGCTATGGCCTGCTTTGGTTTTTCCCGAACGTGGGATGGATGTCGATCGACCTTTATCCCACCTTCCCGCTCTCCTTGTTGGGGTGGCCTCAAACCGTCGGTGCGCTGGCCTACGTCGGGCTGTTACTGGCGTCCGGCTGGCTGCTGATCCGCCGCTCTGACGTGCTCGGTCTGGTGGGTCTGTGCCTGCTGATACCGCTACTGCTGTTCATGACCGAATTCAGCACGGTCTGGGTCCAAGACCCATTTGTGCTCTACCGAAGTTACCTGTGGGCGCTACCGATCCCAGCACTCATTGCCATTCCTCTGATCGGATTCAGCCCTCGTAAACTGCTGTACCCGCTTGCAGTTTTACTGGCATTGGTACTTGGCGGACTTTCGTTTGAACGAATTCAATCTTTGCAAGATCCCTATACGGGCTGGGCCGATGCGGCCAGCAAAGTCGATCTCAAGGCCCCCGCCAACACGGTAGGACGTTGGCGCCCGTTGCTGAACCTGGGAGGGGAGCAACTGCGAAAAGGTGATCTTGATGGAGCCTATCAAAGCTTTCGGAATGCTGTGGCATTTGGGGAACCCTTTGGTCCGGCGCACACGAACTTCGGCATCGTTTTGCTGCAGCGCAATCAAGCCGAAGAGGCGCTGAAACACTTCGACATGGCCATGGAACAAGGCTATGGCACCGCAGGACTCTACTTTCAACGCGGAGAGGCCTACTCGCGGCTGAGAAAATTCACCGAGGCCTACGAAAGCTACAGCGAATCCTTGAAACGCCCAGCAGAATCTGCTGAGGCGGAAGAAGTGACCCACCAGCGCCACGCCAAGGCGGCGGCTGCAGCGGGCCATCACGAGGAGGCAATCAAGGAGTACTTGGCCCTGATCCAAAAACGCCCTGACAAAGACCTGTATCGCATTGAACTTGCCTTTGCTTATCTTGGCCAGAAGCAGGTCGGTGAAGCCATGGCGCTACTTGACCCTGTCATTGCTCAACACCCCAGCGGCCTTGCCTATTACGCCAGAGGCGTAGCGCACTATATCAAGGGCGACAAGGTAGCCAGCACAAATGATGTCCAGCGGGCAATCGCGGCTGAGCCAAACAACCCATTGTTTAAAAATCTGCAAGGGCAGCTTCAAAATGAAGCCAAACCCAAGCAATAAATGCACCCCACCACCTTTATCATTTCATGATGGCGCATCTACAAATCACAACCAGCCTGCTCGGCATCGGCTTGGCTGTGCTCATTCTCCACCTGCTACGACGTGATCATTTACATTTGGCTCATGGTTTGTTCTGGATGCTGCTGGCGGCGGCGGCGGCTGTGCTCGGCTTGTGGCCAGGTTTGATCAATTTGGTAGCCAGTACGCTCGGTATTGCCTACCCTCCGGCCCTGCTACTGTTGCTTGGCATGCTCCTGCTTATCGTCAAAGCCTTGCATGCTGACATACAGAGCACTCAACTGGCTCGCGAATTAAAACGCCTTAATCAGCGTGTTGCGATGCTTGAAGTGCAATGGTCCGCGAGTGATGCAAGGTCGTGTGATCGCTAAATGCGGCACAACTCAATATACCAATGGCGCCCCAAATTCCCAAAATCACCCAACTCGAGTTGAATTTAATTCGATTTCACGAGTAATTTTTGATTCAATTCTTAAAATATTTCAGGAGTGAGCACCGCATACCGCGTGGAATCATCACCAACATCAAACAAGGGCAGCTTGATCCTTTCAAAGTTGAGAGCTGAGATATGGCCTAGGCCACGGTAGCAAAGTCAGCGACCGTATGAGTACTAATTGAATACTAATACCGACATGTAGGCTTTAACCTTGCTCGGATAAGGCGCGGAGGCGGTTCATCAGCTAATGCAGCCCTTGTTGTAAAGATTAAGCTTGACCTACTTGACCTACTTGACCTACTTGACCTACTTGACCTACTTGACCTACTTGACCTGCTTGACCTGCTTGACCTGCTTGACCTGCTTGACCTGCTTGACCTGCTTGAGGTGAGTCCAGTTTCGATCCCGGAGAACGGCGCGGTCACCATCGACAACAACCACATGGGGGACTAGATCCAGCCCTGAGCGATGAGACGCAAAGCATGGCAGTTCGTGTGCAGCGAACTCACCAGCCAGCGAGTGACGGTCACGCAGCTACCGCGATGAGCCTAGGTAAGCGGCCAGTCCTCCCATCTTGTCCCTCATTTCCGAGCTCCCGAAGATGCCCATTTCACTTCTAAATGGACATTCTCATGGGTGCAATCAAAGGCGGTACTCGGCGCAAACACAGCGACGAATTCAAGGCCCAGGTGATGGCGGCCTGCCGTCAACCTGGGGCTTCGGTGGCCGGCGTGGCCAGGACTCATCAGCTCAACGCCAATCTGGTCAGCATCTGGCTGCGGCAGGACAGAGATCGACGCACTCAGGCCCACGATATTGCAGGCACGCCGACCAATGTCAGCCCCCGCCCGGTGGCGGTTGGCGCCCAGCAGTTTGTGGCTTTGCACATGGCCGCCGTTGCGCAAGACGTTCATCCCGACAGGAACTCGTCCACTCAAGTCATCTGCGTTGAGTGGCAGCGAGGCGATGCCAAGGTCACTGTGTCTTGGCCCTGCTCAGCCGCAGGTGACTGCGCGGCCTGGCTCAAAGCGCTGCTACCATGATCCGCATCGACGCCATGTGGCTG
>RXJO01000084.1 GCA_003987795.1 Curvibacter sp.
TCGTTTGGCGACCCATCTTTAACACGGGGGTCAATAATCAAACCAAAATCATCGCCGCCACCGGTGGCTCGTACAACGTCTCCTTCCAAATCCTCGTGAATTACTGATACACGACCCGCCCCGAGGGCTTTAATACCAAGCCCTCGGGTTTTCATTCAGATTCATTTTCAGACCTCGCCCAGTTTTGCATTGGCTTTCAGTGGCCAGGGCGCAGCTTGCTTTCAAGCATCGCATTTTGATGGGGTGGGCTGCAGCGCGGGGTCATCAGGGGGCAGACGATCGTGACCGTTTCAAAGCATACACACCGGCGCCGCGGGCCTTTGGGCCTGGCATCGCCGCGCACGCTGGACTGGTCCATCCTGTGGGGCAGCGCTTTCTGGCTCGGTGGGGCCCGCGCCGCGGGCACGCCCGGACTGCCCCAGCCCACCGAGCTCGGCACTGAGCCCAACCGCCTGGGCGAGCGGGTGCTGTATGCCGGGCGCGAGATGGTGGGCCTGTTCTCGGTGTGCCAGAGCGCGGCGCACGAGGGCTTATTCCTTGACGCCGATTTCTTCAACACCGTGCGGCTCAAGAAGCTCGGCGAGCCGCTGAGTTGCCAGGGCCGGCTGTTTTACCGCCCCCTGGCCGCCGTGGCGCCCATCAACCCCCAGGGCACGCTCACCCTGCAGCCCAAGCAAAGTGATTACGACAGCACCCGGGTGGTGGAGGCCGAGGCGCCCAAGCCGGCGGCGCCCACCGAGCCCGAGCAGCTCACCCGCGCCACGGTGCTGCAGCACAACGCCTCGTTCTGGCACGACCGCAGCGGGCTGGATCTGACGCTGGGCTTGAACGCGCGCCATTTCACCGAAGACAGCGGCCTGTTTGTGCTCGATGGCTATGCCTCCTCAGCGGGCGGGCGCACGCAGGGCTTCATCGCCAACCTGGGCTGGCGCCAGCACTACCCCGAGCAGGGGCTGGATGCGCGCTTCGGGGTGAATTCGCTGGCCTTGTCCGGCAACGCGGTGCGCAGCTACGGGCTGATGCTGGGCAGCGATGACCAGGCCCTGCAAAGCAACAGCACGCAGTCGTTGGAAGGGTTTTCTGAGGTGCCTGGCAAGCTGGTGGTGCGGGCCAATTCGGTGATCGTCAAAGAGGTGCCGATTTCGGCAGGCTTCTTCAATGTGCCGCTGGGCCCAGGCACGGCGGTGGCAGGCGCCAACGGGCAGTATGAGTTGAGCATCGTGAATGACAGCGGGCAGGTGGTGCGCAGTTGGTCGGTGTTTGTGCCGGCCGCCGCGCAGTTGCTTCGCCCGGGCCGCGCCAACTGGCAGCTGTTTGTGGGCTCGGTGCAGGGGGTGAACACGGCGGCTTCGCGACCGCTGGCCGGGCGTTTTGACCTGGGGCTGGGCGGGGTCTACCGCTATGGCCTGTTTGACAAGATGAGCGTGGAGTTGTCGGGCTATGTGGCGCAGCGCAACCAGGCCTTGGGCTCGTCGTTTGTGGCGGTGCCCTATGAGTTCGCCTCGCTGAGCGGAGGCTTCACGAAGAACCTGGGCGATCTGGCGACGTCGAGCGCCTATGGCACGCTGGATCTGCACCACGGCAACATCGGCAGCAGCCTGGGGTATTCGCGCCAGAGTTGTGGCCCGCAGCCCAGCGCGGGCCCGCTCGGTGGCGTTTCTTCGTCGGGGGGCTTGTACAGCCTCAGTTGCCGGCAGTTGCGCACCAGTGTGTATTTCAACACCGCCCGGTTCGGGCGCATCACGCTGTTGAGTCAGCGGGCGCTGGGCGATTCGCCAATGGGCTCGAGCCGGGGGCTGAGCTACACCTTCCCGAATCTGGGGCGGCTGAGCTTGTCGGTGTTCGGCACGCGGCAGGTTTACCTGGGCAGCAACTCGTATGCGCTGGGCCTGCAGGCGAGTCTGCCGATGGATGGCGGGCAGGTGATGCAGTCGCTGAGCAAGGGCTCATCGGGCAGCACCACCTCGTCGACCACCTACAGCAGCGCGAGCGCCGATGGGGTGCAGCATGCGCTCACAGCCGATGTGACGCCGGGGCAGCCCGCGAGCACCGCGCTGCGGCTCAATGCCTCGGTGAATCGATGGGACGGCAGCTACCAGGGCAATGCACGGCTGGACGGTACGGGGGCGCTGACGCTGGGGGCATCTGAATCGGGGGCGCTGGTGTTCAGCCACGGGCAGGTGCTGCGCTCGAATGTGTCAGACGATAGCTATGCGGTGCTGCGCCTCAAGGGCCTGCCGCATGTGGCGCTGGAGGATGGCAACGGGCGCACCCAGGGGCGGACCAACGCCGAGGGCTATGCGGCGGTGCCGATCGTGGCGCGCTCAGAGCCGCGGCTGCGGGTGAACGCGGCCGAGGTGGCCGACAACCTGCTGGTGGCCGAGCCGCTGGTGTTGAAGCTGAGTGTGGGCTGGCGGACCTCGTACCGCGAGCCCGAGGTGCGCCAGGTGGTGAAGGGCTGGGTGCGGCTGATGCTGACGGCCGATCAGCCGGTGCCGCTGGGTTCGGTGTTCCGGCTGCCGGGCAGCGAAACGCTGATCGTGCTGGATCAGGGCGATGTGTTTGTGCCCGACTTGCCCGCCCGTGCGCACAAGGTGCTGGTGTACCTGCCCGGCAGCGCCGCGCGTTGCGAGGCGCAGTTTGAGGCTGGTCTGCCGCTGAGCCCCGATTACAACCGCCCCAAGCCTCAGGTGGCCTGCGAGCTGCCGACGGCCGCCGCCGAGCGACAACGCGATCTGGAGCGCGCGCGCGACGATGACATGGCGCGGCGTCTCCCCAGCCAGCCCCTGGCCGAAGCGACCTCGGCGCGGCGTCTGCGCCGGGTGATCACGGTGCAAGGGCCCGACGGGCAGCCGCTGCCCAAGGGGGCGGTGCTGAGTTCGAGCACGGGCGACTACCAGGCCATCGCAGGGCACGGGGGCGTGTTCTACGTGAGTGCGCCGGCCCAGGGCGATTGGCCGCGCCAGGTGCAGTGGACCGACCAGGCCACGGCACGACCCCGGGTGTGCACGGTGCATTACGGCGGGCTGGAGGGCGCCCAACCCTCGGCTTTGGCCACCCAGCACTCACGCAAGCCCCAAGCACCTTTGCAGTGCGCGGCCTCGGTGCGCACGCTGGACACGCTGGCGGGCCTGCCCTGATCCACCAGGCCACCCAGGCTGTCTTTCAAGCGATTTTTTCAACCTGTCCTGATCGGAGATTCAGATATGCCACACCTCACCCCCAGCCCTCGCATCCGGGGCGCGACCCGGGCCTTGCGTGCCTTGCTCAGCCAAGGCGCCCTGGCGGCGGCCTTGGCGGCCTTGTGCAGCCCATCGGCCCAGGCCTTCGGCATCGACAAGCTGGCGCTGCAGCTCGATGCCGCGCCCGGCTTCAGCGCGGTCGACAGCCTCACGGTGTTCAACGACAGCAACGAAGAGGCGGTCTTCGTCAAGGCGCAGGCGCTCAATTGGGATACCGACCTGCAGGGCCAGTTGATCCTCACGCCTTCCACCGATTTGCGCATCCTGCCCTCGGTGCAGCGAGTCAAGCCCGGTGATCGCGGGGTGTTCCATGTGCGTTATGCGGGTGCACCGCTGAAGGGCGAGGGGGCTTACCGGGTGCTGTTCCAGGAGATCCGGATTCCGGCGGGCAACCTGGACGAGAAACCCGAGGAGATGGACAACACCATCCGCCAGGGCTTCAG
>RXJO01000583.1 GCA_003987795.1 Curvibacter sp.
GCTCAACCTGGCGGTGTCCAGCCTGCTGTACCGGCGCCTGGGCACCTTGGCCGAGGGGGATCTGTCGCGCACGCGGGCCAATCTGGTCAAGCAAGACACCTTGCACCAACTGGCCTTGGATCTTGATCTGCCCGGCGTGCTTCGTCTGGGCGAAGGGGAGGCCCGCTCCGGCGGGCAGAAACGCCCCTCCATCCTGGCCGATGCCGTGGAAGCCCTGATCGGCGCGGTGTTCCTGGATGCCGGCTATGGTCCGGCCGAGGCCCTGGTGCACCGGCTGTACCAGGCCGTGGAGATCAACCCACAGATGCAAGCCATGGGCAAGGATGCCAAGACGGGCTTGCAGGAGTGGTTGCAGGCCCGCAAAATGAAAGTGCCGTCCTACCGCGTGGTGCTCACCACGGGGGTGGCGCATCGCCAGACCTTTGATGTCGAGTGTGAAATTCCCGAACTGGGCCTGACCGAGCGAGGCATCGGCGGCTCCCGGCGTGCCGGCGAGCAGGCCGCCGCAGCAGCAATGCTGCTCACCCTGAAAGCGAAATACAAATGAACGACGCTACAAAACCTGTAGCCGGCCCGAACGCCGACCTCGAAGCCATGTTGGCCGCTGCCAAGCCTGGCTCTGCCCCAGTGACCGCTGCCGATGTGGTGGCGGGTGCAGCCCCCGTCGAAGGTCAGCGCTGCGGCGTGATCGCCATCGTGGGCAAACCCAATGTGGGCAAATCCACGCTGCTCAATGCCTTGATCGGACAGAAGATCAGCATCACCTCGCGCAAGGCACAGACCACCCGCCACCGCATCACCGGCATCCGCACCCTGGGGCAGACCCAGTACGTTTTCGTGGATACCCCCGGCTTCCAGACCCGTCACAGCACGGCGCTCAACAAGTCGCTCAACAAGACGGTGATGGGGGCCATCGGTGACGTGGACCTCGTGCTCTTCGTGGTCGAGGCCGGCAATTTCACCCTGGCCGACGCCAAGGTGCTGTCTTTGCTCAAGCCGGGCATCCCGGCCTTGCTCGTGGCCAACAAGCTCGACACAGTGAACCGGCGTGCCGAGTTGGCACCTTGGCTCAAGAGCATGCAGGAACGCCATCCCTTCAACGAGTTCGTGCCGATGTCCGCCAAGAACAAGGGCGACATCGAGCGGCTGTTCGGCATCTGTGAAAAATACCTGCCTGAGCAGGCCTGGTTCTATGGTGCCGACGAGCTGACCGACCGCAGCGAGAAGTTCCTGGCCTCCGAAACGGTGCGCGAAAAGTTGTTCCGCTTCACGGGCGATGAGCTGCCCTACACCTCGACGGTGGTCATCGACAAGTTCGACGAAGAAAAGAGCAAGACGCACAACCGCATGTTGCGCATCTCGGCCACCATCGTGGTCGAGCGTGACGGCCACAAGGCGATGGTGATCGGTGACAAAGGCGAGCGCCTCAAGCGCATCGGCACCGAAGCCCGGCAGGAACTTGAAAAGCTCATGGACGCCAAGGTGTTCCTCGAGTTGTGGGTCAAGGTCCGTTCCGGGTGGGCCGATGACGAGGCCCGGGTGCGCAGCTTCGGTTACGAGTGAGCGGCCGCTGCCGTGGCGCCCCCGAAGCGCATCGCGGACGAACCTGCCTTCGTTCTGCACCGCTACGACTGGAGTGAGTCCAGCCTGATCCTGGAGGTCATGACCCGGCACCATGGCCGTCAGGCCCTGGTCGCCAAGGGTGCCAAGAAGCCCACATCCAACTTCCGGCCCGTGCTGCTGCCCTTGCAGCCGCTGCGTCTGGGCTACAGCCTGTCGCCGGATGCGCAGGCCGAAATCCACACCCTCAAGGCGGCGGATTGGGTGGGGGGGCACATCATGCCCACGGGCGATGCCCTGCTGTCGGGCTATTACCTCAATGAATTGTTGATGCGTCTGCTGGCGCGAGACGATCCACACCCCGGCCTGTTCGATGCCTATGCCGCCGTGGTGCGGGTGCTGGCCAGCGAACACGGCGACGCCTTGCAGCCGGTGTTGCGGGCCTTTGAACTCGTGTTGCTGCGCGAATTGGGCCTGTTGCCCGCTTTGGACCAGCAGACCGCCACACTGGCCCCCTTGAGTGCGAAGGGGCGCTATGTGCTGGTTCCCGAGGGGGGACTGCGGGAGGCGGGTGCGCAGGACCGCGGGGCTTTGTCCGGTGCCTGGTGGATCGGATTGCAGCGCGCGCTCGACGAACCAGCGCCGTTGGCTGCCACCTTGCGGGCCAGTGCCGATGGCACGGCCGAGCTCAAGCACCAGCTCCGGGCCTTGCTCCACTACCATTGCGGTTCGCGCACCCTGCGCACCCGGCAACTCATGATCGACCTGCAAAACCTATGAACGCTGTGACTTCCTCCCTGCCTCCGCTCACCGCCCTGTCGGTCAATCTCAACAAGGTGGCCCTGGTACGCAACACCCGGCATCTGGGCATCCCCAGCGTCACGCGGGCGGCCGAGCTCTGTCTGCAGGCCGGTGCGGCCGGTATCACTGTGCACCCGCGCCCGGACGAGCGTCACATCCGTGCGGGTGATGTGGGTGACTTGGCGAGCGTGCTCAAGCAATGGCCGGATGCCGAATTCAACATCGAGGGCAACCCTTTCCACAACTTGATGGAACATGTGCGCGAGTTCCGTCCCCACCAGGCCACTTTCGTGCCTGACAGCGAAGGCCAGTTCACCAGCGACCACGGCTGGAGCTTTCCGCAAGATGCCGAGCGCCTCAAACCCTTGATTGACGAGGCCCATGCCCTGGGAGTGCGGGTCAGCCTGTTCATGGACCCGGTTCCCGAGGCCATGGCGGCCGCCCGGGCCGTCGGTGCCGATCGTGTCGAGCTCTACACGGAGACCTGGGCGCGTGCTCACGGCACGCCGGACGAAGCCCGGGTGCTGGCCCAGTTCGCCGACACGGCCCGGGCGGCGCTCGAGGTCGGCCTGGGGATCAATGCCGGACATGACCTGTCGCGTGACAACCTCAGCTCCTTTTTGCGGGGTGTTCCGGGTGTGCTGGAGGTCTCGATCGGACATGCCTTGATCGCAGATGCCCTGGAGCTTGGTTACGAGGCCACGGTGCGCGATTACCTGCGTTGCATCGTGGCGGCCCGGTCGGCCTGATCCCGAGGCCTTGGCATGATCTACGGCATCGGGACCGACATCTGCGACGTGCGTCGCATCCAGGCCAGCCTTGCCCAGCACGGAGACCGCTTCGCCGAACGCGTGTTGTCGGCAGCCGAGCTTGCAACCTGGCGCGAGCGCACTGAACGCTGGCCGGAGCGAGGCGTGCGTTACCTGGCCACCCGCTTTTCCGCCAAAGAGGCGTTCAGCAAGGCAGTGGGCATGGGCATGCGCATGCCCATGACCTGGCGCTCCTGCGAGATCGCCAAGCTGCCCAGCGGTCAGCCGACCATCGTGCTGCATGGTGAACTCAAGGCCTGGTTCGAGGCCCGCGGCTTGCGCGCCCACGTCACGGTGACCGACGAGACCGACTATGCCGCCAGTTTTGTGGTGGTGGAGCAGGTCCAGCCTGTCGATGCCACCTCAGCCTGAGGTCGGCTCTTTTATCAGTTTCTCTTCGAAGACCTTTGCACCATGTCTGACCACGCCCCCCTGATCCTTGACATCGCCGGCACCGAA
>RXJO01000487.1 GCA_003987795.1 Curvibacter sp.
CTTTTTCCAACGGACAGTTCATGAGGAGACAACATGAATTCTGAAGCACAGTGGGGTCAAAGCGCCCAGCAATTTCAACACATGCTGAGCGAAGGCTGGGGCAAGGCCCTGCAGGCATTCCAGCAAATGGGCCTGCCCTCGATGCCTGCCAATGGCGCTGCAGCGGTGCCCCAGATCAGCTTTGATGCGGAAAAGCTACAGGCTTTGCAGCAACAGTATGTGAAAGAGGCGACCGAACTTTGGAATGCCAGCCTCTCAGGGGCTGCCGAAGCCCGCGACCGCCGTTTTGCGGGCGAGGCCTGGGGCAGCAACCCGCTGGCCAGTTTCACGGCTGCGGTATACCTGCTCAACAGCCGCAGCCTGGCCGGCCTGGCCGAGGCGGTGCAAGCCGACGACAAAACCCGTGCCCGGATCCGATTTGCCGTCGAGCAATGGGCGGCGGCTTCGGCACCCAGCAACTTCCTGGCCTTCAATGCCGAAGCCCAGAAGAAAGCCCTCGAAACCCAGGGTGAGAGCATCGCCAAGGGGCTTCAGAACCTGTTGCATGACCTGAAACAGGGCCACATGAGCCAGACCGACGAAAGTCTGTTCGAGGTGGGACGCAATGTCGCGACCACCGAAGGGGCCGTGGTCTTCGAGAACGAACTGTTCCAACTGATCGAGTACAAGCCGCTGACGGCCAAGGTCCATGAGCGCCCCTTCCTGCTCATCCCGCCCTGCATCAACAAGTTCTACATCCTCGATCTGCAACCCGAGAACTCGCTGATCCGCCATGTGGTGGCCGAAGGGCACCGTACCTTTGTGGTCAGCTGGCGCAACCCTGACGAAAGCCTGGCCCACAAGACCTGGGACGACTACATCGAGCATGCGGCCATCCAGGCCATCCACACCGTGCAGGACATCACCGGCGCCAAGACGCTCAATGCCCTGGGCTTCTGCGTGGGTGGCACCATCCTGGGCACGGCGTTGGCGGTGCTGGCGCAGCGTGGCGAGAAGCCGGTCGAGTCGGCCACCTTCCTGACCACCTTCCTCGACTTCTCCGACACCGGCATCCTGGATCTCTTCATCGACGATGCCTTCGTCAAGTTCCGCGAACTTCAGATGGGGCAGGGCGGCCTGCTCAAGGGGCAGGAGCTGGCGTCCACCTTCAGCTTCCTGCGTCCCAACGACCTGGTCTGGAACTACGTGGTCGGCAACTACCTCAAGGGCGAAACGCCACCGGCCTTCGATCTGCTCTATTGGAACAGCGACTCCACCAACCTGCCCGGGCCCTTCTACGCCTGGTACCTGCGCAACACCTACTTCGAAAACAACCTGGTCAAGCCAGGCAAGGCCACGGTCTGCGGCGTGCCGGTCGATCTGGGCAAGGTCGACATCCCGGTCTATCTCTATGGCTCACGCGAGGACCACATCGTGCCCATCACCGGGGCCTATGCCTCCACCCGCCACCTGCCGGGCAAGAAGCGCTTCGTGATGGGTGCCTCGGGCCACATCGCCGGCGTGATCAACCCGCCTGCCAAGAAGAAGCGCAGCCACTGGATCCGCGAGGACGGCAAGCTGCCGGCCACCCACGCCGAATGGCTGGCTGGAGCCCAAGAGCATGCGGGCAGTTGGTGGACCGACTGGAGCGAATGGCTCTCGGGCCATGCCGGCAAGCTGATCCCGGCCCCCAAGGCCTATGGCAAGGGTACCCAGTACAAGGCCATCGAGCCGGCCCCTGGCCGTTACGTCAAGCAGAAGGCCTGACAGGGCCTGACTGGGCCTGTCAGACCCAAGCCGGGTGAGCAGATCTGCCCGCGAAGACCGATTCGGGAAAAACCCAGGTCGGCTTCGCTTTTGGACTGTCTCCGGCGAGACATACTGCGCAATGTACGCACTGATTTTTTGACCGACCAACACTGGAGCACACATGGAAGACATCGTCATCGTTTCGGCCGCCCGCACGGCCATCGGCAAGTTTGGTGGTTCGCTGGCCAAGATCCCGGCCACCGATCTGGGCGCACTGGTGATCCGCGAAGTCCTGGCCCGCAGCGGCCTGTCCGCCGATCAGGTGGGCGAGGTGATCTTGGGTCAGGTGCTGGCCGCTGGTGCCGGCCAGAACCCGGCCCGCCAAGCTGTCATCAAGGCCGGCTTCGACAAGGGCACGCCGGGCCTCACGATCAATGCCGTTTGCGGCTCCGGCCTCAAGTCGGTGATGCTGGCCGCCCAGGCGGTGGCCTCGGGTGACAGCGACATCGTGATCGCTGGGGGGCAAGAGAACATGAGCCTGTCGCCCCACGTGCTGCCCGGCTCGCGCGACGGCCAGCGCATGGGTGACTGGAAAATGGTCGACACCATGATCGTTGACGGCCTCTGGGACGTCTACAACCAGTACCACATGGGCATCACCGCCGAGAACGTGGCCAAGAAGTACGGCGTGACCCGCGAGCAGCAAGACGCCCTGGCCCTGGCCTCGCAGCAGAAGGCTGCGGCTGCCCAGGAGGCAGGTCGCTTCAAGGACGAGATCGTGCCGGTCACCATCCCCCAGAAAAAGGGTGATCCGCTGGTGTTCGACACCGACGAATTCATCAACCGCAAGACCAACGCGGAAGCCCTGGCAGGCCTGCGTCCCGCTTTCGACAAGGCCGGCAGCGTGACGGCCGGCAATGCCTCGGGCATCAACGATGGCGCGGCTGCCGTGATGGTCATGAGCGCATCCCGTGCTGCCAGCCTGGGCCTCAAGCCCCTGGGCCGCATCGCCAGCTTCGCGACCTCGGGCCTGGACCCGGCCTACATGGGCATGGGCCCTGTGCCGGCCTCCACCAAGGCCTTGCAACGTGCCGGCTGGGCGGCCTCGGAACTGGATCTACTCGAAATCAATGAAGCCTTCGCTGCACAGGCCTGCGCCGTCAACCAGGAGATGGGTTGGGACACCAGCAAGGTGAACGTCAACGGTGGTGCGATCGCACTGGGGCACCCGATTGGTGCTTCGGGCTGCCGCATTTTGGTGACTCTTCTGCATGAAATGCAACGACGTGATGCCAAGAAGGGCATCGCCTCCCTGTGCATCGGCGGTGGCATGGGAGTTGCCCTAACCATCGAGCGTTGAATTGCCGTTCAAAATGGCAAACAGGTCGGGCCCGACGGCCCGGCAAATCGGAGAGAGCGCTGCAACAGCGCTCCCGAACAGGCGCAATAGCTATAAGTTACATAGCAAAAACATAATCAGGAGCGATTCATGAGTCAAAAAGTAGCGTACGTCACCGGTGGCATGGGTGGCATCGGAACCGCCATCTGCCAGCGCCTGCACAAAGAAGGTTTCAAGGTCATCGCCGGCTGCGGCCCGACCCGTGATTTCAGCAAGTGGCTGGCCGAGCAAAAGGCCCTGGGTTACACCTTCTACGCCTCGGTCGGCAATGTGGGCGATTGGGACTCCACCGTCGAAGCCTTCGGCAAGGCCAAGGCCGAGCATGGTTCGATCGACGTGCTGGTGAACAACGCCGGCATCACCCGCGATCGCATGTTCCTCAAGATGACCCGCGAGGACTGGGATGCCGTGATCGAGACCAACCTCAACAGCATGTTCAACGTCACCAAGCAGG
>RXJO01000132.1 GCA_003987795.1 Curvibacter sp.
CTGTGCTTCGAAACGACGTATGAACGGCGCATAGATCAGGGCACTGAGCCCGACACCGCCCACCTGGACGGCAACGCCCTCCCAGCCTCCCGAGCTCAGGTAGCCCGATAACAGGATGGGCGTCGACCAGGTCAGGACAGGGGCGACAGCGAGGTCCAGAAAGTGCAGATGCCAGGCCAGCTCGGCCAACAGGCAGGCCACGAGTGGCGCCAGCACAAACGGCAGGAACAAGGTCGGGCTCAGAATCAAGGGCAGGCCGAACAGCAGCACCTCATTCACATTGAGCAAGGCCGGCAACACCGAGTACCAGGCCAGACGCCGCAAGGCCGGGTCACGGGCGCGCAGCAGGCTGCACATGATCAAGCCCCAGGTGGCCCCAGCCCCGCCCAGGTGGGCATAGGTGTTGAGAAACATCAGCGAGGCCTGGTGAGGCGCGTGCCAGGTGGTGGTGGAGGCCACCACAGCCCCCCCTTCGCCGGCCAGGTGCAGCAACCATTGCCCGCCATTGATGCCCACGGTCCAGAACAACTGATTCACGAGCACAAACAGGGGATTGAGCCACGCGGCACTGAGCTGGCCCTGAAGCGCCATGAACCGGGACAGGCCCTCCGTCCATGTGGTCAGCTGCGACAGCGCCACCATGGCCAACGCACGCAACAAGCCCACCAGCAGGAACAGCAGCAGGGCGTACACCACCATCTGCAAGGCATAGCCCAGTGAGGCGCTGGCCTCCAGCAGGTTGCGTTCGGACCAGGCCTTGGCACGGTGGGACATCGCGTGAAGGCTTTCGGCGACCAGCACGCCAATCAGAACGCTCTGGAACACGCTGGCATAGCCCAACACCAGGAAATCGGGCTCATCCAACGGCAGGACCGCCAGCAAGAACGCGCCACCGGCCACCGCGGCCACGGTGACGATGGAGTGCCGGTTGACCCCCTCCGTCTGCTGCAACATCCGGGTGGTGCTGGCGGCGATGGCCATGGCGCCGAGCAGGCCCATGACCCCGAAGGTGGCATGGAAGAACAGCCTGGCGCCCTGCACCAGATCGGTGGCCGGGAGTTCGAGGTGGCGCAACAGCGCCACCAGGGGTGGCAGTTCAGCCAGGCCCAAGGCCAGAGCGCCCACCATGGTCAGGGGCAGCAGCGCCACATAGGCGTTCCGGATCGCGCCCAGCCACAGCTGCAGCCGGTTGGACAACAGCCCCGTTTTCACGGCGTCGGATGCACCGGGCCAACGCCACCGACGACGAGCCTGAGCGAGATCGAGAGTCATGCCGCTTACACCTCGAATGTGGCATTCCAGCCAATTCTAGAAGGCATATCAGCTCAAAGGTGATTTGAAAACGATCAACGCTCTGCCATTTGTCACGAAACCCTTGCAGTTGGCGCCTTGATTGGTCAATGCCCCGGTACCACGCTGGCAGCAGGCCCCCCCGGCTGGGCCATCACGACCCGATTGCGCCCCTGCGCCTTGGCCTGGTAAAGCGCGGCATCGGCGCGTGCCACGGTCTCGCTGCCTTCCTCGGGGGGACGGTATTCGGTCAGTCCGAAAGACACCGTGAAACGCAGCGTCTGGCCATCAGGCAGGAGCACCGACAGCGACTCGACATGCTGGCGAAGACGATCGAGTGCCAGGCCGGCCTGCACCGGGTCGGTCGCACCCAACAAGAGCAGGAACTCTTCGCCACCCCAGCGCGCCAGCACATCGCCCTCGCGCAGCAGGGGCGTGAGCTCGGAGGCAAAGCGGCGCAGCACCAGATCGCCGACGGCATGACCGCAGCGGTCGTTGACCGACTTGAAGTGATCCAGGTCAGCCAGCGCCACACAGAAGCCGGTGCCTCGGCGTGCCTGCAGGCAGCGCTCCTGCAGCTTTTCAGCGGCACGGCGCCGGTTCATCAGCCCTGTCAGTTCGTCCTGTCCGGCCTGTTCGTCCAGACGCGCCAGGGCATGCTGCAACTCGAGCCGCTGCCGGCTCAGCTGGGCGCGCAACGTGCTCAGGCGGCCCGCCAGCAAGGCGAAGGTGGGCATCACCGTCAGCATGATGATGAAGTTCGCGAGCTCCTCGCCCAGAGGGTATCGCTCGGGCTGCCATCGCGCCAGGATGAACATCACCGAGGCATACAGCGTCATCACGAAGCCGGTCAACCATCGCACCTGACGTGCCGTCAAGGCAAAGATGCTGAACAGCAGCGCCAGGCAGGCCATGGCCAGAGAGGGGCCCCGCATCGGTCCCACGGCGGCGTAGCACGCCACGGCCGACACCAAGGAATAGGCGATCTGCGGAACGGTCAGGGTCGGATCGCGCCAGCGCAACCCAAACCCCATTGACAGCCCCAGCAGCACCCAGAGGGTGAGGGCCATCGACAACGGTGCCCACACCCAGACGAAAGTCCAGTGGGCGTGGCCCAGCCTCGCAGCAATCACCATGAACAGAATGCCGCCGATCTGGCTGAGCAGGGCCGCCAGGGTCTGCAACTGCCAATGGCGCACCCGCCGCGCGTCCCGCTGGGGGCCGGCGTTGACTCGGGCGACCTCGGGCCGCGACTCGGCGTGGTCCGTCTGCCAGGACGGTGTGGATGCGTAGGACAAGTGTGGGCTCCAGGCTCCGATCGGCGACCTCGCCAAACGGGGACTGCGGGATCATGACGCCAAGCCGGCTGTTTTGTACAGGGCCCCCATTTTCTGCCGCCAATTTGCTGCCCGGGCCAGTCCTGGACTGGGGCACAGCCCGGGTCCAGCCGCTGGATTTTTACGCTTTTTATACAGCCACCGGGCGCAATTCAACCCGCTTTTTACGCACCCGATCCTACGCTTGGTCCATCGTTTTTCACCTCGATGGAGCATTGACATGGACATCGTCTGGCTCGCCTGCGCGGCCTTGCTGGGAGGCCAGATGGCCGCCCTCACCTGGGGCCTGCAGGCCCTTGAACCCCACACGGGAGCTCCCTCATGAGCAGCACCGACTGGCTCGATGCCCTGGGTGCCGCGCTGGCCATCGGCCTGCTGGCCTATCTCGTGTGGGCGCTGATCCGCGCCGAGGAGTTCTGAATGGTCATGAACCCCTCGGCCTGGGGCCTGCTGGCCCTGTACCTCGCGCTGCTGCTGGCCCTGGCCTGGCCGCTGGGGCGCTACCTCGCCGCCCTGTGTGCCGGGCGTCTGCCCGCCTGGATGCTGCGCGCCGAATCGGCCCTGCTGCGCCTCGGTGGCCCGGGCAGCGACGCGCCGATGCGCTGGACCCACTACACCTGTGCCTTGTTGGCCTTCAACCTGCTGGGGGTCTTTGCGGTGTATGGCCTGCAACGCCTGCAGGGCTGGCTGCCACTGAACCCGCAGGCCTTTGCCGGCGTGTCGCCCGACTCGGCCTTCAACACCGCGGTGTCCTTTGTCACCAACACCAACTGGCAGGGCTACTCGGGTGAATCCACCCTGAGCTACCTGACCCAGATGCTGGCACTGACGGTGCAGAACTTCGTCTCGGCCGCCACCGGCATCGCGGTGGTGTTCGCGCTGATCCGGGGCTTTGCCGCGCGCTCGGCCCTGTCCATCGGCAATTTCTGGGTCGACCTCACG
>RXJO01000288.1 GCA_003987795.1 Curvibacter sp.
GCCGATTCGCCCTACCTGTCGGTGCTGGCGATCGACCTCATGATCGCCGCCCTGTTCGCGGCCAGCCTGCACTTCATCATGGGCCCGGCCGGCATGCACTCCTTCGGTCATGCCGCCTATTTCGGCATCGGGGCCTATGCCGCCGCCCTGCTGGTGCGCAGTGCCGGGCTGCCCATGGAGTTGACCCTGGTGCTGGCGCCACTGGCCGCCGCCTTCGGCGCCTTCCTCTACGGCTGGTTCTGCGTGCGCCTGTCGGGCGTCTACCTGGCCATGCTGACCCTGGCCTTTGCCCAGATCACCTGGGCCATCTGCTACCAGTGGGATGGCTTCACCGGCGGCAGCAACGGCCTGACCGGGGTGTGGCCGGCCGAGTGGCTGTCCGACAAGACCCACTATTACTACCTGACCCTGGCCTTGGTCACCGCCGGCGTGCTGCTGCTGCGCCGTGTGCTGTTTTCGCCCTTCGGCTATGCCTTGCGGGCCGGCCGCGACTCGGCCCTGCGGGCCGATGCCATCGGCATCGACGTCAAGCGCATGCAATGGGTGGCTTTCATCATCGCCGGCGGTTTCGCCGGCCTCGGTGGCGCGCTGTTCGCCTTCTCCAAGGGCAGCATCTCGCCCGAGAGCCTGGCGGTGGGCAAATCGGTCGATGGCCTGGTGATGGTCTTGCTCGGCGGTCTGCAGACCCTCTCGGGCCCCGTGGTGGGGGCGGTCACCTTCACCTGGCTGCACGACACCGTGGCGCGCAACACCGACTACTGGCGCGCCATGCTGGGCGGCATCATCTTGCTGCTGGTGCTGTTGTTCCCGCAGGGCATTGCCGGCTCCATCAAGCACGCTGTCGAACATTGGCGCGCCAGCCGAGAGCCGCGCCGGCCCACCCCCGCTTCTGTTCCTGCATCCAAGGAGGCCGCATGAGCCTGCTCAAAGTCTCGGGCCTGGGCAAGGCCTTCGGTGGGGTCAAGGCGGTGGATGGCATCCACTTCGAACTGGCCGCCGGTGAACTGCTGGCCTTGATCGGACCCAACGGGGCCGGCAAGTCGACCACCTTCAACATGGTCAACGGCCAGTTGCCGGCCGACACGGGCTCCATCGTGCTCGACGGCCATGAACTGGTGGGCCGCAAGCCGCGCGACATCTGGCGTCTCGGCGTGGGGCGCACCTTCCAGATCGCCGAAACCTTTGCCTCGCTCAGTGTCATCGAGAACGTGCAGATGGCCCTGTTGTCGGTGGATGACCGCCTGTTCTCGTTCTGGCGCAAGGCCTCGGATCACAAGCGCGATGAGGCCCTGGCCCTGCTCGACCAGGTGGGCATGAAGGCGCAGGCCGACCGCCCCTGCAGCGAACTGGCCTATGGCGACGTCAAGCGGGTCGAACTGGCCATCGCCATGGCCAACTCGCCCAAGCTGCTGCTGATGGACGAACCCACCGCCGGCATGGCCCCCAAGGAGCGCAACAACCTGATGGCCCTGACCAAGCAACTGGTGATCGACCGCGGCATGGCCGTGCTGTTCACCGAGCACAGCATGGACGTGGTCTTCGCCTACGCCGACCGCATGATCGTGCTGGCCCGGGGCCGCCTGATCGCCGAGGGCAAACCGCTCGAACTGCGCGACCACCCCAAGGTGCAGGAGGTGTACTTCGGCTCCGGCAAGACCTTCGAGAAGAAAGAGACGGCATCGGCATGAGCCCCAGCAGCACCTCCACCTCCGCGACCTTGTTGCAGGCCCGAGGCCTCGCCGCCTGGTATGGCGCCGCCCAGATCCTCTACGACATCGACCTCGACGTGAAGCGCGGCGAGGTCGTCGCCCTGATGGGCCGCAACGGTGCCGGCAAATCGACCACCCTCAAAGCCTTGATGGGCATGCTGGCCAAGCGCCGTGGCCACATCGAGTTCATGGGCCACGACTTGTCGCGCAGCGAGCCCCATGTGGCGGCCCGCCTGGGCCTGGGCTTTGTACCCGAGGACCGGCGCGTCTTCACCGACCTCAGCGTCACCGAGAACCTCGAGGTGGGGCGCCAGCCTCCGCGCCGCTGGCCCGACGGCAGCGCCGCCCCCGAATGGACCCCCGAGCGCCTGTACACGCTATTTCCCAACCTCGGCGAGATGCGCCAGCGTCCGGGCGGGCGCATGAGCGGCGGCGAGCAGCAGATGCTCACCGTGGCACGCACCCTGATGGGCAACCCCTATCTGGTGCTGCTCGATGAACCCAGCGAAGGCGTCGCCCCGGTCATCGTCGAGCAGATGGCGCACATGATCCTTGAGCTCAAGGCCCAGGGCGTGAGCATCCTGCTGTCAGAGCAGAACATGCACTTTGCCGAGCTGGTCTCCGACCGCGCCTACGTGCTTGAAAAGGGCCAGATTCGCTACCAGGCTTCGATGGCCGAACTGGCCTCCAACGAAGAGGTGCGACGGGCCTATCTGAGTGTGTGAAAGCCCGCGGGGCGGCACGGCTCATGCTTGCCTTGGCGTGCCCCACACGTGTTGTTGTGTCCCTCATCCCAACCCCCAGGAGTGATGCCATGTCTTCTCAGTCTTCGATGCCTTCCATGTCCCAGCGCCGCCAATTCCTCCAGTCCGCCGCCGTGCTCGGGCTGGTGGGCGCGGGCCTCTCGCCACGCGCCTTCGCGGCCGCCATCAA
Organism: Curvibacter sp.; assembly: GCA_003987795.1. GTDB lineage: Bacteria > Pseudomonadota > Gammaproteobacteria > Burkholderiales > Burkholderiaceae_C > Curvibacter. The sequence continues at coordinate 2,643 of RXJO01000288.1, forward strand.
GCCGGGTGCCGACAGCGCCCTGATCGTGGTCGATGTGCAGAACTGCTTCGTGCCCGGTGGCACCTTGCCGGTGGCCAAGGGCGACGAAGTGGTGCCGGTGATCAACCGCATCGCCCCTGCCTTCGAGAACGTGGTGGTCACGCAGGATTGGCACACCCAGGCCCATGCTTCGTTCGCCAGCACCTACCCTGGCAAGAAGCCTTTCGAGACCACCAAGCTCAGCTACGGCCAGCAGGTGCTTTGGCCCGACCACTGCGTGCAGGGCACCGACGACGCCGCGCTGCACAAAGACCTCAAGGTGCCCCAGGCCCAGATCATCCTGCGCAAGGGCTTCCATCAGCACGTCGACAGCTACTCGGCTTTTGAAGAGGCCGACCGCAAGACCGCCACCGGCCTGGCCGGCTACCTCAAGGCCCGCGGCATCAAGACGGTGTTCGTGACCGGTCTGGCCACCGATTTCTGCGTCGCCTGGACCGCACTCGATGCCCGCCGCCTGGGCTTCAACACCTATGTGATCGAAGAGGCCTGCCGCGGCATCGACCTCAACGGCTCGCTCGACGCCGCCTGGAAGCAGATGGCGGCCAAGGGCGTCAAACGCATCCAGTCCAGCGACCTGGCCCTGGCCTGACCTGCTGAAAACCCCCTGTGCGGCCCGGGCGCGCCCGGCCACACTGGGCAGCCACGCGTTTCAAGTTCAGTGAACACTGAATGAACCGGCTGCCCTTACCCTAGCCCCGCTTGCCAGATCTGTCATGCCCACCCCCGCTCTCGAGGTCAACGGCCAGTCCTTCCTCCTGCCCGATTCGGCCCAGGCCACCCTGCTGCACGTGCTGCGCAACGACCTGGGTCTGAATGGGCCCAAGTACGGCTGCGGCCTGGGCCAGTGCGGCACCTGCACCGTGCTGGTGGACGGCGTGCCGGCCCGCGCCTGCGTGATCCCGGCCCAGGGGGTGGCCGGGCGCTGCATCACCACGCTGGAGGGGTTG
>RXJO01000475.1 GCA_003987795.1 Curvibacter sp.
TCTGTTTGAGCGCAGCGAGTTTAGCGGGGACCCCCCTGGCGCGAGCAGCGCAGGGAACCACGAAGTGGCCCTGACTTCGGGTCGCCTTTTCTTTGGCTACTTTCTTTTGGCGAAGCAAAAGAAAGTGGCTCGGCCGCCGGGACGAACCCCCGGCCTCCGACCTCAAAAAGAGAGCAGAAGGACCAGAGCGCAGCGAAGGGCAGATGCCAACCATCAACACACCCTCACCTCCCAAGATAAACCTCAATCACCCGCTCATCCGCCTGCACCTGATCCAGCGTGCCCTGCGCCAACACCGACCCATCGCACAGCACGGTCACGATGTCCGAAATGGTCCGGATGAAGCTCATGTCATGCTCCACCACCATCAGCGAGTGCTTGCCCTTGAGCGTCAGGAACAGCTCGGCCGTGCGGGCCGTCTCCTCGTCGGTCATGCCCGCTACGGGTTCGTCAAGCAGCAGCAGTTTGGGGTCTTGCATCAGCAGCATGCCGATCTCCAGCCATTGCTTCTGGCCGTGGCTCAGGTTGCCCGAAAGCCGGGTCACCGCATCGGCGAGGTGGATGGTGTGCAGCACCTCGGCCAGGCGGTCCTTCTGGGCCGAATCGAGCTTGAAAAACATCGAGGCCCGCACGCCCTTGTGGGTCTTGAGCGCCAGCTCGAGGTTCTCGAACACCGTCAGGTGCTCGAACACCGTGGGCTTCTGGAACTTGCGCCCGATGCCCAGCTGGGCGATTTCGGCTTCGCGGTAGCGCAGCAGGTCGATGGTGCTGCCGAAGAACACCTGGCCTTCATCGGGCCGGGTCTTGCCGGTGATGATGTCCATCATCGTGGTCTTGCCGGCGCCATTGGGGCCGATGATGCAGCGCAGCTCACCCGGGGCGATGTCCAGCGAGAGCTTGTTGATGGCCTTGAAGCCGTCAAAGCTCACGCTGACGTCTTCCAGGTACAGGATGCGGCCGTGGCTCACGTCCACCTCGCCGGGCACCATCACGCGGCCGAAGCCGGCCGTGCGCCCCCCCGACTCGGTGTTGTTCTTGCCGCTTTCCAACGCGGCCATGCGGGCTTCGACGCGGCGAGCGCCCTGTTCCAACAGATCTGGCGTCATTTGGCGCCCCCTTCACGAATCTTCTTCACCAGGCCCACCACACCGTGCGGCAGATACAAGGTCACCGCGATGAACAGCGCCCCCAGGAAATACAGCCAGAACTCAGGTGCCGTCACGGTCAGCCAGCTCTTGGCGCCATTGACGATGAAGGCTCCGATCACCGGCCCGATCAAGGTGGCACGCCCACCCACCGCAGCCCACACGGCCATCTCGATCGAGGCCGCGGTGCTCATCTCGCTGGGGTTGATGATGCCCACCTGGGGTACGTACAAGGCCCCGGCCACGCCGCACATCACGGCCGACAGCGTCCAGATGGTCAGCTTGTAGGGCAGCGGGTTGTAGCCCGAGAACATCACCCGGCTCTCGGCATCTCGGATGGCCTGCAACACGCGGCCGAACTTGCTGCGGATCAGCCAGCGCGCCATCAGAAAGAAGCCCAGCAGCGTGAGCCCGGTCAGCACGAACAAGGTCATGCGCATGCTGGGGGTGGCGATGGGCAGACCCAGGATGCGCTTGAAGTCGGTGAAGCCGTTGTTGCCGCCGAAACCGGTCTCGTTGCGGAAGAACAGCAGCATGGCGGCAAAGGTCATCGCCTGGGTGATGATCGAGAAGTACACACCCTTGATGCGCGAGCGGAAGGCAAAGAAGCCAAACACCAGTGCCACCAGGCCGGGCACCAACACGATCAGCAGCAGCGTGGCCACGAAGCTGTCCGACAGCGCCCAGTGCCAGGGCAGCGCCTTCCAGTCGAGGAACACCATGAAGTCGGGCAGGTCGCTCTTGTAGTTGCCATCGCGGCCGATCTGGCGCATCAGGTACATGCCCATCACATAGCCGCCCAGGGCGAAGAACAGGCCGTGGCCCAGGCTCAGGATGCCGGTGTAGCCCCAGATCAGGTCCATGGCCAGGGCCACGATGGCGTAGCACATGATCTTGCCGACCAGGGCCACGGCGTAGTCGCTGAGGTGCAGTGCACTGTCGACGGGCACCAGCAGGTTGAGCGCGGGCGCCACGGCGCAGACCACGATCAGGGCCAGCAGGAAGGCGCCCCAACCGGCGCCGGACAGCAAGGGCGCGGGAGCCGGCAGGGTGAAGGAGGAGGAGGAAGTGCGTGAAGAGTGGGTCATGCTCATGGTCATGGAGTTCGCTCCTGGTTCAGGCTTCGGCGGAGCGGCCCTTCATCGCGAAGATGCCTTGGGGGCGCTTCTGGATGAAGACGATGATGAACACCAGCACCGCGATCTTGGCCAGCACGGCCCCGGCGATGCCTTCGAGGAACTTGTTCAGGATGCCCAGGCCGAGCGCGGCATACACGGTGCCGGCCAACTGCCCCACCCCGCCGAGCACGACCACCATGAACGAGTCCACGATGTAGCCCTGGCCCAGGTCGGGGCCCACATTGCCCACCTGGCTGAGCGCGCAACCCGCCAGACCGGCGATGCCCGAGCCCAGCGCGAAGGCATAGGTGTCGATGCGGGCGGTGTTGACGCCCATGCACGAGGCGATCGGACGGTTCTGCGTGACGCCACGCACGAACAGGCCCAGGCGTGTCTTGCCGATCAGGAAGGCCATGGCCAGCAGCACGGCAGCGGCAAAGGCGATGATGATGATGCGGTTCCAGGGCAGTTGCAGGCTGCCGAACAGCACCACACCGCCGCTCATCCAACTGGGGTTCTCGACGCCGACGTTCTGGGCGCCGAAGATCGAGCGCACCAGTTGCATCAGCATCAGGCTGATGCCCCAGGTGGCCAGCAGGGTCTCGAGCGGGCGACCGTAGAGGAAGCGCAGCACGCTGCGTTCCAGCGCGGCCCCCATCAGGGCCGAAGCGGCGAACGACACCGGCACGGCCGCCAGCAGGTACCAGTCGAAGGCACCGGGCAGGTATTTCTGGAACAGGCCTTGCACCACATAGGTGGCGTAGGCGCCGATCATCATCAGCTCGCCGTGGGCCATGTTGATCACGCCCATGAGCCCGTAGGTGATGGCCAGGCCCAAAGCCACCAGCAGCAGGATGGAACCCAGGCTGATGCCCGAGAACAAGGCCCCCAGGCGGTCGGTCCAGACCAGGGAGGCCTCGATCTTCTGCAAGGAGACCTGGATCACCCCCTTGACCTCGGCATCCGCCTCGTCCTTGAGGCGTTCGACCAGCACGGTCTTGGTGTTCGCGGTGTGGCTATCGCCCAGCAGGCGGGCCGCTTCAAGGCGCCGCGCCTTGTCGGTGCTGCCCAGCAGGATGCGCGCGCGCACCAGCGCCAATTGATCCTTGAGGCTGGCCACGGTCTCGGCAGCGAGGGCTTTCTCGATCAGGGGAAGCCGGGCCTCGTCGGTTTCGGATTCCAGGGTCTTGATCGCCTCCCGCCGCAGCTTCTCGTCGGGGGACAGCAGTTTGAGGCCGGCCAGCGCGGCGTCCAGCTCGCTGCGCATGCGGTTGTTGTTGATGACGTCTTCGGCGTCATCGGGAACAGGGGTCTCGGCGCCGCTGGCAGGGTCAAAGCCCTTGCCATCGCGCATCACCCAGACTTGCACGGACTTCTCGCCGGTCTTGACCTTGACCGCATCATCGGCCAGCGCCTGGATCAGCGCCATGGTCTTCTCATCCGGATTGGCCGTGGCCTGGGCCAGGGCTTCGATGCGGGCGTCGGTCTCACCGGCCGCCAGGGCCTGGGCCAGGGCAGGCTCCAATGCGTGGGCCTGCAGGCTGGTCAGCACGGCGGCCATCAAAAAGAGGAATCGGGTCAGCATGTCGCCTCGGGAATCAGGTTTGGGCGCCGGGCTCAAGGCCTGTGGCCAGCGCGGCGCCCCGGTGACCTGCGAGGCGTATCGCAGGCCGCTCACTCAGGACGGGGGAGGTGGTCCCCCCCGTCCCACGCTCATCACTTCTTCTCGGGTTCGTCGGCCTTCTTGTCGTTGCCTTCGATGTAGGGGCTCCAAGGCTTGGCCTTGACCGGACCGGGGGTCTTCCAGACCACGTTGAACTGGCCGTCTGCCTTCACTTCGCCGATGAACACCGACTTGTGCAGGTGGTGGTTCTTCTCGTCCATCTTGGACACGATGCCGCTCGGGGCCTTGAAGGTTTGACCGGCCATGGCGGCGATCACCTTGTCAACATCGGTGCTCTTGGCCTTTTCGACGGCCTGCTTCCACATGTTGATGCCGATGTAGGTGGCTTCCATCGGGTCGTTGGTCAGCGGCTTGTCCTTGTGGCCAGCCACGTTGTGGGCCTTGGCGTAGGCGCTCCACTTCTTGATGAACTCGTCGTTGGTCGGGTTCTTGATCGACATGAAGTAGTTCCAGGCAGCCAGGTGACCCACCAGCGGCTTGGTGTCCACACCACGGAGCTCTTCTTCACCCACCGAGAAGGCGACCACCGGCACGTCCTTGGCCTTCAGGCCGGCGTTGCCCAGTTCCTTGTAGAAAGGCACGTTGGAGTCGCCGTTGATGGTGGACACCACGGCCGTCTTGCCGCCCTGGCTGAACTTCTTGATGTCAGCCACGATGGTCTGGTAGTCAGAGTGGCCGAAGGGGGTGTACTTCTCGTCGATGTCGGATTCCTTCACGCCCTTGCTCTTCAGGTAGGCGCGCAGGATCTTGTTGGTGGTGCGGGGGTACACATAGTCGGTGCCCAGCAGCACCCAGCGCTTGGCAGAGCCGCCGTCCTTGCTCATCAGGTAATCAACCGCCGGGATGGCCTGTTGATTGGGGGCAGCGCCGGTGTAGAACACGTTCTTGCTGAGCTCTTCGCCTTCGTACTGCACGGGGTAGAACAACAGGCCGTTGAGCTCTTCGACCACCGGCAGCACCGACTTGCGGCTCACCGAGGTCCAGCAGCCGAAGATCACGGAGACCTTGTCCTGGGTCAGCAACTGCTTGGTCTTTTCGGCAAACAGCGGCCAGTTGGAGGCCGGGTCCACCACCACGGGCTCGAGCTTCTTGCCCAGCACACCGCCCTTGGCGTTGATTTCTTCAATCGCCATCAGCACGGTGTCTTTCAACACGGTTTCAGAAATGGCCATGGTGCCCGACAGGCTGTGCAGCACGCCGACCTTGATGGTGTCTTCGGCGGCATGGGCCGGGATGGCGCTGATGCCCGCCAGCGCGACGGCGGCGGTGAGGGCCTTGAGGGTGAAGCGACGTTGCATGAGGGGACTCCGGTTGAGGTTGGATCGTTGCGTCACTGCGGCGGGTGCCAGGGAAATCAGTGACGACGGAAGTGATCGTAGGAACCGGGGGTCGATGCGGAAATACGCCGGGTGGCGTATGCCTGACCCGTCGTCTTGTGTCCCCCATGCCGACAGTTCGTGGCGCCCACCCAACAGGAATCTGCAGTAAATGCCCACTTGAGTCGCATCAAAACCGCCGTCTATCGAACTGATCCGGGGCAAACACCCGATAATGAACCAAGCCGTTTTTGCCAGATTCATCAGTAAAGTTTGTCCAAAGCGAGCCCCAACACACCACCACTTTCCAAGCGATCCATGCGCTGCCTGCCACTGTGACCACATCCGCACTCCAGCGATTTGATCGGTGGATCTACCGGGGCCTTTTCGGGTTCTCGGCTTACCTGCTGCCCGCCGTGATCGCCTTGTTCTCGGTCTGGGCCTTGACACTCTGGCCTGCGGCACACCCCGAGACCGAAGGCCGGCCAGTGGCTTTCAGAGCCCTGCTCCAGGAGCGCCCCTCGGCCGACCCGCTGAAGCTCGATCGGGTGCTGGAGCGAGCGCCCAAGGTCGATTTCTTCGACACGAAATTGTCCGAAAACCCCGTCTGGTTCCAGCTCAGCCTGCACCGGAACGAAAGTGAGAAAAATGAAACCATTGAGTTTCCATCCCGCCATTTGACAAGCTTGGCGTGCTGGGACCGACTGGACATGCGTTCGGTCGGACAGGCGACGCGGGACCAGTTCCAGGGTGGGCTGAGCGCCTCCCGCCGAGGTTTTGCCTACCCGCTACCCGAGGACAGAGCCGATGTCGAACTGACCTGCCGGGCCCATTTCATCGGGCCCGCCCGGTTGACGGTGGAACGATGGAAGAACGCCGATCTGGCGATCGCGGCCAGGTCCTATGAGCGGAATTCGGGCCTGCTTGACGGCGGACTGATGGTGTTGTCGGTCTTTGTGCTGATCACGGCCCTGATCAACCGCAACAGCACCTACCTGCTCTTTTCCGTCTGGTTGACCATCAACCTGCGCATGGCCGCCCTCTCGGCAGGCTGGGATACCCAGTGGTTGGACATGATCATCCCTGCGGAGTGGATCCAGCGCGTCCGGCTGATCACGGTGGCTTCCATCTACGTGGTCACGGTGACACTTTACAAAAGCCTGTTCCGGGATCACCTGCAGCAGATCGATCGGTCCTGGCTGATGCGCTTCACCCAATGGTCATGCCCACCGGTTCTGGTCTGCTCCCTGTTCATGGGCTTCCCCACGTTCTTGCCCTTGCTGTGGGTGTGCGCCACGGTCACCTGCGCCACCCTGGTGTTCTACCTGGTGAGGATCTTGCTGGCCACCCGCTCGACGGTGGCGGCCTGGTACAGCGCATCGATCGCGGTGATGCTGGCCTCGAGCCTGTATGAAGTGCTGGCGGCTGCGCTGGGTTACAAGTCCCTGATCGGATCGGTCAACAGCGTGACGGCAGCGCTGTCGTCGAGCCTGCTGGCCTCGCTGGCGATCGCGGCCCAGATGCGCGATGAGCACACCAGTCGACTGCAGGCCCAGGCCAAGCTGCAGCAGACCTACGAAGCCATCCCCATCGGCTTGTTCACGCTCGACAGCGAGGGCGCTTTCCTGAGCGCCAACCCGACCTTGATCGCTGCCCTGGGCCCGGCTGTGCTGGCGCCAGGCAGCAACCGCTGGGACCAGTACTTCGGGGCGGACTCCTGGCTGCGGCTGCACCACATGCTCCATGCCCAGGTGAATGCCGAAATCGAGGTCCAGAACGCCCGTGACCGGCGCAGCGACAGTGTGAGCAAGTTCCTGGTCAAGGCCACCCTGGCCGGCGAGCACATCGAAGGCTCGCTGGAGGACATCACCGAACGATCCAGGGCCACGGCCCACCTTCAGTTCCTGGCCCACCACGACGCCCTGACCAAGGCCTTGAACCGAACCGCCATCCAGGATGTGCTCGAAGAAGCGGTGTGGAACACCCGCCCAGGCGCCTCACTGGCATTGGCCTACCTGGACCTGGACCGCTTCAAGCTGATCAATCACCTGTATGGCCACGCGGCCGGCGATGAAGTGCTGCGCCAGGTGGTCAGCCGGGTGAATCATCTGTTGTCCAGCGAGATGTCGATCGGCCGCGTCGGAGGCGACGAGTTCCTGGTCACCATGCCGCAGACGCGCATCGCCCACGCGACGCTGCTGTGCCAGGGCATCATCAACAGCATCAGCAGCCGCCCCTACAAGGTGGGCGACCGCAGCTTCCACGTGCGCGGCTCCATCGGCCTCATCGAGGTGCGACCGGGCACCGAATCGAAGGATGCGATCTCCACCGCCGACCGGGCCTGCCGCGATGCCAAGGCCAGCCATGGCAACCATCTGGTGGTCTTCGAGAAGAACTCGCCCCTGTTCCAGGAACACGAGGCGGAAATGCGGCTGGTGGAGCAGTTGTCGGCCACGGGCGAGGCCCCCGAGGGGCTGTTCCTGGAGATGCAGCCCATCATGTCGCTGGACGCCCCTTCCAAATCGCTGAATTTCGAGGTGCTGCTCAGGATGCGCGACAGCAAGGGGCAGTTGACCCCCACCTCGCGCCTGATCGCTGCGGCCGAATTCAGTGGCCGCATGGGGGTGATCGATCGATGGGTGCTGTCGCAGACGCTGAGCTGGATCGAAGCCAACCAGTCCCGGCTGAAGCAGACCCTGTTCATCTGCATGAACCTGAGCGGGGCCTCGCTCAATGACGAACGATTCGTGCAGGAAGTCTTTCAGATGCTGCAGCGCCATGCGGCCATCGTCAACTGCCTGTGTCTCGAGATCACAGAGAGTGTCGCCCTGCATGACCTGGAGAACACCCGGCGCTTTGTCGACCGGGTGCGCAGCCTGGGGGCCAAGGTGGCGCTGGATGACTTCGGCGCCGGCTACACCTCGTTCTCGTACCTGCGCGACCTGCCGGCCGATCTGCTGAAGATCGATGGCAACTTCATCGTCAACATGAACCAGCACCCGGCCAACGTGGCGATTGTCGAAGCCATCGTCAGCCTGGCGCGCAATCTCGGCATGAAGACCATTGCCGAATGGGCCGAAGACCCTGCCACCGTCCAGACGCTGGCCGACATCGGCGTGGACTATGTGCAAGGCTTCATCGTCTCCAAGTCCCGCGATCCGGACGACATGCTGCACGGAGACTCTTCGGCAGACTTCATCCGCGACGAAGGCCTGAAGACCCTGGTGGCCAGCCTGGAAGAACAGGGCCGTCAACAGCCCGAGCCAGGCCTGGCCGGCTCACAGGGCCGCAAGTTGAACCTCGGCGGCTGACCGAGGCGTGGTTTGAGGATGCCGGGTCGGTACCGGCGCCTGGGCGATCTCGATGTCCGGATGCCGGGTATGGAAGAAGAAGTCGTACAGGGGATGCTGGGAAGCACGCCACAGCGGCTGCACATCGGCCACCTTGAGCGACATCACCCGGTGGGGCAGATTGCCGGCATGTTTCAGTGGCACGCAGCCCAGTTCGGGAAAGACGTCGGAAAACAACAGACGCTTGTACTGGCGGTCGATCGGCGGACGGCCCGCAATCACCATCCACTCCACCTGGGACTGCATGCAATGAAGATAGAAGGCCTTGAACAGCACCGTCTTGACCAGATGACCTGTCACGCCATCCTTGACGCCCAGTCGCACGGCTTCGGCCAGGCGGCGACGGCTCAGCCACTCGGGCAGGTGCACTGACTGCTCCAACGGCAATCCATCGTTCAGGTTGGTCTGGATGCGCATGGTGCCCAGAGGGGAGCCATCCAGCCTCGACTCGGCCAGCAGGACCACCGCGTCCGAACTGAAGTCAGACAGCTCCGGCTGCTTGAGATGCTCGGCGAAGTCCGGCAAGTGCCTCGCATAGGCGGCATGACGCACGGCCACCGCCTTGGCCAACTCTTCTTCGGTGCGTACCAGACGGACCGTGAAAGGCAGGCGCTGCACCACCGATGAAGACGCACCTTCAGGCAGAAGGTCGATGTCAGTCACCGACTGATCGGGAATGACGATGTCAGAAACGGGAAACGAGCTCATCACTGCAGCCATCGAGGCCTCCTGTGGGTAAGGGTGTGGGAATGGGTATGAGGAAAGGAGAGAACGCTCGCATCCACTCTAGAGTCGAACCTCTATCCCTGAGCCTGCGAAAACCGCCGCGAAAACACCGCAATTCAACAAGCGAACAAAATTGATGCAAGTCAAAATGAGGAAAGCATTGCGTCTCGCGCATAACCCTCTGCACATCCGGCATGAACGGCGCGGCATAACCCGCTCCATGGCATGCATAACCCTTGGCGGGCGACCGACCCCAGGCGTACCGTAGAGGCTCTGTTCACCCAAGCGAGATCCGCATGAATCAGCCCCTCTCTTACGTCCACCCCACCGCCAACAGCCCCTGGGGAACCTACCTGTCCCAAGTCGATCGCGTGGTGCCCTACCTGGGTCCCTTGGCACGCTGGTCCGAAACGCTGAAGCGTCCCAAGCGCGCCCTGATCGTGGACGTGCCGATCGAGATGGACGACGGACGCATCGCCCACTTCGAGGGTTACCGCGTGCAGCACAACCTGTCGCGTGGCCCGGGCAAGGGCGGGGTACGCTTCCACCCTGACGTGACGCTGGAAGAAGTGATGGCCCTCTCGGCCTGGATGACCGTCAAGTGCGCGGCCGTCAACCTGCCCTATGGTGGCGCCAAGGGCGGCATCCGCGTCGACCCCAAGCAGCTGTCGCAACAAGAACTTGAAAAGGTCACCCGCCGCTACACCAGCGAGATCGGCGTGATCATCGGGCCGCAACAGGACATTCCGGCTCCCGACGTCAACACCAACGCCCAGATCATGGCCTGGATGATGGACACCTACTCGATGAACACCGGCTCCACCGCCACCGGCGTGGTCACGGGCAAGCCTATCCACCTCGGTGGCTCGCTTGGCCGCGTCAAGGCCACCGGTCGCGGGGTGTTCGTCACCGGTCGCGAAGCTGCCCGCCGCCTGGGCCTGAACCTGCAGGGCGCACGCATTGCCGTGCAGGGCTTCGGCAATGTGGGCTCGGTGGCCGCCGAACTGTTTGCCGAAGCCGGCGCCAAGATCGTGGCGGTGCAAGACCACACCGGCACGATCTACAACCCCAACGGCCTCGACCTGAACCAGCTCCTGCCCCAATCCCGCACCCGGGGCGTGGCCGGTTTTGCCGGTGCCGAAGCGATCACCGATGAAGAGTTCTGGGATCTGCCGGTGGACATCCTGATCCCGGCCGCCCTGGAAGGCCAGATCACGGCCGCTCGCGCCCAGCGCCTGAAGGCGCGGCTGGTGCTCGAAGGTGCCAACGGCCCCACCGTGCCCGAGGCCGACGACATCCTGGCCAGCCGGGGTGTGCTGGTCGTGCCCGATGTGATCTGCAACGCAGGCGGCGTGACCGTGAGCTACTTCGAGTGGGTGCAGGACTTCTCGAGCTTCTTCTGGGATGAAGACGAGATCAACCAGCGCCTGGACCGGATCATGGGCAATGCCCTGCAACAGATCTGGGACACAGCCGATCGCCACAAGATCACGCTGCGCACCGCCACCTTTGCCGTGGCCTGCGAACGCATCCTGACCGCTCGCCAGGAACGCGGCCTCTACCCTTGATCGCAAGAGCAGGCAGGTTGCCGGTCATCACCGGCAGCCGCCCTGAAACCGCTCGCGGCAGCGCCGCCCCAGGCGCCGCCACGGCGGGCCATGGCCTGGTGCTCAGGGCAACTGCACCAGCGCTTTCAGCCGCGCGAGATCTTTGATCACGATTCGGCTGTAGCTGGCGTCCAGAATGCCTTGCTCGATCAGAAGTCCCAGTTCGCGATTGATGGTCTGGCGGGACACCCCCAGCATGGCGGCCAGATCATGCTGCGACAGACGGACTCCCAAGGCCAGCCCCTCGGAGTCGGTCACCCCGTAATAATCGGCGAGCCGCAGCAGGGTGACCACCAGCCGCTGTGGGATGCCGTTCAAGGCTTTTTCGTGCAGGGTCTGAAGACTGTAGCGGTGACGTTGCAGCCCCATGCGGGCCACCTCGCGCCACAGTTGGGGGTGTTCGGCCAACACCGACAGCACCGAGCTGCAGGCCAGGTGGACGATCACCGAATCCTCGTGGGCATGGTAGTGGTAGGGCAAGGGCTCGTCATCGAGCAGGCGCACCACGGCTGCGATGTGCCCGGCCCCCAGCAGGCCATGCAAGTAGCGTCGCCCTTCGGCGTCGACACAACCCACCTCCAGGCAGCCTGAGGCCACCGCCAGCATTTCTCGGGCCTGGCGATCGTGGGCCAGCACCTGGGTACGCCTGTCGTAAGCCCGCAGCCGGGCCTCCCTGACCAGACGAACACGCGCCTCATCAGGCCAATGCCTGAAGAGCTCGTTCCAGCGCAAGGTCCGATCGATCAACTCGCGGTCCGTGCCCGTCATGGGTCGCTCAGACCTCGGGGTGTCAGCTACCGGCTCTCGGATCATGAGGTGCTTTCCGACGCCGTTTGCGCGTGTTTGTCGGCGCGCTGACAGATTTGAAGATCACAACTTTTCATCATTGAATCATCATTTCTGAGTTCATTGACAAAAGCACCGTCAGCCCGATTGACGGTTGTTCTCTACCCACTGAAAAGATGCCCCCCCTCGTTGAACACCCAGATTTCCATCGTGCGTGGCACGCCCGTGGCGCCGGTCGCACAGCCCCCGACCGGCAGGCCATCGCACGCCAGGCCTGCATCGCCGGGCTGTGGGCCGTCCTGGGGCTCAGCAGCGCTGACACGACGGCCGCCCTCGCACCGGCCTACCCGCAACGCCCGGTCACCGTGATCGTGCCCACCTCTCCCGGCGGCAGCACGGACGCGGTGGCCCGGGTGGTGGCGGACGTGCTGGGTCAGGCCCTGCACCAACCCTTCGTGGTCGCCAACCGCCCCGGTGCCAACGGCTTGCTCGGCAATGCGCTGGCCGCCCGGGCGGCGCCCGACGGCTACCAACTGCTGTTCACCTATGCCGCCACCATGGTGGTGAACCCCTTGCTGTACAAGAACCCCGGCTATGACCCTTTGCGCGACTTCGCGCCCGTGATGCAGATCGGTCGCGGCGGCACCTTGCTGGTGGTGCCCGCTGGTCTGCCGGTGCGCAGTGTGGCCGAGTTCCTGGCCTATGCGAGGGCTCACCCCAAGCAGCTCAGCTATTGCTCCTGGGGCCAGGGATCGGGCGGCCACCTGGCGATGGCCAGCCTGCTGCAAGACACCGGCCAGGACCTCGTGCACGTGCCCTACAAAGGCAGCACGGCCTGTGTCAGTGCCTTGCTGGCCGGTCAGGTGAGCGCGGCATTCGCCGACGCCTCTCTGACCATCGGACTGATACGCCAAGGCCGCCTGCGCGCGCTGGCCTTGAGCGCCAGCACCCGCATGCCCGCCCTGCCCAACGTGCCCACATTGACCGAGGCGGGCCATCCATTCACGGCCTATTCATGGCTGGGGCTGTTTGCACCTGCCGGCACGCCCACGGCCATCGTCGAACAACTCAACAACAGCCTGAACCGGGCCTTTCAGGAACCCACCGTGCGACTGCGGCTGGCCCGCCTGCAGTTCACCGAACTCCCCCAGGTCACGCCCGCCGAATTCCGGACCACCCTGGTGCAGGACATGCACGAATGGCGCCGGTTGGTGAGCAAACTTGACTTGAAGCCTGAATGAAACACGGGCCAGGCCCTGGCACCCAACGCCTCAACCTTCAAACTGAGGATGCAACTGACGGATGCGGTTCATGGCCATGCCGGCGGCGGCGGTGCGGGTCTCCACGCCGAGCTTGGCGTACACCCGCTCGAGATGCTTCTTCACGGTGGCCGGGCTGGCGCCCAGGATGTCGCCGATGTCGCGGTTGATCTTGCCCTTCACCACCCAGTACAAGACCTCGGCCTCGCGCGCCGTGAGCTTGAAGCTCAGGCTCATGGCCTCGATCACCGCATCGTCGGAGACCTCCTGCATCACGATCAGCCAGTCGCCACCGCCCTCGCTGTCACCGGTCTGTTGATGCAGCCGGAAGGTGAGGCGACGCGGGCCCTGGTCGTGGTTGAGGCGGGGCGGCTCGATGCTGGCCTGCGCGTCGGGCAGGTGACGGCGCAACCAGTTGACCACCGGCTCCGGCGTGACCGGTGCGGCCGTGCCGAAATAGCGCATCAGCAGATCGCGCGCCAGCGGGGTCTGCCACATCAGGCGGCCATCGCTGACCCGCACGGTGATGCTGGCGTAGCCAAAGGCGTCGAGGGCATTGCGGGCCTGGCCGGCCTGCCGGGCCGCCTGGCGCGCCAGACGAGCGCCCTGCAGGTGCACGCTCATGCGCGCCAGCACCTCTTTGGGCTTGATGGGCTTGGTCACGTAGTCCACGCCCCCCGACTCCAGTGCCGCCACCAGGTGCTCGGTCTCAGTCAGGCCGGTCATGAAGATGATGGGGATGTGCGCCGTGCGGGGTTCGGCTTTCAGGCGCCGTGCCACCTCGAACCCGTCCATGCCCGGCATCATGGCGTCGAGCAGCACCACATCAGGCCGTGCCTGGTTCGCACGCTGCAGGGCAGCCTCGCCCGAGGTGGCCACCAGAACGGTGTAACCCGACTCGTCCAGGGCGTCGTGCAGCATGGCCAGGTTGTCGGGCACGTCGTCCACCACCAGCACTACATCGCTGTTGGCACGGTCCAGGGTCTGTTCGTAAGAGGGCGCGGTCATGGCGAGGCGTTCGGGGGGGCAGTGTCGATCACAGAAGACGGTGATTGTGCCGCGATGGCCTCGGCCAGCGCCTCGAACTGGAACCCGCGCGCCAGCGGACGCAGGCTCTCCACCCAAGCCGCGCACGCGGGCTCGTGACGCTCGATGTCGGCCAGGGCATTCATCACGCCACGGTAGTAGCCCAAGGTCACCGCCTCCAGCAACATCTTCAGACGAGGGGCGCTGGGTCGGACGCCCGGCTCCGGCGCAGGCTCGGCTGGCAGATCGGAGACTGGCACTGGCGGCGCCTGCAACACCACCTCGGGGGCCGCCACCGCGGCGGGCACAGGGCCTGCCCCCTGCCACACCAGGCCCAGGCGACGCTCCAGCCAGTCCAGCAGTTCGCTGTGCCGCACGGGCTTGACCAGAAAGTCCTCTGGCGCAATGCCCACATCATTGTCCAGGCCCTTGTCGAAGGCATTGGCCGACACGATGGCCACCTGAGCCTGGGTGTGGCCCGCCGCTCGCAGGCGGCGCACGGTCTCCCAGCCATCGATGCCGGGCATGGCCAGGTCCATGAAGACCGCATCGGGCGCATAGCCGGCGGCCAGCAGGTCCAGCGCGTCATGGCCGCTCGCGGCGGTGCGCAACTCGAAACCCAGGGGCTGCAGCAGTTGCACCAGCAACTCGCGATCAGGCTCTTCGTTGTCCACCACCAGCAGGCGGCGCCGTGGCCCCAGGTAGCCGCTGCGCTGGGCCGCGGCAGGCGCCTGGGCCGGCGGTTGCTGCAGGGCGCTGTCGTGCACTTCGGGCAGGAACAGGCGCACCCGGAAGACCGAGCCCTGCCCTGGCGTGCTGTCGACCGACAACTCACCGCCCATGAGGTCGGTCAGCATCTTGGCAATGGTCAGGCCCAGGCCGGCCCCGCCCGAGCCGGCGCTGGCCGTGGTGCCGCGCGCAAAAGGTTCGAAGATGCGCTGCAATTCGGCCTCGGTCATGCCTGGTCCGGTGTCGTGCACTGCCAGCGTGGCCATCTCGCGGCCGTGACGCACCCGGAAGGTGACCTGGCCGCGCGCGGTGAACTTGATCGCATTGCCCAGCAGGTTGATCAGGATCTGACGCAGGCGTTTTTCATCGGCACGCACCACCTCGGGCAGATCGCCCTGGGCCTCGAACTGGAAACGCAAGCCCTTGGCCGCCGCCTGCAATTCGAACAGGCCCGCCACGTCGTGCACGAAATCGGCAAAGCGCATGGGCCTCACCTCGAGCGTCATCTTGCCGGACTCGATGCGCGCCACGTCCAGCGTGCCCTCGATCAGCGTCAGCAGGTGTTCGCCGCCGCGACGGATCACGTTCACCGCCTGCTTGCGGTGCGGCGGCACGCCGGGGTCTTCGCCCATCAACTGGGCATAGCCCAGGATGCTGTTCAGTGGCGTGCGCAACTCATGGCTGATGGCGCTGATGTACCGGCTCTTGGCCTGGTTGGCCTGGTCGGCTTGCTGACGAGCCCGCTCGGCCACCTGGCGCGCGGTCTGCAGGGCCTCGTCCGTCTGCCGGTGCAACTCGATCTCGCGCATCAGCAGGCGGGTCTGCCGGTTCGACTCTTCCTGGGCCACCTGGCGGCTTTTGTGCGCCAGCACCAGCCACCAGGCCACGATGCCCGCGATCACCAGCATGGCCATGTAGGCCTTGAGGAAGCCGGTGCGCAGCGACAACTGACCCAGTGGCTCAGCCGGCAGCATGTCGCCCAGGGTGCGCAACTCCTGGTGGTAGAGCAGGCCGAACACCGTGGCCAACAGCGGCACGATGATCAGCATCAGCAGCAGGAAATGCCCGAGTCCGGTGTCCAGATAGGGCCAGATTCGGCGTGGCAGCAACCAGCGCAAGGCGCCCGACCACTGGGCCGAGAGGCTGGCGTGGGGCTTGCACAGATCACCGCAGCGCGCATCGAGGGTGCAGCACAGCGAGCAGATCGGCCCGCGATAGGCCGGGCAGTGGGCCATGTCGGGGGCCTCGTACTCGCTCTCGCAGATCACGCAGCGGCGCAGAGCCGTGCTGGGGTCGGTCCCCGCCACCGGCGGCACCTCGCTTTGGCGGGCGATGTAGTAACGCCCCCCGGTCAGCCAAGCCAGCAACGGGGAGGTGAGCATGGCGGTCCCCAGGGCGATCAAGGCTGAAAAAGCCTGGGCCAGAGGCCCGAACAACCCCAGGTGGGCACTCACCGACAAGGCCGAGGCCAGCGCCATGGCCCCGACCCCGACCGGGTTGATGTCGTACAGGTGCGCCCGCTTGAATTCAATGCCGGGCGGGCTCAGGCCCAGCGGCTTGTTGATCACCAGATCGGCCACCACCGTCATCATCCACGCAATGGCGATGTTCGAGTACAGGCCCAGCACATCCCCCAGGGCCTCGAACACATTCATCTCCATCAGCATGAAGGCGATCAGCGTGTTGAACACCACCCACACCACGCGCCCGGGATGGCTGTGGGTGACGCGCGAGAAGAAGTTGGACCAGGCCAGCGAGCCCGCATAGGCGTTGGTCACATTGATCTTGAGCTGCGACAGCACCACGAAGATGGCGGTGGCCGCCACCGCCCAGCCATAACGCGGAAACACATACTCGTAAGCCGCCAGGTACATCTGGTTGGGGTCCACCGCCCGGTCGGGCGGCACCATGTGGGTGATGGCCAGGTAGGCGAGCAGCGCGCCACCCAGCATCTTGGCCACCCCGACCAGCACCCAGCCCGGCCCACCGGCCAGCACGCCGGCCCACCAGCGGCCCGGGTGCGCCGGGTCGGGCCGGGGCATGAAACGCAGGTAGTCGGCCTGCTCGCCCATCTGGGTGATCAGCGCAATGCCCACCGTTGAGGCAGCACCAAAAAGGTGCAGATCAAAACCTGCAAAGTCCCGACCCTCACCACCGTAGTGCGTGATACCAGCCAGCGCACCAGGATCGCGCAGCAAGACCGCTGCAAAAGGCACGACCAGCATCACGATCCACAGTGGCTGGGTCCAGACCTGCAGGCGGCTGATCACCGACACCCCGTGCGTCACCAGCGGAATCACCACCAGGGCGCACACCAGGTAACCCCAGGACGGCGGGATGCCCAGCGCCAGTTCCAGCGCGTAGGCCATGACGGCCGCCTCCAGCGCAAAGAAGATGAAGGTGAACGAGGCATAGATCAGCGAGGTCAGTGTCGAGCCGATGTAGCCGAAGCCCGCGCCGCGGGTCAGCAGATCCATGTCCACGCCGTAGCGGGCCGCATACACGCTGATGGGCAGACCCGCCAGAAAGATCACCAGCCCGGTGGCCAGAATGGCCCAGAGCGCATTCTCGAACCCGTACTGCACCAGCAAGGTCGCGCCCACCGCCTCCAGGATCAGGAAGGAGGCGGCCCCGAAGGCCGTGTTGGCCACCCGGAAGATGGACCAGCGCCGGAAGCGCTGCGGCGCAAAGCGCAGCGCGTAATCTTCCAGCGTCTCTCGTACCACCCAGCTGTTGTAATCGCGCCGGATCTTGACCACCTGCTGCGGCGCCCCGGCGTCCGCACCGGCAGGCGCCTCGCCCTCCAGCGCGGCCGAAAGCGGCAGGCCCGGCGGCCCGGAGGGGCTTTCTGAGGACCTCATGCGTGCTCAACTCCTTGGTCTGATCGCCCGGCGGTCTCCAGGTACGGTCCCTGTCCCCTGCGATGCCCCAGAGCGGTGCAGCATTCATGCCATGGGCCTGAAGCGCCTCTGCCAGCGCCGATTGGGCAGTATTTTTTTGTCAAACGAGGTTTTGACGGGAACTTGTGCGCCGCAACGAACACAATCGGGGTTGTCATTGAACCAGCCCTCGGCTCCAACCCTCACACCATGCGCCTGCTCCTGCTTTGTCTGCTCTCTGTGCTGCTGCTCGGCTCGACCCTGCTGCAGGGCGGAAACGCGGCCTGGGCCGGCGAGGCCGAGCCTTTGCAAGGCGATGTGCTGCTGGTGGCCTCGCCCTGTGAGGTGCTGGCCGACGAGCCCGACACCCTGGATGAAGAACTGCGCACGGCCGTGCGCCTGTACCAGCCGCCGGTCACGAACGATGACCGAACCGAGATGTTCTGGGCCCCTGAAGAGCCGCAGTTGGCCCCACCTCCCCTCGTCAGCACCCCGACCCCTTTCTCGGTGCGACTGAGCAGCGTCTGCCCCCGGCCTCTGCTGCGCCCGCCACGCCAGCTGGCCTGAGGCCTGCGCCGGCCTGAAACGGCCTGGCGCGCGCCCTCCCCCTCGACTGACCTCGTCTGCCGATCCGGCCCCTGTTGCCACGGGTGCCGGGTCCACAACGCCCGACCAGCCTGCCATGGGCTGGCAGCGTTGTGCACGCACGGCCCTGGGCTGACGCCTGCGGGCCGGCCCATTCGCATCCTTTCACGGCCCCGTGCCGACACTGCCATGCACGCTATCGACCCCTCCATTTCCCGGACCCAACGAAGGTCCCTGCCCCGACCTTTGCGGTCCTGGTCCGGCCTGCCACGGCTGGCCTTGCTGACCGCCGCCCTGGCACTGGGCAGCACCCACCCCGGCCCGCTCTGGGCCCAGGCCGCCCCTCAGAGCCCCCAGCGCGCAGACAGCACCCCGGCGAACACCCCGGTCATGGATCTGCAGCAGTTGACCCGGCTGGTGCTGGAGCACAACCCGGAGCTGCAAGCCGCCCTGCAGGCGCGCCAGACCGCCGCTGCCGGCGTCACCAGCGCAGCCGCCCTGCCCAACCCCCGGGTTGAACTGAGTGGTGGCCACAACAGCGCCCGGTTGCCCTCGGCCAACCCGGGCCAGGTGCAGACCTGGGCGTTGTCACAACTGATCGAGAACCCGGCACTGCGCAGCGCCCGCCAGGACGCCGCCCGCGCAGGGGTGCGGGGCAGCGCCGAACAGGCCGAGATCACACGCCAGGCACTGATCGCCCAGGTGCAACTGCGCGCTTACGAGGCCTTGCTGCGCCAGGCCGAAGCCGCCAGCGCCAGCGAATCGCTGGCCCTGCTGGAGCAGGTGCGCGAGCGCGTGCGCCTGCGGGTGGACAGCGGCGAAGCCCCTCGCTACGAAATCATCAAGGCCGACGCCGAAATCATCAACGCCCGCCAGCGCCAGCAAAGCGCAGCCCTGCAGGCCGAGCAGGCCTTGCTGAGCCTGAACCGCCTGGCCGCCGGCCGCCTGCCTGAGCGCTGGCGGCTGCAGGCCTCGCTGGACGACGCGCCGGCCCTGCCCGGCCTCAGCGCACTGCGTGCCCAGGCCGACGAACGCAACCCCGAACTGCGCGCGCTGCAGGCCGAGATCGAGCGCGCCCAGGCCCGCCTGGCCGAGGCCCGCGCCAGCCGATGGCCCGGCCTGGAACTGCGCTACAGCCAGACGCGCGACCCTGAAATCCGCCAGAACCAACTCGGGGTGAGCGTGCAGATCCCGCTGCTCGACACCCGCAGCGGCCCCCGTGCCGAAGCTGAATCCGAGCTGCTGCGCCTGCAGGGCCGCCTGGACGGGCGCCGCGCCGAACTGGGCCAGCAGGTGCTGCTGGCCTGGAAATCCCTGGAGCTGGCCCGAGGGCGCACCGAGGCCCTGAGCCAGGGCGCCGTGCGTGAAGCCGAGGCGGCGCTGCGCGTGGCCCAGGCCGCCTACCGCTATGGCGAGCGCGGCATCCTCGACGTGCTGGACGCCCAGCGCGTGCTGCGCAGCGTGCGCGCCGACCTGCTGGATGCGCGCTACCAGCAGCAGGTGGCCCGCATCGAACTCGAACTGCTGGCCGGCCGCCACGGCGACGCCGAGCTTCAGCCCACCCCGGCCCCCGCCGCCGCCCAACCCTGATGCCCCCATTTCATGCAAGCCATCATGAACCACTTCAAACGCCCCCCCCTGCCCCTCGCGACCTCCCTGGCCCCCCTGGCACTGGCCCTCGCCTGTGCTTTCACGCTGACGGCCTGCGGCCCTGCCGACAAGCCTGCCGCGGTCGCGGAGGCCCCTGCCACCGACCCGATGGAGGTGCGCGTCAAGCCCGAGATGGCGGCCCAGTTCCAGGTGCAGAAACTGGCCCCGGTCGCCCTGGTGCCGACCCAGGACGTGGCCGGCCGCATCGAGGCCAATGACCGCCTAGTGACCCGCATCGGCGCCTCGGTCACCGGCCGGGTGACCGACGTGCTCGCCGAGGTGGGCGACCGCGTCAAGACCGGCCAGGCCCTGGCCCACGTGGCCAGCCCCGAGCTGACCACAGCCCAACTGGCCTACCTGCGCGCCCATGCCGCCAGCCAGTTGGCCTAGCGCTCGGTGGAGCGAGCGCGTCAACTGATCCAGGCCGACGTCATCGGCTCGGCCGAACTGCAACGCCGCGAATCCGAGCTGAGCATCGCCCGCGCCGAACTGCGTGCCGCTGGCGACCAACTGCAGTTGATGGGCCTGCCAGCAGGGGCCATCGAGCAGCTGCGCAGCCAAGGCACCCTGGCCGCCAAGACGGCCGTGGTGTCCACCCTGTCAGGCGTGGTGATCGAGCGCCAGGTGAGTCGCGGCCAGGTGGCCCAGCCAGGCGACCCGCTGTTCACCGTGGCCGACCTGGGCAATGTCTGGGTGGTGGGTGGCCTGCCGGAGCAGGCTGCCCGATCGGTGCAGCCGGGCCAGGCCGTGGAGATCGAAGTGCCCGCCCTGGGCGCCCAGCGCCTGCAGGGCAAGATCGTCTACGTCGGCGACACCGTGTCGCCCGAGACGCGCACCGTGACCATCCGCACCCAGGTGGACAACGCCCGCCGCGACCTCAAACCGCAGATGCTGGCCACCATGCGCATTGCCGCCGCCCCCCAGCAGGTGCTGGCCGTGCCCGCCGCCGCCGTGGTGCGCGAGAACGACCGCGACCACGTGTTCGTGCGTCAGGCCGAAGGCCGCTACCGCCTCACCCCGGTTGAACTGGGGCCTGCCAGCGCGGCGCTTCGGCCAGTCCTCAAGGGCCTGCCCGAGGGCAGCGAGGTGGTGGTCGAAGGGGCCTTCCACCTGAACAACGAGCGCAAACGCGCAGAACTGGAGTAAGCCATGGTTGCCTCTCTGATCCGTGCCGCGCTGAGCCAGCGCCTGGTGGTGGTGGTGCTGGCCCTGGTGCTGTGCGCCTTCGGCGTGCGCGAGGCCACCAGGCTGTCGGTGGACGCCTTTCCCGACGTGACCAATGTGCAGGTGCAAGTGGCCACCGAAGCGCCCGGACGCTCGCCCGAAGAGATCGAGCGCTTCGTGACCGTGCCGCTGGAGATCGCCATGACCGGCCTGCCGGGCCTGGTCGAGATGCGCTCGCTCAACAAGAGCGGCCTGTCCATCATCACCCTGGTGTTCACCGACACCACCGACGTCTACTTTGCGCGGCAGCTGGTGACCGAACGCCTGATCGAGGTGACCCCCCGCATGCCCGCCGGCATCGTGCCGGTGCTGGGTCCGGTCTCCACCGGCCTGGGTGAGGTCTACCAGTACACCCTGGAAAAGCCCGATGACGGCCAGCGGGCACTCACCCCCGAAGAGCTGGCCGAACGCCGCACAGTGCAAGACTGGGTGGTCCGCCCGATGCTGCGCTCGATCCCGGGTGTGGCCGAGATCAACTCGCAGGGCGGCTACGTGAAGCAGTACCAGGCCCTGGTCGACCCCGGCCGGCTGCGCCACTACGGCTTGTCGGTGCAGCAGGTGGTGCAGGCGATTGCCAGCAACAACGCCAATGCCAGCGGGGGCATCCTGCCGCAGGTGACCGAGCAGTACCTGATCCGTGGTCTGGGCCTGATCCGCACCCTGGACGACATCGGCAACATCGTGGTGAAAGAGCAGGCAGGCGTGCCGGTGTACGTGCGTGACGTGGCCACCGTGCAGTTGGGCAGCGAAGTGCGCCAGGGCGCCATCATCAAGGGCGGCTACACCGAAGGGGTGTCGGGCATCGTGCTGATGATGCGGGGCGGCAACGCCAAGCAGGTGGTGGCCCGCGTGAAAGACCGGGTCGATCAGATCAACAGCCAGGGACTGCTGCCCGATGGGCTGCAGATCGTGCCCTACTACGACCGCACCGAGCTGGTCGACTCGGCCCTGTTCACCGTGGGCAAGGTGCTGGTCGAAGGCATCTTCCTGGTGGTGGTGATCCTGTTCATCTTCCTGGGGGATGTGCGCTCCAGCCTGATCGTGGTGGCCACCCTGGTGATCGCGCCACTGACCACCTTCATTCTGATGAACCGCTACGGCATCTCGGCCAACCTGATGTCGCTGGGGGGGCTGGCGATCGCCATCGGCCTGATGGTCGACGCCACCGTGGTGGTGGTCGAGAACGTGTACCACCGCGTCGGTCAGGCCGGTGCGGGCATGGGGGCACGGGTGCGCGCCATCCTCGACGCCACCACCGAGGTGGCCACCCCGACCATCTTCGGCATGGCGATCATCATCCTGGTGTTTCTGCCGCTGATGACGCTGCAGGGCATCGAGGGCAAGATGTTCGCGCCGCTGGCCCTGACCATCGCCATGGCCCTGGGGGTGTCGCTGGTGGTGTCGCTGATCCTGTCGCCGGTGCTGTGCGCCTACTTCCTCAAGGGTGGGGCCGACCACGACACCCGGCTGATCGCCTTCTTGAAGCGCCATTACCTGCGCCTGCTCGACGGTGCCACGCTGCGCAGCCGCCTCACGCTGGGCGTGGCCGTCGGCCTGCTGCTGGGCTCGCTGGCCCTGTTCCCGCTGCTGGGCAAGTCCTTCATGCCCACCATGAAGGAGGGCGCACTGACGCCCCAGATCAACCGGGTTCCCAGCATCTCGCTGGACGAATCCATCCGCATGGAGATGGGGGCGATGAAGGCGGTGGCCGAGGTGCCCGGGGTGCGCATGGTGGTGTCCAAGCTGGGCCGGGGCGAATCGCCCGCCGACCCGGCCGGCCCCAATGAGTCCGACCCCATCGTGCTGTTGGACCCGAAATCCGGCCGCACTCAGGACGAGATCGACGAGGACATCCGGCAACGCCTGTCCAGCATCCCAGGCGTGCAGATCGTGCTCTCGCAGCCGATCTCCGAGCGCGTCGACGAAATGGTGACCGGTGTGCGCTCGCAACTGGCCATCAAGGTCTTCGGCGACGAACTGGGCGAGCTCAAGCGCCTGTCCGAGCAGGTGGCCCGGGTGCTCAAGAGCGTCGACGGCAGCCGCGACATCCGCATCGAGCGCCTGTCAGGCCAGCAGGCGCTGACGGTGGACATCGACCGCAAGGCCATCGCCCGCCACGGCATCAACGTGGCCGACGTGCACAGCCTGATCGAGACGGCCATCGGCGGCAAAGAGGTGACCACGCTGTACGAAGGCGAGCGTCGCTACAACGTGGTCGTGCGCTTCCCGGCCGCGGCGCGGCAGAGCGTCGAGGCCATCGGCAACACCCTGCTGACCACGCCCGATGGGGCCCAGGTGCCGCTTTACTCGGTGGCACGCATCGAACTGGTGGACGGCCCGGCGCAGATCAGCCGCGAAAGCGGCAAACGCCGCGTGGTGGTGGGTGCCAACGTGGAAGGGCGAGACCTGGCCGGCTACGTGGCCGAGGTGCAGCAGCGACTGGCGCAAGAGGTGCGACTGCCCGAGGGCTACGAGTTCCGTTTCGGCGGGCAGTTCGAGAACATGGAGCGTGCCATGGGCACGCTGGCGGTGATCGTGCCACTGACCATCGCGGCCATCTTCTTCCTGCTGTTCCTGCTGTTCAACTCGGTGCGACTGGCCAGCCTGATCATCCTGGTGCTCCCCTTTGCCTCGATCGGGGGCCTGGTGGGCCTGTTCGTGACCGGCGAGTACCTGAGCGTGCCGGCCTCGGTGGGCTTCATCGCGCTGTGGGGCATCGCGGTGCTCAACGGCGTGGTGCTGGTGACCTGCATCCGGCGCCTGCGCGAAGACGGGCTGGAGGTGGCCGCCGCGGTGCGTGAAGGCTGCGTGCAGCGCTTCCGCCCCGTGATGATGACGGCCACCGTGGCCCTGCTGGGTCTGGTGCCCTTCCTGTTCGCCACCGGCCCGGGCTCGGAAGTGCAACGCCCGCTGGCGATCGTGGTGATCGGGGGCCTGATCTCCTCCACCCTGCTGACCCTGGTGGTGCTGCCCACGCTGTACCGCTGGTTCGACGAGAAACCCACTGAAGCCTGAAGGAGACCGACATGAAGGAAATCCGAGCCATCGTGCGCCCCAGCCGCCTGAACCGGCTGCGCGACACGCTGCGCGCCATCCCCAACTTTCCAGGGGTGACGATCTTCCGGGCCGAGGGTTTCACCGCCCCGGCCGCGGTGGACAAGCGCAGCGTGCGCGAGGAACTGACCGACTTCAGCCCCAAGCTGATGGTGTCTGTGCTGGCCCAGCCCGAGATGGTCGACACCATCCGCCAGGCCATCGTCGCGGCCTGCCAGACAGGCCAGATCGGCGACGGTCTGGTCTGGGTGGTGGACATCGACGAGACCCACCGCATCCGCGACGGCAGCGCGGTTTGAACCTGGGATCGGCGGCCCCAGCGCCGCCGACGCGTCGAGCGCCCCACGCTGACGCCACCTGATGGGCACCCTGGGCCAGGGTGGCCCGTCCACAGACTGCACAGTCTGCGCACGCGCACTTGCCACATCAATAACACCATTCAATCGAAATGGATATTGATGAAAATCAAATTTAAATGACACAATTGAGAAATGCGGCAATCATTTGAGATCAATACCGCATTTTGATCACTTTGGAGCTATTTCCCGAACCCAACTCACACGAGCCTGTCATGCGGATCAATCAACCCATCACCCAACGCGCCTACGACTACCCCGACGACATGACCTTGATGTCGACAACCGATCTGGAAAGTCACCTGACTTATGCCAATGCGGCGTTCATCGAAGTCAGTGGTTTCGAGCGCGAGGAGCTGATGAGTCAGCCTCACAACATGGTGAGACACCCCGACATGCCGGTCGAGGCCTTCGCCGACATGTGGAACACGCTCAAGGCGGGTCGATCCTGGTCGGCCCTGGTCAAGAACCGCCGCAAGAACGGCGACCACTACTGGGTGAGGGCCAATGCCACACCCGTGATACGGCAAGGTCGGCATGTGGGCTACATGTCGGTCCGCACCAAGCCGTCACCCGCAGAGGTCGAACAGGCAGAGCGTCTGTACCGGGATTTCCGGGAGCAACGCGCAGCCGGCCTTCGTTTCCACCAAGGCTTGATCGTGCGCCGGGGTTGGCTGGCCTGGATGTCCATGCTGCAACTCCTGTCGGTCGCAGGCCGGATCCGACTGGCTTTCGGCATGCTGGCCGTGCTCCTGGTCGCCGTGCTGGGATGGACGATGCCAGCGGGTGGCGCCACTTGGGCGGGCATGGCGGCCGGGGTGCTCACGCTGGCGCTGGCCGACCTCTGGCTGGAGTCTCAGATCTCGAGCCCTCTGAAGGCCGTGCTGGCGCAG
Organism: Curvibacter sp.; assembly: GCA_003987795.1. Classification (GTDB taxonomy): domain Bacteria; phylum Pseudomonadota; class Gammaproteobacteria; order Burkholderiales; family Burkholderiaceae_C; genus Curvibacter. The sequence goes on from RXJO01000475.1 coordinate 25,388, forward strand.
GCCCAGAGCGTGGCAGCCGGCAACCCAGGCACCCGCCACCAACTCAACCGGGTGGACGAGATCGGCATGCTGCTCCGGGCCGTGAATCAAGCCGGGCTGAACCTGACCTCGCTGGTCGATGATGTGGGAGAACAGGTGAGCGGCCTGCGCCAGGTGACCCAAGAGATTGCCCAAGGCAACCAAGACCTGAGCGCTCGCACCGAACAGACCAGTGCGAATCTGGAAGAGACCGCCACCTCGATGGAGGAAATGACCACCTCAGTCAAGACCAATGCCGATTCGGCACGGCAAGCCAGCCAGCTTTCCGGCACGGCCAGCCAGGCCGCCATCAACGGCAAGACGGTCATCGACCGGGTGACCTCCACGATGGAGGGCATTGCGGCCTCGAGCCGCAGGATCAGCGACATCATCAACGTCATCGACGGCATCGCCTTCCAAACCAACATCCTGGCTTTGAACGCGGCCGTCGAGGCAGCGCGCGCCGGCGAGCAAGGTCGGGGCTTCGCTGTGGTGGCGGGCGAGGTGCGCTCCCTCGCGCAGCGCAGTGCCTCGGCGGCCAAGGAAATCAGCCAGCTCATCAAAGACAGCGTCGAGCGGGTCGACAATGGCTCCGGACTGGTCATGGACGCCGGCGTGGCGATGCAGGAGATCGTCCAGCAGGTCCAACAGGTGGCCGATCGAATCCAGGACATCAGCACCGCGACCCACGAGCAGTCGCACGGCATCGGTCAGGCCAACGCAGCGATCGGGCAACTCGACCAGATGACGCAGCAGAACGCGGCCTTGGTTGAACAATCGGCAGCGGCAGCCGCCAATCTGCAGCAGCAGGCGCACCGACTCGAAGAGGCCCTCGCGGTCTACCGAGGCTCGGCCCCCACCCCGCTGAGCCGGCCCGCGGCGGCCTCGATCCCACCAGAACGTCCTCGGCTGGTGGCATCGGCCAAGCCGGCCAATCTGCGGCGGCTGGCGGCAGTCTGAAAAGGCGATCAGGGCCTCGGCATCAAACTCACGTAGGGCGCATCGGTCAGTGTGCGCAGAAACAGCACCAGATCATCGATGTCCTGCTCGCTCAGGGCGGGCGGCTGGTCAGGGCGGCGATTCAGGGGCGGTGAATTGACATTCACATTGCCGCGATGAGCCAGGGCCACGTCTTCGAACACGCTGCCCGAGGCATACCACTGAGCAGGTTGGATGGAGCGTGTGTTGTAGAAGGCCACCGCGTCGCGCAGCGAATGTAGCACGCCGTTGTGCATGAAGCTTTGGCGCAGGGCCACGTTGCGCAAGCCGGGGGTGCGCAGGTAGGCGCACCACTGCTGCGGGTCGGGCCATCGCTGGGCCCGCGCGGTGGCACAAAGGCCCGCATCGAAGTGGCCCGGCTGGCGATTGGGAGCCAGCGCCCGGTTGCGCGGCACGGCAATCGCGTCATAGCCGAAATCAGTGAACAGCGAACGCTCCGGGCGCGAAGCCGTGTCCGACAGCGCGTGACACGAGGCACAGTTGCCCTTGTCGGGGTTCTTGAACAGGGCCAGCCCGCGCATTTCGGCCGGGCTCAAGGGTTGGCGATCCCGCAGATAGGCATCAAAGCGTGAACTGAAAGGCGCCATCTCGTCGATTTGCAGGTAAGCCTCGAAGGCTGCACCCAGGGCCCGCACCAGGGCCTCGGGGTCACTCAGCACCGCCGGGCCGAAGGGTGCCACCCCGCTGTCAGCCAGCGACTGGGCCAGGCCATTGCGGCGCAAGCGCTGCAGCAGTCGGCGCGGGCTGCCGTTGTTCATCTCATGCGGGTCTAACAACGGCCCGCGCGCCTGCTCAGCCAAGGTATCGGCTCGGCCATCGGCCATCAGGCCGCCAAAGGGCGAGGGATAGGGCGCGTCGTCGTCCTGGTAGAAATGCCGTCGTGGCACATAGCGCACATACAGCAGCGAGGGCGCGTTGCGCAGGCTGAACTGGCCGGCACGGCTGCCACGCGGCGTGCCGGGCCCACCGCTGAGGGCCTGGGGCCCCGGCATGAAGGCGCGGGCCGGATCATGGCAGCTGGCGCAGGAGGCGCCGGCCGGATCGGACAGGCGCGGCTCGACGAACAGGCGCCGGCCCAAGGCCACCAGGGCCGGGTCAGGCGCAAACCGGGCGCTGGTGGCGTCGTACTTGGCGGCCACCAGGGGGCTGCGGCCGATCGTGGTCAGCACCTTCTGCGCACCACCGCCCGAGACCAGCACCACGCTGTCGGGGGCGGCCTGCGCCCCGAGCGCGACACTCAGTGCCAGCAGCGTGAGCAGCGACCTCACGGCGTCAGGAAGCCGGTCTTGTCGCAGCTCAGGGCCTTGCCCGACTGCACACAGGTGGCCATCAGCTTGCCAGCGGCGCTGTAGGCCTTGAAGGTCCAGCCGGTGGCGGGGGCCGCGTTGCGGTCCATCACCATGAAGCCGAAGCTGGCGCTGTGCGTGATGCGGTCGATGGTGGCGCCGACGGCAGGGGTCAGGCCGGCGGGCAACGGGTCGGGCAGGGCCACATCCAGCGAGTCGCCGCCATTGCCGGTGACCAGGGTGGCCGGGTGGCCCGAGGCAAAGTTGATGGCCTGGAAATCATGCACGTGACCATGCAGAGCCACGTTCACGCCCGGCGGGTAGTAGGCCTGGGCGTTGAGGCTGCTCATGGCCGACTGCAGGGCCAGGTTGCCGGGCGCCGGGGTGCTGCCGGCCACCGGGGCAAAGGCCAGGATCGGGTGGTGGTTGGTGAAGATGGTGTTGACCACGCCGGTCTTGGCCGCCAGGCTGCCCACCGTCTGGAACTGCTTCTGGTAGATGGCGAACTGGGCATCGGTGGGCTTGAGCGCGGCCGATCCGGTCTTGGCCGAATCGAAGACCACGATCTGGGAATCCGTGCCCAGGGCCACGGCATAAGGGTCGTTGTAGTTGGCCGTGCCATCGTTGACCGGGTCATCGCAGTTGCGAGCGCTCGAGTAGCCGCGCACGTCCAGGAAACGGTACCAGCCCTGGCCGGCGCGCGCGCACTCCTCGTGGTTGCCACGCACCACCACCCAAGGGGCGGCAGACAGCAGCGGGGCGGCCGGCTGGAACAGGTCGGCCAGCCAGGTGTCCCAGCCGTAGCCCCAGGGGCTGCCCTGGCAACCAGCCACATCGCTGGGGCAGGCGTTCTCGCGGTAGTGGTAGTCGCCGATGTGCAGCACCAGGTCGGGCGTCATCGAGGCCGCCACCTTGGACAGGCTGGCAAAGGGCCAGGCCACCGGGTCGCTGCAGGCCTGCCAGGCAGCACCGGCCTTCTTCATGCGACAGCCGGTGTCGGCCAGCACCAGCACGCGCTGGGGATTGGCCTTGGGCACGGGCAGCACGCGGTTGGCCACGGCCACCTTCTGCGCTCCACTGGGCAGGGTGGCCTCGCACACCGAGACCGGGAAGGCCGAAGGCTTGGAATCCACCGGGTCGCTGGCCGTGGTGCGCTGGGCGGCGGTGCCGGGGCCCACGCGCAGGCTCATGCGGTTGGCCGCGCCATCCACCACCAGCAAGGGGCAGGCGGCGTTGCTGCCGGGGGTACCGGCCGGCGGGGTGTAGTTGGTGACCACGCGTGCGATCGCCTGGTTGCTGTCACCCATCTCGACCCAGGCCGCCTGGATGTTGGCGTCGCCGCTGGCCGCATCGGGGGTGCTGTCGCCGCTGCAGCCCGGCAGGACCAGCGCTGCGCCCAGGGTGGACAAGCCGGCCAGCCAGACCAGGGGGTGCTGTTGGATTTTTTTCATGGGGTTCTCCGTCCTCGGTAAACCCCATACCGTAGGGAGCGGCTGTTTCAGCGTCGTGACAAGACCGCCACACGGCCTTGACATGCCCTGAATTCGGGCGTTGCAGGCACCAGCCTGGTGCACCACCAGGCAAGATTCCTGCTTTAACATTTGGAGACATCCAGACTGACCGATATCGAGGCCTCCCCATGGAATTGACCCCCCGGGAAAAAGACAAGCTGCTCATCTTCACCGCTGCCCTGTTGGCCGAGCGCCGCAAGGCCCGTGGCCTGAAGCTGAACTACCCCGAAGCCGTGGCCTACATCAGCGCCGCCGTGATGGAAGGCGCGCGCGATGGCAAGACCGTGGCCCAGTTGATGAGCGAAGGGCGCACCCTGCTGAGCCGCGACGAGGTGATGGAGGGCATCCCCGAGATGATCCCCGACATCCAGGTCGAGGCCACCTTCCCAGACGGCACGAAACTAGTGACCGTGCATCAACCGATTCCTTGAGCCCGCGACAGGAGAACCACCCCATGATTCCCGGCGAACTGATCATTGACGAGGGCGAGCACGCCCTCAACACCGACCGCCCCACCGTCACGCTGCTGGTGCGCAACACAGGCGACCGCCCGATCCAGGTGGGCTCGCACTACCACTTTGCCGAGACCAATGCAGCGCTCGGCTTCGACCGCGCTGCCGCGCGCGGCATGCGACTGAACATCGCCTCGGGCACGGCCGTGCGTTTCGAGCCCGGGCAAGAACGCACGGTCGAGTTGGTGGCCGTGTCGGGCAGCCGCCACATCTACGGTTTTCGCGGCCTGGTGCAGGGCGCCCTCTGAAGCCCGCAGGCAAAGGACACACCATGAGTTCCATTTCGCGCCGCGCCTACGCGGAAATGTTCGGCCCCACCACCGGTGACCGCATCCGCCTGGCCGACACCGACCTGATCCTTGAGATCGAACACGACCACACCCTGGCCGCCGGCAGCTACGGCGAAGAGGTGAAGTTCGGCGGTGGCAAGACCATCCGCGACGGCATGGCGCAAAGCCAGCGCGCCCGCGCCGAAGGTGCCGTCGACACCGTGCTGACCAATGCCGTCATCCTGGACCACTGGGGCGTGGTGAAGGCCGACATCGGCCTGAAGAACGGTCGCATCGTGAAGATCGGCAAGGCCGGCAACCCCGACACCCAGCCCGGGGTCGACATCATCATCGGCCCGGGCACGGAGGTGATCAGTTGCGAAGGCAAGATCGTCACCGCTGGCGGCATCGACACCCACATCCACTTCATCGCACCGCAGCAGATCGAAGAGGCCCTGTGCAGCGGCATCACCACCATGATCGGCGGCGGCACCGGCCCGGCCACGGGCACCTTTGCCACCACCTGCACGCCCGGTCCCTGGAACATCGAACGCATGATGCAGGCGGCCGATGCCTTTCCGATGAACCTCGGCTTTCTGGGCAAGGGCAATGCCAGTCTGCCCTCGGCGCTGCATGAGCAGATCGACGCCGGCGCCATCGGCCTGAAACTTCATGAAGACTGGGGTACCACACCCGCGGCCATCGACAACTGCCTGAACGTGGCCGAGCTGACCGACACCCAGGTGGCCATCCACACCGACACGCTCAACGAGTCGGGCTTTGTCGAGGACACGGTGGCCGCCTTCAAGGGCCGCACCATCCACACCTTCCACACCGAAGGTGCCGGTGGTGGCCATGCCCCCGACATCCTGCGCGTGGTGGGTGAAGCCAACGTGTTGCCCTCGTCGACCAACCCGACGCGGCCCTACACCATCAACACCCTGGACGAGCACGTGGACATGCTGATGGTCTGCCACCACCTG
>RXJO01000523.1 GCA_003987795.1 Curvibacter sp.
ACAACGTGAGCTTCAAGTTCACGCAACAGGGTGGGTCAGATCGAGATGGAATTGGTGGGTTCGGATTGCATGGAAATCAACACAGAGCAATTCTCCAGCCGAGGTGCGCCCATTCAATGCGGGCTCGAACTGTCGAATGGATTCAGAAGCCGTATGGACGACTGGGAAAAGCATCGCACTCTCACTCGCGTGAAACTGCATCAGGGTGTTGTGCTTTCTGGTGCCAAATTGGTGAACAGCAAGCCGTTCCGCGACCGGCTCTTGGAGCAATTCAACTCACTCAAGCCGGTGGGTGGCGAAATGGAAGGCCACGCAACCTACGCCGCAGCTCAGGTCGGCAAGGTGGAAATCATTCTCGTCAAGGCGATCTGTGATTGGGCCGACGGCGACAAGGACGACAGCGCTCAGTTGTTCGCAATGGAGATGGCGGTAGACGCGTGCCAACACCTCCTGTCCAAGCCAGACATCCTGTCGGAGTTGAAGGCGAAGGACAGGGGCCTGCCCACGCATACATCGAATGAACTTCCAGATGTTTCTAAGGTGCTGGCAGAACCCAAGAAGGCACAAGCGTCTTTTGAGAACGATTATGAGGTGCCCTTTGACATTTTCGACTAGCCAGGCCTTACCGCGCTCGACACCAAGGAGCAGCCGAGAACGAGGGTGCTGTGGAGAACCCCAGCTCACGGGCACACTGACTACGGATATCGTCCGCAGTTCATTCAGTGTCAGCAGGCATTAAAACTACTCACTTGCGAGCAGTTACGCGACAGGAGCATTCTCTTGACTTCCTGCCAAAAATTTCATATCGGTTTCGTGTCGGGGCCACAAGCTCACCCGGTAGAGAATAACTCGCCGGCGCGACTACCTGCTTGTTGTAGTCCGGTGGCGGCAGTACATCGTAGATCCTCCGCTTATTCCAGCGCCTGTCGCTCATTTCAATGGCTGCTTGATGTCAGAGAGCATTGGTCGCTGGCGGCGGCCAATGGCAGCAACCGCTGCAGAGCCAACGTCCACCAGCGAAAGGCGACTCCAGGCCGCTGGTTTCGGTCATTTAGCCGATGATGAAGGGCCAGCAGCTATCGACCCACAGCTGCCCTACGTTCGACCAAATTCGCCACCCAAAACCTGACGTTCGCGATCAACGGCTGCGAACGTCAGTTACCGACCGATTCTGTTGAAAAGCCGTGTGGTCGCCGTCGCGTGCCGAGTCGACGTAGCGGCCGCTGCGCTGCCGGCACGAATCAACGACCGAGCGGGGTGCATTCCGCCAACACGACCTCAGTCGGTCGGCGGACGCAATGTCAATCGCGCTCTCGATAGCCGTCGACGTAGTGGTCGTGATGCTCTTCGCACAGGAACCCGAGTTCGACTTCGTACTCGGCCGGAGCGTCGCAAAACTCGCACGTCGCCGAGGCAATCCATGCGGCCTCGCGACAGGACGGACAGGTCCGAGCGTCGGCATCAAATTCATCATCGACGAACTCGAAGTCGGCAGGTCTGGTCGTCACACCGCAAACCGAGCAGGGCTCGGTCGTGTGCTCGATCTCTGTGCAGACACCATCGAACGGCGCTGCGTTCACGGCGCCGCCGCCAACCTCGGTCGCGAGTCGACCGCTACTCACGATGGACCCCGCGATTGAGCGCGGCGAGAAGCGCCGCGTCGCGCTCCCAGGCGGTCGAAAGACGCCACTGGGGACGATGTTTCATGGCCAGAGCCCGGAAGTCGGCGTCGATGACCTCGTGCACCAACGCGAACATCAGCGGACGCACGGGGCAGCCGTCGATCACGACCATGCCCGAAGTGAACTCCATAATGCGATCGACGAGCGAGTTCGCCCAGCGCGCGCCAGCGTCGAGCGCGAGCAACGCGATCTCCAAGGCGTCGGCGAAGTCACCTTCGACGACCAAGAGCTCAGCCAAGGTAGACAGCGCGTGCGGAAATTTGCCATCATGCGCGCGGAGCAAGCAATCGACCGCCTCGTCGCCGAGCGGCCGCTCTGAAGTGAGCAACAGCGCTGCGACCCAGTTTGCATAGACGTGGCCCTCGTCGGCGATTCGAATCATCTCTGCCGCGTCGGAATCTTCGGCCCAGCAGTCCAGACCACACAGCACGCGTCGATCGCGCTCTGAGCGCGCGCTGGCCCTCACATCGATGGCCAACACCTTGTCGAACGCCGCAACGAAGCGCCCGACCACCACCCCCCGCAGCTCGCTGACGAGCACGCCGTACGAACGGCCGAAGTGGGTCTTGGCGTACTCGTCGAGACGGCGGTTGCCCGACTCGATATGGGCGAACTGCTCGTCGGCCAGAGCTCGAATGTCGCCAACGGTATTCGCGTTGGAGGTGGCGCTCGACGGCAAGCGCATGTATTGATCACGAACCACCACCTTGGCCGCGTCAAACACACCCTGCATCTCCATGGCCTCCAACTCGAACGAGTTACGGGGCAGGAGCGCGACGAAATCGTATTCGCGAGGCGGCTTGCCTTCCTCCGACTCGTGCCGGATCGTGCGCATGAACTCCGACTTGTCGTAGCGTCGTCGGAACACCGGGTGGCGCTTCGCGAGCGCCTGGATGGTGAATTGAGGAACTTTGGCCATAGGGCCCTCCGGAAAAAAAATGCGCCGCCCCGCCGCTCGTCATCGATCGAGCGTGCAGATGATTGGAGGGGCCGCAGTTCTCGCCAGGGGGCGACGCGAGCGTCGCTGACGATGGAGGGCGAATGCCGTAGCCAGAATTTAGCATAAGCACAGGACACGCGGCGAACACGACGATAGCACAGCCTTCGCGTCTCGAACTTGTGTTCGCAGCGGCGGCTGCCCCCCTCAGAACCAAGGACATCAAGTCCGGCAAGCTTGCCGGACTTGATGTCATCTGGTACTCAGTACAACACTCGGAATTTGGCTACACAGTGGCTACACGTCTCAGAAAAACAAAAACATCGCTACTAATTCGATAGCGCGATTTCCTTGTCTAGCTTGGTAGGGTTTGAGGGACTTGAACCCGCGACCAAAGGATTATTAGACCCACTCCAGGCCGGCATAGACATTCCCCTTGCGACCCACGGTCGCCCCCACGGCGCGCAAAGCAAGGGAGTAGACCGACGTGAGACAGGCGTTAACGTTGATCTCTATGGATTCAATTTGCCTACAGATTGCCTACAGGCACCCCAAAAACAAAAAAACCTTGCTACGTTTTCGGTAGCAAGGTTTCCTTGTGTACTGGAGGAGAGAGAGGGATTCGAACCCTCGATACAGCATAACTGTATATCGGATTTCGAGTCCGACGCATTCGACCACTCTGCCATCTCTCCGTGGTCTCGAAACACAGGATGCCTGTTTGAAGGGCTTCTTGTGCCGCCCTGCGCGAGACCGCAGGACTGAATTTTTTTGACATCTGGCTTAGCGCCGTTTGTCGAGCCTCGAATTCTAGCAGGGTTTTTGAACCCTTTTGAAAATTCTCAGCAACAACGCCCCATGCGCCCTTTGCCACCGCCGTAGCGGGCCTCCTGGCGCTCGCGGAAGAAGGCCTCGTAGCTCATCACCGGCTCGCCAGGATGGGTGCGCTGGCGG
>RXJO01000558.1 GCA_003987795.1 Curvibacter sp.
AGGGCGTGCACGTCGGGTCGCCTTTTTTTGCTTACTTTTTTTGGCGAAGCAAAAAAAGTGAGGCGCCCGCCGGGGCGCAATCCCGGCCTCCGCCCTTAAAAGAACAACAAAGGTAACAGAGCGCAGCGGCAAAACAAAGCCTCAAACGAATGGACAAAGCAGACCGCCAAGCTCGTCGCCCGCCGGCGCGCAATCCCGTCCCCCGCCCTCCACCTAAGCAAAGAGCCACCCAAACGCACCAGCCAAAGACACCACAACCCAACCACTCACCCCCACTAACGAACCGCCAGTCGGTAGCCCCCCTCCAATTGACCCCGCTCAAAGCCATGCCACTGACTGTGCTTAACATGGAGGTGTGCTCATCAGTCGGCATTTGGCCCGACCGGAGCCGTGATCCAAGGAGAGAGAACATGTCTTCCAGCACCCATGAATCCACCGGCAACTCCACCCAGACCGAACTCGAAAACCTCGTGGCCGATCTGCGCAACCTGATCGGGCGCAAAGAACTGGATGCCGTGCCTGAGATCCGCGTCCTGCGTGAGCGCATGGAGTCTGGCATTGAAAGCGTGCGCGACAGCGCGGTGCGTGCGGCCCAAGAGGCGGCTCGCCAGGCCCGTGAAGCTGCTCGTGTGGCCAATGACTACGCCCATGACGAACCCTGGCGCGTGGCCGGTGCTGCCCTGGCCGTGGGCGCCTTGGTCGGTTATCTGCTGGGTCGCCGCTGATGGCCGAGCCACAGCCCGGCGCTCGCTCTGGCGGGCGTTTCCGGTGGCTGTCGCTGCTGGGGCTTGAGGCCCCTTTGCAACGGCTGCGAGACACCGTTTCTGAGGCCGCCTTGGCGGCTGAAGACCGGGTTGAGCTGCTGAGCATCGAATGGGCCGAAGAAAAGCAGCGACTGCGTCGCCTGGTGCTGCTGTCGGTGGCCGCGGCGGCACTCACCGTGGTGCTGTTCATCGTGCTGTCGGCCGCCGTGATGGTCCAGTTCTGGGACACCCCCTGGCGCCTTGGCGCCGCCTGGGGTGTGGCGGCTGTCTGGGCGCTGGCCTGGGCCTGGGCGATCAGCGCCCTGGTTCGCGTTGCGCGCCAGGGGCAGCAGGCCTTTGCCCTGACCCGGCGCGAGCTGAGCCGCGACTGGGCTGATCTCAAGGAGGGATTGTGACGAACCACCCGCACACTCCACACCATGCGCCGCACCATCGCCCCAAACCCAAGTCGGGCCACGGGCACCCCAAAGTGAAGGCCGACGCGGTGGGCGGCGCGGCAGACCCCTCTGCCGAGCCACTGCCCGTCACCGATGTGGTGGATCAATCGCTGAGCCTCGCTGAACGCAAGGCCCAGTTGGTCGAGCGCATCGAGCGCCAACGCCTGCTGCGGCAAACCCGTCGCATCCAGGCTGCCATTGCCGAGCTTCAGGCCCGCGAGCAGGGCGCTGCCAACGGTGGCGACACCGGCTTTCCTCGCAGCAAAACCCTGCGCCTGATCACCGGGCAGCCCTGGTTGGCCGCAGGCGCGGTCGGCGTGGCGCTGATGCTGGGCCCCTCGCGGCTCGCGCGTGTGGCGAGCTGGGTCTTGCCCATGTTGCTGCGCCGCCGCTAGCCGTGGCTGCGAGCATTTGCATCCGGCCCTGAGCCCCTGGGGCCGGGTGCTACCCGATGGGGACGACGTTGTCATTCGGGGCGGTTGCTTGGGGCGTTCTTGGCAATTCGATTTGTCCAACTGTGCTCACGAAGGGCACGGTGTCATCCATGGCAAGAATGGGCTGCCAACCCATCACTCCATTCCGAAGTGCCGTGACGATCCTTTATTTTGGGTTGTGCCTGAATTGATTTTTTTGATTTATTTGAATGGTTGAATTGATATCCGACAGAGGTCGTGTGCTTGATCCGGGAAAATTTGCTGCAAATCAGCACATGAATGCCTGGCATTTCAGTTGGCCCGATCAGGGTCTCTGCAACAATCGGTGACGAAGATATTAATCAGCAACTGATTTGTTGTGCTGTCATCGGGGCGCAAATTGCCAGCCCTACCCTCTGCAGCGGAGGTCAATTTATGAACGTTACTGTGATTGGTGCAGGCTATGTGGGCCTGGTGAGCGGCGTGTGTTTTGCAGACCTGGGCCATCATGTGATGTGCGTGGATGTAGACGCGGCCAAGGTTGAGTTGCTGAACCGGGGTGGCGTGCCCATCTATGAGCCCGGCCTGGACGCGCTGATTGCGCGCAACCGCGCGGCCGGCCGCCTGAAGTTTTCGACCAGCATGGCCGAGGGCGTGGCCCATGCGCCGCTGCAGTTCATTGCGGTGGGCACCCCACCCGATGAAGACGGCGCCGCCGATCTGCAATATGTGCTGGCCGCAGGCCGCAGCATTGCCCAGCACATGAACGAGTTCACGGTGATTGTGAACAAATCGACCGTGCCCGTGGGCACCGCCGGCAAGGTGACGACCGCCGTGGCCGAGGTGCTGCAGCAACGCGGCACGGCGGTTGATTTTGCGGTGGTCTCGAACCCCGAGTTCTTGAAAGAGGGCGCTGCGATTGACGACTTCATGCGGCCCGACCGCATCGTGGTGGGCGCGGCCGACAATGCCCTGGGCGACAAAGCTTTTGAGGTGATGCGCAAGCTGTATGCGCCCATCAACCGCAACCACGACCGCCTGATGCGCATGAGCATCCACAGTGCCGAGCTGACCAAATACGCCGCCAACGCGATGCTGGCCACCCGCATCAGCTTCATGAACGAGCTGGCCAACCTGGCCGACGAGGTGGGCGCCGATATTGAGCAGGTGCGCCTGGGCATTGGCAGCGACAGCCGCATTGGCTACAGCTTTTTGTACGCCGGCACCGGCTATGGCGGATCGTGCTTTCCGAAAGACGTGCAGGCCCTGCGCCGCACCGCTGCCGAATGGGGCCACCCCATGCGCGTCTTGGAGGCGGTGGAAGAAGCCAACCAGCACCAGTTTGACGTGCTGGTGCGCAAGCTGACCGCCCGCCTGGGCGACGATTTGCGTGGCAAGACCTTTGCCATCTGGGGCCTGGCCTTCAAGCCCAACACCGACGACATGCGCCAGGCGCCCAGCCGCCACATCATCAAGCAATTGCTGCACCGCGGTGCCAGCGTGCGCGCCTACGACCCGATTGCCAAGGCCGAAGCCCAGCGCAGCATTGCGCTCGATTTTGCTGGCGTGCCCGAACTGCTGCCCCGCGTGGTGTATGTAGACACCGCCGCCGAAGCCCTGCAACAGGCCGATGCCCTGCTGCTGGTGACCGAGTGGAAAGAGTTCAGAGGCTTTGACCTGGCCCAGATGCGCCAAAGCCTGCGCCAACCCCTGGTGTTTGACGGCCGCAACCAATACGACCCCGAGGCCGTGGCCGCTGCCGGGCTGGAATACCACGGCATTGGCCGTGGCAAACCAGCAGGCGTGGCTCTTGCCAAGGCCGATTGAGCGGGCCTGGCCGAGCAAGCAGACAAGCACCAACACAACAAACAGAACAAAGCAAAAGGCACATCGTGACGACAACTGTTGTTCAACCCTTGATCTTGTGCGGTGGCTCGGGCACCCGCCTGTGGCCCTTGTCGCGT
>RXJO01000502.1 GCA_003987795.1 Curvibacter sp.
GGCGGACCAGGTTCAGGACCGCGGCCACGACGATGACCGCCAGCACTGCTAGCGGCACGTGGTACATGTAGGGAGTCAGGAACAGCAGCACGATCACGACCAGCAGCACCGAGAACAGTGTGGCCCAACCGGTCTTGGCTCCCGCGTACAGGTTGATGGCCGAGCGCGAAAACGACGCGCTGATGGGAAATGAGCCGCTCAAGCCTGAAGCGATCTTGGCCAGTCCCTGGCCGATCAGGTCCTGGTTTTCGTTCCACTGCGTACCACCCCGCTGGTTTTCGACCTTGGCACTGGAGGCTGTCTCCAGAAAGCTGATCAGCGTGATCACCAGGGCTGGCATCACCAGTTGACCAAAGGCGCCCATGGACAAGCCGCCCGGCCAGTAGAAGTGGGGTAAGCCCGAGGGCAGCGCGCCGACCACGGCCCCTCCAGACTGGGCAAAACCGAGGCTTGCGCTGAGCACCCCGGCCACCACCACGATGATCATCGCGGCCGGCCAGCGCGGGACAAAGCGCTTGGCCAGCAAAAGTGCCGTCAGCGAGCCGACGCCGAAGCCCAGCGCCAGCAGGTCATGTTGGCCAAGGGAGAGCCAGTCGCTGCTGTCCGGTGCCAAGCCGGTCAATGCCCGCATCTGCGAGCCCAGGATCAGCCAGGCCGCGGCCTGCGTGAAGCCAGAGAGCACAGGTGAGCTCACCAGGTTCAGCAGCCAGCCGAAACGCCCCAGCCCCAGCAGCAGTTGAAGCGCACCCGACATCAAGGCCAGCCAGACCGCCAATGCCACCCAGGTGTCGCTGGCCGGTTCGGCCAGGCCCGACAGCGAAGCTCCGATCAACAGGCTGCTCAATGCCGTCGGACCCACGCCGAGGCGGGTGGAGGAGCTCCAGAGCACAGCCACCACGGCGGGCACGATCGAGGCGTAGATCCCGGTGATCAGGGGCATTCCGGCCAAAGCGGCATAGGCCACGCCTTGCGGCAGCAGCATCAAGCCCACCGTCATGCCCGCGGCAAACTCGCCCAGCAGGGTGTCGCGAGAGGGCCTAGGCCAGTTGAGGAAGGGGAACAGGCGATGCAGACGGTCGTTTTTCACAGCGGCTTCCGGGCTCGGTGCCTGCCTCATTCAGCGTGGGCAGTGCGGGGGTGGGGTCCTTTGAAGCTACCACAAGCGTCCCATGGTTCGAGCCGCATCGGCCAGAGATAACATCGGGCCATGACCGATTCAAGCCCAGATTCCCGCGATCCGATCACTCAGCTGATCCATCATCCCTACCAGCCGCCGGCCGGCTTCCAGGCTCCCCAGCCCGGCGTTCACAAGGCCTCGACGGTGATCTTCGCCGACACGGCCGCCATGCGAAAGCGCGATTGGCGAGGGCGTTCGGGCTACACCTACGGGCTGCACGGCACGCCCACCACGTTCACGCTCGAAGAGCGCCTGTGCCAACTGGAAGGCGGGCTGCAATGCCTGCTCGTGCCCAGTGGGCTGGCGGCCTTGGCCACCGTTGCCCTGGGCTTGCTGAGCCAGGGCGACGAGATCCTGATTCCGGACAACGCTTACGGCCCCAACAAGGCGCTGGCAGAGGACGAATTGGCGCGCTGGGGTATTTCGCACCAGTGGTACGACCCGCTCGATCCGTCAGATCTGGCTGCCCGCATCGGCAAGCGAACCCGCCTGGTCTGGCTGGAAGCCCCTGGTTCGGTCACCATGGAGTTCCCGGATCTTCCTGCGCTCACGGCGATCTGTCGTGAGCACGGCGTGATTTCAGCGCTCGACAACACCTGGGGTGCAGGCCTGGCGTTCAAGCCCTTCGACTTCGGCCAGGGCTGGGGGGTGGACATCAGTGCCCAGGCCCTGACCAAATACCCCAGCGGTGGCGGCGACGTGCTGATGGGCAGCATCATCACCCGCGACGAGGCCTTGCATCTGCGACTCAAGGGCACGCACATGCGACTGGGTTTGGGCGTCGGTGCCAACGATGTCGAGTCGGTGTTGCGCTCGCTGCCCAGCATCGCTCTGCGTTACCAGGCCCATGACGTGGCGGCTCGCAGCCTGGCGCAGTGGCTGCAGGCCCAGCCTGCCGTGGCCCAGGTGTTGCATCCGGCCCTGGCGCAGTCCCCCGGGCATGCCCAATGGCAGGCATTGTGCGGTGCCCAGGGGCAAGTTGCCCAGGCCGCCGGCCTGTTCAGCATCGTGGTGCACGAGCGCTACAGCGCGGCCCAGGTGGATGCCTTCTGCGACGCCTTGCGCCTGTTCAAGCTCGGCTACAGCTGGGGCGGACCCATCAGTCTGGTCGTGCCCTATCACCTGCCCAGCATGCGCAGCCGGCCTCAGCCCCACTTGCATGCCGGCACGGTGGTGCGCTTCTCGATCGGCCTGGAGGCGGTGCAGGACCTGCAGGCCGACCTGGCGCAGGCGCTGGCCTTGCATCTGTCGGATCGCTGAGCGATTTGCGGCCGGGTTGGTAGTTTCCTGAGTACCGAGGCTGGCCTTGCCGGGCTAGCCTGCAGGCTGACCCGGGTTTTCCGGGCCGTCGAAAGGAAGCTCCCGTCATGGCCGCACCCTTGCCGCATCCTGATTTCCACCGACCCGCTGCCGCCCCTGCACCCGCGGAGCCTTCGGTCCACCACCCCGACAGTGCGGAGGCCGACCGGCTGACCCTGGCTCAATTGCACTGGGCCGATCCCCTGCGCTGGCTGCAGCGTGGCGCGCTCGATGTCGTGGCGGCTCCGGGCATCGCCCTGTTCTACGGCCTGTGTTTCTGGGGCATGGCCCTGGTGCTGGGCTGGGTGTTTCGCAGCAGTCCCGAGTACACCATGTCGATTGCCTCGGGCTGCCTGCTGGTGGGGCCTTTCATGGCCATGGGCCTGTATGACGTGAGTCGCCGCCGCGAAGCCGGTCAGCGACCCGAGCTGGGCCTGTCCATCACCTGCTGGGACCGGCACCTGGGCAGCATGGCCATGCTGGTGCTGGTCATGATCGTGCTCGAACTGTTGTGGGGACGGGCTTCTCTGGTGGTGTTTGCGGTGTTCTTCAACACCGGCATGCCTTCCACCACGGGCGTCATCGACGCCATCTTCAACCCCGACAACTGGGAGTTCGTGGCCGTCTACACCGTCGTCGGCGGCATTTTCGCCAGCCTGGTGTATTCGATCGCCGTGGTCTCCATCCCGATGATCCTCGACCGCGACACCGATGCCATCACGGCGGCCATCACCAGCCTGCGGGTGGTCTTCACCCACACCGGCATCATGCTTTTCTGGGCCGCTCTGATCACGGTCTTGGCTGTGGCGGCCCTCTGGCCCTGGGGGGCCGGCATCGTCTTGGTGGGGCCCTGGCTGGGCCACGCCAGCTGGCATGCCTACCGGGGTTCCGTGCAATGGCCCAACGAGCCCGCAGCCGGTGCGGCCGACGTCATGGGTTGAGCGTCACCCGCTGGGTGTTACAGTGGACTTCAACCCGATCAGGAGAACCCGACTTGGCAACACCGAATTACGGCTACGAAAAG
>RXJO01000082.1 GCA_003987795.1 Curvibacter sp.
GATTTCGGTGCATTCCAACCCGGGTATTCACCAATTCGAGTCGGTTTTGAAGCCCTGCTGCGGTCCAGGCTGGGGCGCCATGTCATCGCCGCCCCGAGGCACCAGATCCGTGCCTGTCCAAATGCTGCACACGCTGTCCGAATACTGCAAACCCTTCTGTTATCAAGAGAAATGAGCGGTCGCAAAGCAGCATTTGTCGAATCCGCTGATGACGCAAGACCGAGTTCGCACGCCACGGGCCTGGCGCCTGCCCCGGCCGATTCGGGGCCTGATCATGGCCCTGGTATCCGTTTTGAGGCAGCACTTATCCAAAGATCGCACGAAGCTCAAATACATGATTAATCATGGATTGACGCCGGGTTTCGGGGCCGCGAAAGTACGTTCATCCGGCATCAGCCGGGCATCAACAAGCGGAAATCACCATGGCGGAACGATCATTTGTCGACGAAGTAAAGAAGCTGCGCATGGGCGCTGGCGAGGTGTTCAGCGGCGAGGGCATTCTGGCGGTCACCAAGGCGCTGCTGGAGTCTGGCGTGGCCTATGTCGGGGGCTACCAGGGCTCGCCGATCTCGCACCTGATGGATGTGCTGTCCGATGCCCAGGACATCCTGGCCGAACACCACATCCGGTTCGAGAACAGTGCCAGCGAAGCCACGGCGGCTGCCATGCTGGCCGCCTCCGTCAACTACCCCTTGCGTGGCGCGATCACCTTCAAGGCCACGGTGGGCACCAATGTGGCCTCGGACGCACTGGCCAACCTGGCCTCGGGCGGGGTCACCGGCGGGGCCCTGATCATCGTGGGCGAAGACTACGGCGAAGGCTCTTCCATCATGCAGGAGCGCAGCCACGCCTTCGCCATGAAGTCGCAGATGTGGCTGCTCGATCCGCGTCCCAACCTGCCCTGCATCGTGAAGGCGGTCAAAGATGGCTTCGACCTGTCGGAAGCCAGCAACACGCCGGTGATGCTGCAGATGCGCATCCGCTCCTGTCACCTGCACGGCCGTTTTGTCGCCGCCGACAACCGACCACCCGCCTTCACGGTGAAAGACGCCCTCGAGAACCCGGTGCGCGATCTGGACCGCATCGTCCTGCCGCCGGCCAGCTTTCTGCACGAGCGCGAGAAGATCCAGAAGCGCTGGCCCGCCGCCCAGAAGTTCATCCAGGATCGTCAGCTCAATGAGTTCTTTGCCGAGGATGCTCGCGATGTCGGCATTGCCCTGCAAGGGGGCAACTACAACACCGTGATCCGGGTGCTGCAGAAGCTCGGCCTGGCCAATGCCTACGGCGACACCGAGGTGCCGCTGTATGTGATGAACGTCACCTACCCGTTGGTGGATGCCGAGTTCGAACGCTTCTGCCAAGGCAAGCGGGCCTTGCTGGTGGTGGAGGAGGGGCAGCCCAATTTCGTCGAGCAGAACGTGGCGGCCATCCTGCGCCAGCGTGGCCTGGTCACTGCGCTGCATGGCAAGGACGTGCTGCCGTTGGCGGGTGACTACAACAGCGCCACCGTGCTCAGCGGTGTGCGCGCCTTCCTCACGCAGTACGGCGTGATCCCGCCCGAGCCCGCTCAGGTGGCCCCACGCCGGGTCATCCCGCTGGTGGCACAGGCCCCGGCGGCGCCTGTGGCGAGCGCCACGCCCGCCCCCACCGACCTGGCGCCGTTGGAGGACATCGTCCACGCCCGTCCCCCCGGCCTGTGCACGGGCTGCCCGGAGCGTCCGATCTTCACCGCGGTCAAGCTCATCGAGCGCGAGCTGGGGCCGCATCATTTCAGCGCCGACATCGGCTGCCACCTGTTCTCGATCCTGCCGCCGTTCAATCTGGGCAACACCACCATGGGCTACGGCCTGGGTGCCGCCGGGGCGGCCGCGCTCAATGTGGTGCCCGGCAGTGCCGCGGCCGGCAAGCGCGCCATCGCGGTGATGGGCGATGGCGGCTTCTGGCACAACGGCTTGAGCAGCGGCATCGTCAATTCGGTCTTCAACCGCAGTGACAACCTCACGCTGATCATCGACAACAACTACAGCTCGGCCACCGGGGGGCAAGACATCCCGTCCTCGCGCGCCGTGAATGCGTCGCGCAGCACCGGACATGAGATCGAGCAGGCCGTCCGCGGGGTCGGGGTCGACTGGGTGCGGACCGTGCGGCGCACCTATGACCTCAAGGCCATGATGGGCGCCCTGCGCGAGGCGCTGACCACCGAGACGCCCGGCCCCAAGGTGTTGATCGCCCAGAGCGAATGCATGCTCAACAAGCAGCGGCGAGAGAAGAAGCAGGTGCGCAAGGCCCTGGCCGACGGCCAACGGGTGGTGCGTGAGCGCTTCGGCGTCGACCCCGACACCTGCACCGGCGACCACTCCTGCATCCGTCTGTCCGGCTGCCCATCGCTGTCGGTGCGCACCAACCCCGATCCGCTGCGGTCCGATCCCGTCGCGATGGTGATCGACAGCTGCGTGGGTTGCGGCAACTGCGGCGAAGTGGCCCATGCCGCCGTGCTCTGCCCCTCTTTCTACCGGGCCCAGATCGTCAGCAACCCGACGCGCTGGGACCGTCTGCGCCAGCGGATGCGCGGCCTGGTCATCAGCGGCCTGCAGCGCCTGGAGGCGCGTCGCCGTGAACGCCTGGCCTTCTGAGCCAGATCGGTCGAAGCCTCATCTCGATGGCCTGGATGTCCCGACCCCCCATTGAGCAGGCGACCGGAAGGCTTGCGCAAGGGGCTGCCCTCGCACCCCGTGCCTGGAGGGGTGAGACCGGCTTGTTTTTTCTGTTGTGTATTGGAGTCCTCTGATGTCTCTTGAACCGATCAAGATCGCCATTCTTGCCATGGGCGGCGAGGGCGGTGGTGTGCTCGCCGACTGGATCGTCGATCTCGGCGAAGCCAATGGCTACTTTGCCCAGACCACCTCGGTGGCTGGTGTGGCGCAGCGCACGGGCGCGACCATCTTCTACGTCGAACTGTTCCCGGGTGCAGACAGCCCCGGGGCCCGGCTGCCTGTCCTGGCCCAGGCGCCCATGCCCGGCGATGTGGACATCGTGATGGCCTCGGAGCTCATGGAGGCCGGGCGGGCCGTGCAGCGGGGCTTCGTCACCCCCGATCGCAGCACCCTGATCAGCTCGACGCACCGGGTCTACTCGATGACCGAAAAGATGGCCATGGGCGATGGGCGCGTGGATGGCGAGGCGCTGTTGGCGCGGGCGCGGCAGGCGGCGCGCACCTTGGTGGCCTTCGACATGGCGGCGGTGGCCGAGCGCACAGGCAGCGTGATCAGCGCGGTGCTGTTCGGCGCGCTGTGCGGCTCCGAGGCCTTGCCTTTCAATCGACAGCAGTTCGAGAAGACCATCGAGCGCGGTGGTGTCGGCGTCAAGCCCAGCCTGAAGGCCTTTGCCGCTGGCTGGGAGCAGGCCAGGGCGGTGGCGCCTGAGCCGCTGCCGGCCGACAAGCCCCGGCTCAGGTCCGCTGCCGGCGTGCAGGTCCGGCAGCCCGAGCTGAAGCCGCTGGTGGCGCGCGTCCAGCGCTACCCCGGCCCGGTGGCCGACGCCGCG
>RXJO01000014.1 GCA_003987795.1 Curvibacter sp.
CTTCGGTGCTGCCGTCTTCGGTGCTCTTCAGGCGCACGCCGGTCACGCCCGAGGCATCACCCAGAACCTCTTCCAGGGTGCGGAAGAGCTTGAGTTCGATCTTGCCCGCGGCCACCTTCTCGGCCACTTTGTCGACCAGGATGGGTTCGGCCTTGAACTTGTCGCGGCGGTGGATCAGGGTCACCTTGCGGGCGATGTTCGACAGGTAAAGGGCTTCTTCGACCGCGGTGTTGCCGCCACCGACCACGCACACGTCCTGGTCGCGGTAGAAGAAACCGTCACAGGTGGCACAGCCCGACACGCCACGGCCCATGAAGTTCTGCTCCGATGGCAGGCCCAGGTACTTGGCCGAGGCGCCCGTGGCGATGATCAAGGCGTCGCAGGTGTATTGGCCACTGTCGCCGTTCAGGGTGAAGGGGCGCTTGGACAGATCCACCGAATTGATGTGGTCGAAGACGATCTCGGTCTTGAAGCGCTCGGCGTGCTCCAGGAAGCGCTGCATCAGCTCGGGGCCCTGCACGCCGTTCACGTCGGCGGGCCAGTTGTCCACTTCCGTGGTGGTCATCAGTTGGCCGCCCTGGGCCATGCCGGTGACCAGCACCGGGTTCAGGTTGGCGCGCGCTGCATAGACTGCGGCGGTGTAGCCGGCGGGGCCGGAGCCGAGAATGAGAACTTTGGCGTGTTTGGTGTTGGACATGGTAAAAGCCTGATGAAATAGCGACCGTTGATCCCCTGATCTGGGGCGTACAGTCGAAGTATCAACCGGTGTCACCTGATCGGTGACCCTGTGTTTTCAATGATCGCGATTGTAAGAACCTAATCGGGTCCAGGCCCTGCTGGGCGCAGCAAGCCCCTGTTAATCTGTGTGTCTGGTGATGAGGCCGGATGTGCCAAGGAGATTTCACGACATGACGACCATGGTGTCCAACCTTGAACTGCTGCGGCGTGTGCCTTTGTTCGCCTTGCTGACCGCGGCCCAGGCAGAGTTGATCTCCCGGGTGGTGGTCAAACGGCGTTTCAAGCGCGGCGAGGCGCTGGTGGAGCAGGACAGCAAATCAGATTCGCTCTTCATCTTGCTCAATGGCCGGGTCCGCGTGATCACGACTGACAAGCGCGGCCGGGAAGTGATCCTGGCCACCCTGCGCACGGGAGATCACCTGGGTGAAATGAGTTTGATCGACAACCAGACCCATTCGGCCACCGTGCGGGCCGAAATCCAGACCGATGTGCTGACCTTGGGCCGGGTCGAGTTTCTGCGCTGCCTGCAGGACAACAGCAGTGTCGCCTATGCCGTGATGAAGCGCCTGGTGCAGCGCCTGCGTCAGGCGGACCAGAAGATCGAATCCCTGGCCCTGATGGACGTTTATGGCCGGGTGGCCCGGGCGTTGATGGAGCACGCCAGCGAAGGCCCTGATGGCGCGCTGGTGATCCGTGACAAACTGTCGCGCCAGGACATCGCCAAGATGGTGGGCGCCTCGCGCGAAATGGTCAGCCGGGTCATGAAAGACCTGGAGGAGCGAGGCTTCGTGCAGACCGACGAGGCCGGCTGCATGACGGTCAAGGACCGCCTGCTGCAGCTGACCTGAAATGAGGGCGGGCTCAGCGGTGCAGCCTGTGCCTGCTGCGCTAAGCTTGCCGTCCTCGAGCGCCTATGACCTATTCTCTTCACACCCTGAACTCTTCCGCCCCGGCCCGTGATCGCGAGGCCCCGGTGCGCTATGGAGTCAGCCGTTTCACCCACGAGATCGGCCTGATCATCTGGGCGGCCCTGCTGGTGCTGTGGCTGCTGGCCCTGCTGACCTATCACGCGCAAGACCCGGCCTGGTCGACCACCGGAGGCAGCCTCAAGGTCTTGAACTGGAGCGGACGCCTGGGGGCCTGGCTGGCCGATGTCAGCTATTTCATGCTGGGGTTCTCCGTCTGGTGGGGGGTGGCGGCGGCCGTGCGGGCCTGGTTGGCCAGCCTGGCGCGTTGGATGCGGGCCGACGAGGGAGGGCAGGTCGGCGCGCGCTGGTCCTTCTGGCTGGGGCTGGTGCTGCTGGTGCTGGCCAGCACCGCGCTCGAGTGGACCCGCCTGTACCGCTTCGAGGGGCACCTGCCGGGGCATGCCGGCGGTGTACTGGGCTATCTGATCGGCCCGATGCTGATGAAATGGCTGGGCTTCACCGGGTCGGCCCTGCTGACGCTGACGGTGGGCCTGATCGGCAGCGCCCTGGTGTTCCGTTTTTCCTGGGGGCAGGCGGCCGAGCGGCTCGGCGGGGCCCTTGATTCGCTGGTGCAATCGCGCCGCAAGAAGAGCGAGATCGCCGAAGACCTGGCGGTGGGCAAGCGTGCGGCGCGCGAGCGCGAGGAGGTGGTGCACGAGGAGCGCATCGAGATCCGCGAGCATCATCCGCAACCGGTGCAGATCGTTGAGCCGGTGATGATCGATGTGCCCAAGAGCGAGCGCGTCGTCAAGGAGCGCCAAAAGCCTCTGTTCACCGACATGCCTGACAGCAAGCTGCCCCAGGTGGACCTGCTCGATGGGGCCTTGCTGCGTCAGGAGACGGTATCGCCGGAAACCCTGGAGATGACCAGCCGCCTGATCGAGAAGAAGCTCAAGGACTTCGGCGTCGAGGTGCGGGTGGTGCTGGCCTCGCCCGGCCCGGTCATCACCCGTTACGAGATCGAGCCTGCCACGGGCGTGAAGGGCTCGCAGGTGGTGAACCTGGCCAAGGACCTGGCCCGTTCCCTGAGCCTGGTGTCGATCCGCGTGATCGAGACCATCCCGGGCAAGAACTACATGGCACTGGAGCTGCCCAATGCCAAGCGGCAGACCATCAAGCTCAGCGAGATCCTGGGTTCTCAGATCTACCACGAGGCCAAATCGTTGCTGACCATGGGCCTGGGCAAGGACATCATCGGCAACCCGGTGGTGGCTGATCTGGCCAAGATGCCGCACGTGCTGGTGGCCGGCACCACGGGTTCGGGCAAGTCGGTGGGGATCAACGCCATGATCCTGTCGCTGCTGTACAAGGCCGAGGCCCGTGATGTGCGCCTGCTGATGATCGACCCCAAGATGCTGGAAATGTCGGTCTACGAGGGCATTCCTCACCTGCTGGCCCCGGTGGTCACCGACATGAAGCAGGCGGCCAACGGCCTGACCTGGTGCGTGGCCGAGATGGAGCGCCGCTACAAGCTGATGAGCAAGCTGGGGGTGCGCAACCTGGCGGGCTACAACACCAAGATCGATGAGGCCAAGGCGCGAGAGGAGTTCATCTACAACCCCTTCAGCCTGACCCCCGAAAGCCCCGAGCCGCTGCAGCGTCTGCCCCACATCGTGGTGGTGATCGACGAACTGGCCGACCTGATGATGGTGGTGGGCAAGAAGATCGAGGAACTGATCGCCCGTCTGGCCCAGAAGGCCCGTGCCGCCGGCATCCACCTGATCCTGGCCACCCAGCGCCCCAGCGTGGACGTGATCACCGGCCTGATCAAGGCCAACATCCCGACCCGCATCGCCTTCCAGGTGAGCAGCAAGATCGACAGCCGCACCA
>RXJO01000412.1 GCA_003987795.1 Curvibacter sp.
GGTTATTGCTGTCGGGGTAACCCTGTAATTGATGTTTTATAGGTTATATAAATCAACTCAAGGAGATTCGATCATGACCATCAAATCGCTGTTATTGATGCTTAGCGCAGCCGCGGTGCTGAGTGTTGCTGGCCCGAGCCGCCCGGCACAGGCGGAAACCCACTATAAGACGGTGCAGGTGGACGGGCTGTCGATTTTTTACCGCGAAGCGGGGCCTGTCGATGCGCCGACCGTGCTGTTGCTGCACGGCTTCCCTTCGTCGTCGAGAATGTACGAGCCGCTGTTTGCGCGCCTGTCGTCACGCTACCACCTGATCGCGCCGGACTACCCCGGTTTCGGGCACAGCGACGCTCCGTCGGCGGCGACGTTTGCCTACACCTTCGACCATCTGGCCAAGGTGATCGACCACTTCACGGCGGCGGTCGGCCTGAAACAATACGTGTTGTACATGCAGGACTATGGCGGACCGGTGGGCATGCGGCTGGCGCTCGCCCATCCTGAACGGGTGCGGGCGTTCGTGATCCAGAACGCGGTATCGCACGACGCCGGCCTCGGCCCGCTGTGGGCCAAGCGCCGCGAGTTCTGGGCCGACCGCGCCGGACATGAAACGGCGCTGCGGACGGTTTTCCTGGCGCCGGCGACGACTCGGCAGCGGCACATAGGATCGAATCCGGCGCACGACACGGTCGATCCTGACCGCTGGGATGACGAGCAGATGCTGCTGTCGCGTCCCGGCCAGTCGGACATCCAGACGGACCTGTTCTACGACTACCGCACCAATGTCGCCAGCTATCCCGCCTGGGGCGCCTGGCTGCGCGAACATCGGCCGCCGTCGCTGGTGCTGTGGGGGCGTTACGACCCGTCGTTCCAGATCGATGAAGTCGCCGCATATCAGCAGGATGTGCCCGACGCCGAAGTGCACGTGCTCGACGCGGGACATTTCGCCGCCCAGGACAAGCCGGACGACATCGCGCGGCTGATGGCAGCGTTCCTGGATCGCCTGCCCAAGCCCGCTAAGCCATGACGTCCGCGTTTGCGCGTTATGGGGGGGGCCGATGGAACGATCAGCAGTTCACTGATGTCAATCCGATTCGGCCAAGGTGCAGGAGGCGAGGCGCTAGCGGCACAGTCGACCAGATGGCGCTGTGCCGCCGGCACTGCGATCAGATTTTGCTGACGATCAGATTGCAGGTCTGGTTGTGCATGTCCTGCAGATCCTGCGGCGCTTTCGAAAAGCTCATCTTGCGGTCCATGGCAATGCGCGCGTCGTGCAGCGACTTCGAGGTCGGCTTGTCCCAGCTGTTGCCAAGCAAACCCTTCATGATCACGGTCGCATGCTTTTCGGCTTCCGCGTCGGTTAGCGACTTGCCCAGCAGCGTGGCGCCGCGCTTGAGCGAATCGCCGTGGATGGTGACGAAACAGCCCAGCATGGCGTCACGCGCTTCGATAGGCGTGACGTCGGCGCCGGATTTTACTTTGTCTAACATTTTTTTAACGTGCATGATGTTCTCCTGTGGAGTTTGTGGGACTGCTTGAGGTGTATATTGCGCCGATAGTCGACTGCATTGCATTCCGGGAGTCTCAACTTATGTACCAATCGTCTTATGCAAATTGATCAGCTCTCAGCGATGCTTCAAGGTTTTAACGTGCATGCCGGCGTGTTCTACAACGGCAGCCTGTGCGGCATCGCCAGCTTTGGTGAGGACGGCAAGCCGGACGGGCATCTGCACTTGCTCAGGTCGGGTAGGATGCGCATCCATCTGTCCGACGGCAAGATCATGCCGGTGCAAGGGCCGAGCCTGATCTGCTTTCCCCGCGGCGTGAAACACCGCTTTTTCGTGGCGGACGGCGAGGCAGTGGAACTGACGTGCGCATCGCTGCAGTTCCAGGGCGGCGCCCACAATCCCATCGCGCAGGCGATGCCTGAAGTGGTAGCGATACATATCGATGAACTGGTTCAAGCCGGCCCCTTGCTCGCATGGCTATTCAGCGAAGCGCAGGCGTCCGGAGAAGGGCGCATGGCGATATTGGACCGCTTGTTTGAGCTGCTCATTATCCAGATCCTGCGCCATCTGATCGCGCATCAGAAAATCGAAGGGGGACTGCTCGCCGGATTGTCGGATCCACGCCTGGCGCGCGCACTGGGAGCCGTCCACGCCCATCCGGCGGCCGATTGGACCATCGAGTCCATGGCGACCACGGCCGGCATGTCCCGGGCGCGGTTTGCCGATCACTTCCGCGCCACGGTCGGCGCGACGCCGCTGGATTACCTGACGCGCTGGCGCATCATGCTGGCGCAACAGCAATTGCTGGCAGGGCAGCCGATGAAGCTGATTGCCGGCCAGGTCGGGTACGAAAGCCCGTCCGCGCTGGCGCGCGCATTCCGGCGCAAGATGGATTACACCCCTGCAGAGTGGCTGAGCCGGCAACGCAATTGATCCGGCACTGTGCGCAGCGCAAGAGCGGCGCGAGCGGCCGCGCTGGATTTCGCTGATCCCGATAAGGCGCGTCAGTCGTCGAAATGGGGGATCACTGGTCGGTGCCGCCGAAAATAATCGACCTTGTCGATCACAGCATCCGGATGGCGAGTGCGATAAGCGCTCAACAAGGATGCCGCAACCGATGCCGTGTTTCATTTCCATCCTTTTAAAAACTTATCGGTTTTATATATTGATAGACATTCAAATCCCCATCGATAATACAAGATTGTCCGGATTAAAAAATCCACAAAAACTGGTGTTTGGATCTACCCAAAATTGGCTATGGGGGGATGCGGACAAAATCTTGGACTATTTGGGAGTAGTCCATGTATTCATACGAAGAGCGCCTTCGGGCAGTAAAGCTTTATCTGAAGTACGGGAGGCGCCTTCAAGCGACCATCCGCGAGCTGGGTTATCCGACGAAGAATTCGCTCAAAGCTTGGTGCGCCGAATTTGAGGAGGGAGGATACTTACAGCAGAAATACATGCGCTCGCTTCCAAAATACTCGGACGAGCAGAAGAACACCGCCATCGAGCATTACGTCAATCACGGGCGGTGCTTTGCTTTTACCCGCCGGACGTTGGGCTATCCCTCTCGACAAAAGCTTTCCGAGTGGGTTGGCGAACGCTATCCAGAAACTAAGAAAACCGTTGTTGGCAAGGTGAGCAAACCGGCAGCCTCATTGGACTCGAAGCGCGCAGCTGTCTACGAGTTGTGTACGCGCGAGGGCAGTGCGCAGGATGTAGCCTCAAAGCTGGACGTCGCCCGTGTGACGCTGTACAACTGGAAGAATCAGTTACTTGGCCGAGAGGCCCCGGCATCCATGAAACGAGAAAAGAGCCCGCCATCAGAATCGGACCAGAACGATCTGGAACAGCAGGTCGCGGCGCTCCAAAGTGAAATTCGCAATCTGAAGCTGGAACACGACCTTCTTAGGGGTCTGTTTGATTGCTGTGCAATTTTCGACGGTAGGTCCATCCAGTACTGACGCGACTTTCCGGCCGACGCGGACCAAATTTC
>RXJO01000287.1 GCA_003987795.1 Curvibacter sp.
TTCGAACCCTCGATGAGGCTCTACACCCCATACTCCCTTAGCAGGGGAGCACCTTCGGCCACTCGGTCACGTTTCCAGCAATTCCGCTATTCTAGCCTAGTTTTTGGCCTGTTTCAGGAAACTGGCTGGTCCAGATCGAAGGCCTTGTGCAGGGCGCGCACGGCCAGTTCCATGTACTTCTCGTCGATCACGACCGAGGTCTTGATTTCGGAGGTGGAGATCATCTGGATGTTGATGCCTTCTTCCGACAGGCTACGGAACATCTTGCTGGCCACACCCACGTGGCTGCGCATGCCGATGCCCACGATGCTGACCTTGCAGATCTTGGTGTCGCCCACCACTTCGGCGGCGCCCAGGCTGGGCAGCACCTTGGTGTTCAGCAGTTCGACGGTGCGGGCGTATTCGCCACGGTGCACGGTGAAGCTGAAGTCGGTCTTGCCGTCCTTGCTGATGTTCTGGATGATCACGTCGACTTCGATGTTGGCATCGGCGACAGCGCCCAGGATGTGGTACGCGATACCGGGCTTGTCGGGCACGCCCAGCACGGAAACCTTGGCTTCGTCACGGTTGAACGCGATGCCGGATACGACGGCTTGTTCCATTTTTTCGTCTTCCTCAAAAGTGATCAACGTGCCGGACTTGGCTTCTTCGTTGATGTCAATGTCCCATGGGGTGAAGCTGGACAGCACGCGCAGCGGCACCTTGTACTTGCCGGCAAATTCGACCGAGCGGATCTGCAGCACCTTGGAGCCCAGCGAGGCCATTTCGAGCATTTCTTCAAAGCTCACGGTCTGCAGGCGACGTGCTTCGGGCACCACGCGCGGGTCGGTGGTGTAGACGCCGTCCACATCGGTGTAGATCAGGCACTCGGAGGCCTTCATGGCGGCGGCCACGGCCACGGCCGAGGTGTCGCTGCCGCCCCGGCCCAGGGTGGTGATGTTGGCTTCTTCGTCCACGCCCTGGAAGCCGGTGATGACCACCACCTTGCCGGCGGCCAGGTCGGCCCGCACGCGGTCGTCATCGATGGATTCGATGCGGGCCTTGGTGAAGGCGCTGTTGGTCTTGATGGGGACCTGCCAGCCAGCGTAGCTGACCGACTCCATGCCTTCAGCCTGCAGCGCGATGGCCAGCAGAGCCGACGAAGCCTGCTCGCCAGTGGCGGCCAGCATGTCGAGCTCGCGGGTGTAGGCCGCCGATGACTTGGACGGTGCCAGCTCCTTGGCCAGACCCAGCAGGCGGTTGGTTTCGCCGCTCATGGCGCTCGGAACCACCACCATCTGGTGACCTGCGCGAGCCCATTTGGCGACGCGCTTGGCCACGTTGCGGATGCGCTCGGGCGAGCCCATCGACGTGCCGCCGTATTTGTGAACGATCAATGCCATTGGTGTGTCGGGGTACGAAACTCGGGAATCAGCGGCGCAGGTTGAAAAGTCGTTTTGGTGCGCCGCCCGTTTTCGTGCAAAAAGTGGGGACCAAAACCCCCTAATTGTACCAATCGAGCACCGCCCCCTGGCGCTGCACCTGTCCGAGCCCCACTTTGAGCCGGATCTGGTGCCCGCGGGTGGTGCAGCACTGCACCTGGCGCAGCAGCTCGTGAAGCTGTGCGGCACTGGGCGTGGTGCCATGCACCGACAGCAGCCAGTGCCGCAGGACATTGGCCTGGCGCTCGGGGGCCAGGGCACGCAACAGGGCAATCACCGGCGGGTTGCCCACCTGCTGCAGATCGTCGCAGGCCATTTGCTGCAGCAGGGTCTGCGCCTGCGCGGCGTGCGCCGCGCTGCGGGCCAGGGTGTCACGGAACGCGGGGAACACGGCCTGCAGGGCGGGCAGCAGCTCGTGCCGGATGCGGTTGCGGGTGAAGCGCAGATCGGTGTTGCTGGGGTCTTCGACCCAGGTCTCGCCCTGGGCCTGCAGCCAGTCGCGCAGGGCCTGTCCGGGCACCCCAAGAAATGGGCGAGCGAAATCGACGCCACCTCGCTGCCAGCGGGCCGGCATGGCCGCCAGTCCGGGCAATCCGGCACCACGCGACAGCGCCAGCAACAGGGTCTCGACCTGGTCGTCGGCATGCTGGGCCAGGGCCACGGTGCGCACCCCCGCTTCGCGCCACTCCTGCTGCAGCACCTCGTCGAATACCTGGTAGCGGCCACGGCGGGCCGCCTCCTCGGGGCTTTGGCCGGGCGCATGGCGGGCATCGATGCGACGCACCACCAGGGGCAGTTGCCATCGAAGGCAGGTGGCGCGGCAATGGGCCTCGAAGGTATCGCCTGCGGCCTGCAGGCCGTGATGGATGTGCAGGGCATGAACCTGCCCCGGCCAACGGCGCGCACAGGCCAGCAGCAGCGCGCTTGAGTCAGCGCCACCACTGTAGGCCACGCCCAGGGGCAGGATGGGTTGGAAAGACGCCAGGGCGGCGTCGAAAGACGTGCTCATGAAGGGGCCACCGTGGCGATGTTCACGCTGCAGTCGCTGGTCTGCCGGGATGATCCATCGGGCACCCTCGAGGCCAGAACTGGGCCCTTTGACAGATCAGCGGCTGTCAGCCTTGGTGTCGGTGTAGCGACCGTAGCTCTGCAAGCGGTCGTAACGGCGGTCGACAAGCTCTTTGGTCTTGAGGTCGGCCACCTGGCGCCAGGCGTCGTTCAGGGCGCGCTTCAGGAAGGCGGCCATCTGCTTGGGGTCACGGTGGGCGCCGCCCACGGGCTCGTTGACGATCTTGTCGACCAGGCCGAGCGCCTTCAGGCGGTGCGCGGTGATGCCCAGGGCATCGGCCGCATCCTGAGCACGGTCGCTGGTCTTCCAGAGGATGGAGGCACAGCCTTCGGGGCTGATCACCGAGTAGACCGAATACTGCAACATCAGCACCTGATCGGCCACCGAGATGGCAAGCGCCCCACCCGAGCCGCCTTCACCGATGATGGTGGTGATGATGGGCACCTCGAGTTGGGCCATCTCGAAGATGTTGCGGCCGATGGCCTCGGACTGGCCACGCTCCTCGGCGTCGATGCCAGGATAGGCGCCCGGGGTGTCGACGAAAGTGAACACCGGCAGCTTGAACTTCTCGGCCGTCTTCATCAGACGCAAGGCCTTGCGGTAGCCCTCGGGCTTGCTCATGCCGAAGTTGCGCAGCGCACGCTCCTTGGTGTCACGGCCCTTTTGCTGGCCGATCACCATGCAGGCATGGCCGTTGAATCGGGCCAGGCCACCGACGATGCTCAAGTCATCCGAAAAGTGGCGATCGCCGTGCATTTCGATGAAATCGGTGAACAGCTCTCGCACGTAGTCGAGCGTGTAGGGGCGTTCAGGGTGGCGCGCGATCTTGGTGATCTGCCAGGGCGACAGGTCGCTGTAGATGTCCTTGGTGAGCTGCTGGCTCTTTTTGCTGAGCTGATCGATCTCTTCGGAGATGTCGACCGCAGACTCGTTTTGCACGTAGCGCAGTTCTTCGATTTTGGTTTCGAGTTCGGCAATCGGCTGCTCGAAATCAAGAAAGGTTTTTTTCGCCAAC
>RXJO01000091.1 GCA_003987795.1 Curvibacter sp.
TCGGTTTCAAATAATCGGCCTCAGGCCTGGGCGGCCACGTTATACTGCCGCCCGTCAGGAGAGAGCCCGATCCCGAATCGGGCCGCCGAAGGCGAAAGCGAAGCCCACCGACCGGTGCATCGCCCTAACGCTCAGGCAGAAGGACTGACACCCGTCTGGCAACAGACGTTTCCCTGCTGGAGAGAGGCTGCACCATCTGAGCATGGCGCGGCCCACCGAAGGAGCAAGCCCGCATCGCCGGGTGAATCTCTCAGGTAAAGCGGACAGCCGGGGCCCCTGCGCAGCAGCCCTTGTGGCTGCGCGTGCCGTGCCCCCTCTGCCAAAGGCTTGACCGTGACCGATTCCGCTCTGCTGACCACCCCCCTGAACGCCCTGCACCTTGAACTCGGTGCCCGCATGGTGCCCTTTGCCGGCTACTCGATGCCGGTCCAGTACCCGGCGGGTCTGATGGCCGAGCACCTGCACACCCGCAGTGCGGCTGGGCTGTTTGATGTCTCCCACATGGGTCAGTTGCGCCTGGTCGGGGCCGATGCCGCCGCAGCCTTCGAAAGCCTGATGCCGGTCGACGTCATGGGCCTGGGCGTGGGCAAGCAACGCTACGGCCTGCTGCTCAACGACGACGGCGGCATCCTCGATGATCTGATGTTCGTCAACCGGGGCGAGGACCTGTTCGTGATCGTGAACGGCGCCTGCAAAGTGGCCGACATCGCCCACATCCAGGCCCGTATCGGCCATCTCTGCCAGGTGATCCCCCTGCCCGAGCAGGCCTTGCTGGCCCTGCAGGGCCCGCAGGCGGTGACCGCCCTGAGCCGCCTGGCCCCTGGTGTGGCCCAGTTGGTGTTCATGACCGGTGGCGCCTTCAGCATCGCCGGCATCGATTGCTACGTGACCCGCAGCGGCTACACCGGTGAAGACGGCTTCGAGATCTCGGTGCCTGCTGCCCAGGCCGAGGCCCTGGCACGCACCCTGCTGGCCCAACCCGAGGTCAAGCCCATCGGCCTGGGCGCGCGCAACTCGCTGCGCCTCGAAGCAGGCCTGTGCCTGTACGGCAACGACCTGGACACCAGCACCACCCCGGTGGAAGCCGGCCTGACCTGGGCCATCCAGAAGGTGCGCCGCGCCGGCGGTGAGCGCGAAGGCGGGTTCCCGGGCGCAAACAAGGTTCTGGCCCAACTGGCCGACCTGCAGGGCACGGCCGGCGTGCTGACCCGCAAACGCGTGGGTCTGGTGGCGCTTGACCGCGTGCCCGTGCGCGAACACACCGAGCTGCAGACCCTGACGGGCGAGCGCATCGGCGAGGTCAGCAGCGGCCTGCTGGGCCCCAGCATCAACCAACCGGTGGCCATGGCCTACGTGCGCGCCGACCATGCCGCCCTGGGCACCCGCCTCAACGCGATCGTGCGCGGCAAGCCCGTCGCGATGCAAGTTGCTGCCATGCCCTTCGTTCCCAACCGATACTACCGGGGCTGATTTGCATCCAGCCTCCCAAGCAACACACCTATTTCAGGAGAAATTCATGAGCGTCAAGTTTTCCAAAGAGCACGAGTGGATCAACGCCGCCGACCAGAACGCCGCCGTGGTCGGCATCACCGTCCATGCGCAGGATGCGCTCGGTGACGTGGTCTTCGTCGACCTGCCCGAAGTCGGCAAGACCTTTGCCGCCGGCGACGTGGCCGGCGTGGTCGAGTCGGTGAAGGCCGCCGCAGACGTCTACATGCCGGTGGACGGCGAGATCGTCGAAGTCAATGAAGCCCTGCGCGACGATCCCTCGCTGGCCAACAGCGATCCGCTGGCCAGCGGCTGGTTCTTCAAGGTGAAGCTGTCCAACCCGGCCCAGCTCGACGGCCTGATGGACGAGACCACCTACTCCGACTTCACCAAGAACGCCTGAGCCCAGGCGCCTCACCCCCGAGTTTTCCCATGCTGATGCAATCCGCCCTTCCCCTCGCTGAACTTGAGAACCCGGCCGAATTCCGGGCCCGCCACATCGGCATCGGCCCTGAAGACGAAGCCCACATGCTGAGCATCGTGGGTGCCGCCTCGCGCCGGGCCCTCATCGAAGGCATCGTGCCGCGCAGCATCGCGCGCGGCACGGCCATGGACCTGCCCGCCCCCGTGACCGAAGCAGACGCCCTGGCCGAGTTGAAGGCGATGGCATCCAAGAACAGGATCTTGCGCAGCCACATCGGACAGGGTTACTACGGGACCCACACCCCCGGCGTGATCCTGCGCAACATCCTGGAAAACCCCGCCTGGTACACCGCCTACACGCCCTACCAGGCCGAAATCTCGCAAGGCCGCATGGAGGCGCTGGTCAACTTCCAGACCCTGGTGTGCGACCTGACGGCCATGCCCATGGCCAATGCCTCGATGCTCGACGAAGCCACCGCCGCCGCCGAGGCCATGACCCTGGCCAAGCGCTCGGTCAAGTCCAAGGCCAACGCCATCGTGGTGGCCGGCGACTGCCACCCGCAGAGCATCGAGGTGATCCAGACCCGCGCCGCCCCGCTGGGCTTCGAGGTCATCGTGGCCCGCAGTGCCGAAGAGTGGACCTCGGCCCTGGCCGGGCGCGACTATTTCGCCGTCGTGGCCCAATACCCCGGCACGTTTGGCGAAGTTCGCGACTTCAGGGCCGACGTGGCCACGGTGCATGCCAAGCAGGCCGCCTTCATCGTGGCCGCCGATCTGCTGGCCCTGACCCTGCTCACCCCGCCTGGCGAGTGGAACGCTGACATCGTGATCGGCAGCACCCAGCGTTTCGGCATGCCCATGGGGGCCGGCGGCCCGCACGCCGCCTTCATGGCCTGCCGCGATGAGTTCAAGCGCTCCATGCCGGGTCGTCTGGTGGGGGTCAGC
This sequence comes from Curvibacter sp., assembly GCA_003987795.1. Lineage (GTDB taxonomy): Bacteria > Pseudomonadota > Gammaproteobacteria > Burkholderiales > Burkholderiaceae_C > Curvibacter. The sequence continues at coordinate 2,857 of RXJO01000091.1, forward strand.
GTCGACAGCCATGGTCAACCGGCCTACCGCCTGGCCCTGCAGACCCGCGAGCAGCACATCCGCCGCGAAAAAGCCACCTCCAACATCTGCACCGCCCAGGTGCTGCCCGCGGTGGTGGCCAGCATGTACACCGTCTACCACGGCCCCGCCGGTCTCAAGCGCATCGCTGGTCGCATCGCGGCCTACACCGCCATCCTGGCAACTGGCCTGCAGCAATTGGGCCAGCCCATCACCCAGAGCGCCGCTTTCGACACGGTGAGCGTGGACGCCGGCCCTGCGGCTCAGGCCATCCTGGCCAAGGCCCTGGCTGCGGGCGTGAACCTGCGCCTGTCCCAGGGCGGCAGGCTCAGCATCTCGCTCGACGAGACCAGCACCCGCGAACACATTGAGGACCTGTGGCGCTTCTTTGCCGCGGATGGCCAGGCCCTGCCCTCCATGGCGGCCTTCGAAAAAGGCATCGAGCCGCTGATCCCGGCCGAACTGCGCCGCAGCAGCGCCTACCTGACGCACCCGGTGTTCAACACCCACCACAGCGAGACCAGCATGCTGCGCTACCTGCGCCGCCTGGCCGACAAGGACCTGGCCCTGGACCGCAGCATGATCCCCTTGGGCAGCTGCACCATGAAGCTCAACGCCACCAGCGAGATGATCCCCATCACCTGG
>RXJO01000118.1 GCA_003987795.1 Curvibacter sp.
TCGATGGTGGTGCGCACCACGTTGTTGTAGGGGTCTTGCTCGGTCAGCGACCAGCCCGAAGTCTGGCAGTGGGTGCGCAGCATCAGGCTCTTGGGGTTCTTGGCGTCGAAGCCCTTCATGATGCGGCACCACAGCAGGCGCGCCGCGCGCATCTTGGCCACTTCCAGGTAGAAGTTCATGCCGATGGCCCAGAAGAAGCTCAGGCGGCCGGCGAACTCGTCCACATCCATGCCCTTGGCGATGGCGGTCTTCACGTACTCCTTGCCGTCAGCCAGGGTGAAGGCCAGCTCGAGCGCCTGGTTGGCACCGGCCTCTTGCATGTGGTAGCCCGAGATGCTGATCGAGTTGAACTTCGGCATGTTCTTGGCCGTGTACTCGATGATGTCGCCGATGATCTTCATCGACGGCTGCGGCGGGTAGATGTAGGTGTTGCGCACCATGAACTCTTTCAGAATGTCGTTCTGAATGGTTCCGGACAGCTTGTCCTGGCTCACGCCCTGCTCTTCGGCCGCCACCACATAGCCGGCCAGCACCGGCAGCACGGCGCCGTTCATGGTCATGGAGACCGACACCTTGTCGAGCGGGATCTGGTCGAACAGGATCTTCATGTCCTCGACCGAATCGATGGCCACGCCGGCCTTGCCCACGTCGCCGGTCACACGGGGGTGATCGCTGTCGTAGCCGCGGTGCGTGGCCAGGTCGAAGGCCACCGACACACCCTGCCCGCCGGCGGCCAAGGCCTTGCGGTAGAAGGCGTTCGACTCTTCGGCGGTCGAGAAGCCGGCGTATTGGCGGATGGTCCAGGGGCGCACCGCGTACATGGTGGCCTGAGGGCCGCGCAGAAAGGGCTCGAAACCCGGCAAGGTGTTGGCGTAAGGCAGGTTGGCCGTGTCGGCTGCGGTGTACAGCGGCTTCACGCTGATGCCGTCGGGCGTCACCCAGTTCAGCGCGTTCACGTCACCGCCGGGCGCCGACTTGGCGGCGGCCTTGGCCCAGGCTTCCAGCGAGCTGGGGGCAAATTCAGGGTGGGACGGCTTGGCGGACTGGGAATCACTCATGGCGAAGGCTTCTCCGAAGGGGCGTGTATAGAGGCTCAGGGTATCCCTGCTGAATGCAGCAGTTTACATCATTCATAATTATTGATTCAAAATATTCCACGCACCTTACAATCCGCTCCATGTCCGCCCTCACCCTCACGCCCAAAGCCCTGTACGAAGAAGTCGCCGAGCTTCTGCGCCAGCGCATCTTCCAGCGCGAGCTCGAACCCGGCAGCTGGATCGACGAGCTGAAGATCGCCCAAGAGTTCGGCATCAGCCGCACACCGCTGCGCGAGGCCATCAAGGTGCTGGCGGCCGAAGGCCTGGTGACCATGAAGGTGCGCCGTGGCGCCTATGTGACCGAGGTCAATGAGAAAGATCTGCGCGACGTCTATCACCTGCTGAGCCTGCTCGAGAGCGACGCTGCCGGCGAGGTGGCTGACCACGCCACCCCTGCGCAACTGCAAGAGATCCAGGCCCTGCACGACGAACTGGAAAAGGCCGTGGATGACCGCGAGCGCTTCTTCCAGCTCAATGAGCGCATCCACCTGCGCATCCTCGAGATGGCCGACAACCGCTGGCGCCTTCAGATGGTGACCGACCTGCGCAAGGTCATGAAACTGAACCGCCACAACTCGCTGCTCAAACGCGGGCGCATCGCCGAATCGCTGCAGGAGCACCGCGAGATCACCGAAGCCATCACGGCGCGAGATGGCCACGCCGCCGCGCAGCGCATGCGGGCCCACTTCGCCAACGGGCTCGAGGCCGCCGCCTGAAAGCCCCCTCCGATGGGCGCCCCTGGCGCATTACATCTGCAAACATGCGCAGATCGGACAGTTGCCAATACTCCTGAGAGGCTGGCCCAAAGGGGGCCGGCCAACATTGCAGGAGCCACCATGTCCCACAACAACACCAGCACAACCCTCACCCAGGCCCACATCTTCAAGACCCGCGAGGCCGCCGAAATCGCCGTGCGCAACCTGGGCCAGGCCGGCATCGACCTCAAGACCCTGTCCCTGATCGGCAAGGGCTACCACAGCGAAGAGCACCCGGTGGGCTTCTACACCATGGGCGATCGCATCAAATCATGGGGCGGCACCGGTGCCTTCTGGGGCGCTCTGTTCGGCCTGTTGGCCGCGCCGGCCATGATCTTGTTCCCCGGCGTCGGGGTCGTGGCCGTGGCCGGCCCGGTGGTCAGCAGCGTGATCGCGGCCCTTGAAGGCGCCGTGGCCGTGGGTGGCCTGTCAGCCCTGGGCGCCGCCCTGGTGCAGCTCGGCGTGCGCAACGACGAAGTGGTGCGGTACGAAACCGCGATCAAGGCCGATGAGTTCGTGCTGCTGGTGCACGGTGACGCCACTGCTCAGGCCCGCGCCAACGAGGTGCTGACCGCCGCCGCTGCCGCCGTGCATCAACCGACCTGAGCACCGCTCAGGTCACCGAGCCCTCAGGCGCTCAGGCCGGGCTGGCCACGCCTGCACCCGCATGGGCCAACGCCATCACCTCATGGGGCGTGTGGGCACGCAGGCGATGGTCACTCCAGACCTGGCGCCAGCGCCGCGCCCCAGGCAGGCCATTGCGCAGCCCCAGCATGTGGCGTGCCATGGTGTGCCAAGGCGTGCCATGCTCAGCCTGCTCGCGCGCCATGTGATCGCACATCAGGCGCTCCACGTCTTCACGCGTCCGGCCCGTGGGCGCATCTCCCCAGAATCGCTCATCCCAATCGGCCATCACCCAGGGGTTGTGATAAGCCTCACGCCCCACCATCACGCCATCCACCTGCTCCAGGTGCGCCTGCACCTGCTCATTGAGCGTGATGCCGCCATTGACCGCAATGGTCAGCTCCGGAAACTCCTGCTTCAAACGGTAGACCATCTCGTAACGCAGCGGCGGAATCTCGCGGTTCTCTTTCGGGCTCAGGCCCTTCAACCAGGCATTGCGCGCATGCACGATGAACACCTTGCAGCCCGCCTCACTGACCTTGCCCACAAAGTCGCGTACGAACTCATAGCTCTCGATGCGGTCAATGCCAATGCGGTGCTTGACGGTGACCGGCACCCGCTGCACCGCATCGAGCATGGCTTTGACCCCCTCAGCCACCAGATCCGCCTCGGCCATCAGACAAGCCCCGAAAGCACCACGCTGCACCCGCTCACTGGGGCAGCCGCAATTCAGATTGATCTCGTCATACCCCCACTGCTCACCCAGGCGGGCGCAATGCGCCAGATCCGCTGGCTCGCTGCCCCCCAACTGCAAGGCCACCGGGTGCTCTTCAGCGTGGTAGCGCAGATGCCGCGCCACATCCCCATGGATCAAGGCACCCGTGGTCACCATCTCGGTGTAGAGCAAGGTGTGACGGCTGATCAGGCGATGCAGGTAACGGCAGTGACGATCTGTCCAATCCATCAT
>RXJO01000077.1:0-163 GCA_003987795.1 Curvibacter sp.
TTGTCGTTGCAGATGTGACTGCCGTGCTCACCGCGCTGCTGTTCAGCGTCCAAGCCGCCGCTCCGCACACAGCCGCCCCAACGTAAGCCACGCTGTTCAGCGCGCTCCCAGAGACCGTCGCGGACACGATCGAGTCTACCGCCACAAGTCGCGTGCCGTCCAG
>RXJO01000077.1:289-493 GCA_003987795.1 Curvibacter sp.
GTCACTTGATGTCACCGCGAGCTGCGTTGAGTCGTCCGTCAGCTGCCCAACAGCCGCCCCACCCACCGCGACCGCGACGCCGTTCGACGCAAGCCCGCCGCTTGTCACGTTCACGAGCGTCGTGCTCGAATCGAAGCGGCACGACATGCCGTCCACGCGCATCGCACCGCCGAATCGTGCGACGGCGTGGAGACTGCCGAGAGC
>RXJO01000077.1:639-30261 GCA_003987795.1 Curvibacter sp.
ACATCAACGGTGGCACCCCGAAGATCAAGGACGACCTGATCAAGGAAACGTTCCGCACTGACGAGTACCGCGTACTGTTGGTGGCCAACAAATTTCAGGTCGGCTTCGATGAGCCGCTACTCTGCGCCATGTACGTGGACAAGCGGCTCGACGATGTGATGGCCGTGCAGACCCTCTCGCGTCTGAATCGCACCTTCCCGGGCAAGACGCTCACATTCGTCCTCGATTTCCGGAATAAGGCTGAGGACATCCTCAAGGCATTCGAGCCGTACTACCGTACGGCCCAGCTCGTTGCGATTGCCGATCGCAACATGCCCCACCAGTTGCGCGAGAAGTTGGATGGAGCCGGCGTATATGAATGGGCCGAAGTCGAGGCCTTCTCCAAGCTGTACTTCAGCACGCGCAACGACCAGGCATTCCAGGCGCATCTGAAACAGGCCCACGAACGCTTCAAGGGTTTGAAGGCTGAGGAACAAGAGCTTTTCCGCCGAGATGCGGTCACGTTCGTGGCAGCCTACGACTTCCTTTCACAGGTGGTCGACTATGACGACGCCGAGCTTGAGAAGCTGCATGCCTTCCTGAAAATGCTCCTGCCTCGCCTGCGCGGCCAAGAGGACGATCCGGTGACGATCGATGGCGCCGTGCGCCTGGCCAACTACAAGGTCGTCAACAAGCGGGAACACATCCTCGACCTCGCGAAGGGCGAGGCCAGTGCGCTTCACCCGTTCGGTCCGGGCGGCGGGGATCCACAAGAGGATCCGCACGCCAAGCTCAGTGAGATCATCAAGAAGATCCACAGCTTGTTCGCGGGCAAGTTTAGCGACGCTGAGATTGCGGGCTGGTTCACTGCGGTGATCGGGAACACTGCCTCGGATGAGCGCATTCAAATTCAGGCAAAGGCTAATCCGACGGCGCAGCAGTTTGCGAATGGCGATTTCAGGACGGTTCTTGCACAGGCGGTGATCAAAGCGCTGGCCAGCCATCATTCGATGTCCGATCAGATGCTCCAGAATCCGAAGGTGTTCGATGACGTCGCAGAAGCATTGCTTCCGGAGATTTATGAGCGTGCCCGCGCGGCAGAGCCTTCTAAGGGCTAATACGGAAGCGCTGTTCTCAACGTGCTAAATAACAAACATTAAAGAGGCTTGACATGAAACTGGTTCGATATCAAGTGACAAATTTCCGTTCAGTCAAGGCCAGCGGGTGGATTGAATCAGGTGACGTGTCGGCACTCATCGGTGTCAATGAGTCAGGAAAGACAAATCTTCTCTTGCCACTTTGGAAGTTCAATCCTGCTCGCGACGGGGAGCTTCAGCCGACGTCGGACTATCCGAAGCGGATTTTCACAGATATCAGAGCAAAACCAGGGACCTACAGCTTCATCACTGCTGAGTTCGAGACAGGTGGGTTGGCCGATCGCCTTTCCTTGGCGGCCGGCGTTCCGGCGACGAATCTAAATCTGGTACGTGTTACTCGTTACTACGATGGGCGGTATGAGATCAATTTCCCCAACTACATGGCTACTACAGAGGTCGCGGCAAGCGATGTGCTGTCTGGTTTTGGGAGTTTAATTTCCGACGTCGAATCGACGACTCCGATGAAACAGGAAGAGTCGCTCAAAACATCCATTCTGGAAACTGCCAAAGGCTTCAAATGTGCCATTGCTGAAGTTTCCTGGAAATTGAAAGAGCTTACGCAGGCAGTTTCTGCTCTAAAGGCGTTGGTGCCCGAAACACCTGCAAAGACATCGACCTTGATCCCTCGTCTCCGCCAAGCAGTAGAGCTTTTTGAAGGTTGGGTATCCGAAGTGCAAGCACCTTCGGTAGAAGATCGGGAAGGGGTTCGAGATCTCGTTACGAAGGCACTCCCGAGTTTCGTTTATTACTCAAACTATGGGAACTTGGACTCGGAGATCTATCTTCCCCACGTTGTGGCAAACCTGGAACGGCAGGACCTTGGAAGTAAGGAAGCAGCCAAGTCGCGGACCCTTCGCGTCCTGTTCAGTTTTGTTGGATTGAGCCCGAAGGAGATTTTGGAGCTCGGCCGCGACTTCAAGGATCCCAATGGCCGCGAGCCGACGCAGCAGGAAATCGATGCGATCGCTGAGAAGAAGCGCGAGCGATCTATCTTGCTTCAGTCAGCAGGAACGAAGCTGACCGATAAGTTCAGATCATGGTGGAAGCAAGGCGACTACCGGTTTCGATTCGACGCGGATTGCAATCACTTCCGAATCTGGGTCTCCGATGGACAACGTCCGGAGGAAGTCGAGTTGGAAACACGAAGTACGGGCCTCCAGTGGTTCCTGAGTTTCTTCCTAGTCTTCTTGGTAGAGAGTGAGGGTGATCACGAAGACGCGGTACTGCTGCTTGACGAACCAGGGCTGTCCTTACACCCGCTCGCTCAAAGAGACCTGTCGGCCTTCTTTGATGGCCTTGCGCCGACGAATCAAATCATTTACACGACCCATTCTCCATTCTTGGTCGATCCTGATAGGCTTGATCGCGTTCGCAAGGTATTCGTTGCCCCAGACGGGACCACACAGGCATCTCCAGATCTGCGCGCAAACGGCGCCGACAAAGCTCAGGCCGGAGCTGCTTACGCTGTCTACTCGGCGCTTAACCTCAATGTCGCCGAAAGTCTTCTTCTAGGGTGCGCGGCGGTGGTTGTCGAAGGTACCTCTGATCAGCACTATCTAACCCTGATCAAAACGTTGCTCATCAGCGCGGGCAAGATCTCGCCGAGCCGGGAACTCGTCTTTCCACCTGGGGGTGGTACGAAGACGCTTCGGACAACTGCCAGCGTGCTTACTGGGCGTGATGACAAGTTGCCAGTGGTTTTGTTGGACGGGGATGTGATGGGTGCCCGGATGGCCAAAGAGCTTTCAACCAGTCTTTACGAGGGCGAAAGGGAGAAGGTCCTCATGACTGATGCGTTTGTAGGCTTCGAGAACTCGGAAGTCGAGGACCTCATTCCCCAGGCGCAGTTTGCGGATGCCACTGATCGGATTTTTCGTGACGCTGATCAACGATTTACTGACGTGCTCGTCTTGGGAAAGCCAATCGTTCCGCAAGTAGAAGAATGGGCAAGAAGCCAGGGGGTTCCCCTCCAGCAGGGCTGGAAGGTTGATGTTGCGAAGAGGGTCAAAGCGACCATGCTCGCCAGAGGTCTCAAAGACATCGACGAACCTACTCTTGAACGATGGAAGAAGCTATTTTCGGAGTTTGATCGACTCGGTACGTGATCGGCGGGATGGTCGCCGCGCAGTCTTGCGGGTGCGTTGCTGACATCACGCTGCAAGGCTTTCAGGTCGAGGTACCCGTATGTTTCGAGCGATAGATCTACGGATACCCGGGTCCAAATCTTGGCTCGTTCGCGCGGTCGCTGGCGCGTCTCAGTTGGTGAAAGGTCCAGGGCCGGCTTTGGCGCCCGGCGAATCAAGCGCGAAGGCGCAATCGAAGTATTTTTCCGCCTCGCTCCAGGGTGCATTCTCCTTCCACAAAGTCAGGAAGGCACGGCTGGCATCGACGACGCTAGGACTGATCTGCAGCGTCTGCAGGCCCAGCGCATTGAACGTGTCTTCATGGTCGTGCAAGCTGCCCACTTGGCCTGCATAACTGTAGAACTGGCTGATCTTGCCCGGTTGCGCGAATCTCGGGATCGCCTCGCAGGAGGCTCCGCTTTCCGGATTGCGTCCTGCATGGGCTTGCGAGAAGCTGTCCTGGAGCATGTGCAGCAATGCCCCGATGGCGACTTTGTCCAGATCCTTGCGCACTTCGATGATGCCGGTTGCGAACAAGTTCGTAGCTGTCATGTCGCCCGGAAAATAGTGTGCCAGTTGGTCGTCGCCCACGGTGCGGATGAAGCGATCGGTCGGGGTGGTCCTGGTCGCCACGCCCCAAAGGAACTGCGCCCACATCCTCATCCGCTGCTGGGTCTCAGCGGCAGTTTCACCGTCGTACGCAGCCATGGAATGAAAGAACTGCAGGTCGCCAAAATGCGAGCGATAGAGCAGGTAGTCACCAGGTCCGAAGGCCGGCTGGCCAGGCTTGCTGGCCATGCGTTGCTTGGCAGTCTTGTCGGCGTCGGAGAACAGTCCCTTCCAGCATTTCGGCTGTGCCGTGGAACGCAGCGTGACCTTAGGGTCACAGTCTGCAATGCGCGGTGGCGATGCACGATTGAGTGCGAACGGTGGATCGTCGGGCCAACGCACACCATACAGAAGCACTTGGTTCTCGCGAACGGCAGCAGTTGTCAGGCACTGCGCCTCAGAGCCTGCCGGAACCACACAGTCGAGCGCGTTCAGGGTAATGGCCTCATGTACTGGACTCTTGATCATGGGAAGTGCGTTCCCGACAAACCATTGACCGATGCCATCAATGAACTGGTTGCCCCCAAGACCTGTGAGTTTGCGGTCCACGTCAGTGATCCGCGGAAGAACTTGAAATGCTGCCGCAACAGACGGCAGCAGCACTGTCGTAATCAAGGCTGCAGCCAAGCAGCGTTTCAATCTGCCATTTTTCATGACCAGAATCCTTCACAACTCTCTGTTGGCACCTTTTTATGGGAAAGGTGATGTGAAACCAATCGTAAACAAAAGACGGTGACTATTGCGGGGTTGAGGATGTACTCAAGTCGGAAAAAACTTGACGTCGCGTTCTGCACGATTGCTCATGACCTCGAAAGCTGTCGCTGCTCGCTCACTTGAGCCGCAGTGCAGTTCTCCAGTTAGGAGCCTGCCATTCATGGACGTGAATCTCTTCAAAGATTTTCGGAAGCAACAATCGCCCGACTTCGACGCTCGCACTCAAGGGGGTTGCCGGGTGGATATGAAGGACTCGCGCACCTGCCCGAGCGAGAGCCATCAAGAATGCATTGAAGTCGCGGCGAAACGCGAGCAGATGTGATTCGGTGCGGATGATGCCGCGATTTGGAGATCGAGCTTGAAATTCGACGACTTCCATTCCCTGTGGGTGTACGGCCCGGTTGGAGATGCTGATGACCGCGCTCACTTCTCTAGGCAGGGCATCCGGAACTTGATAGATGAATTCCGGTGCTGGGCCACTGGAGGTACGGTCCCATAGCCATCGCTCGGTTGGAAGGTCAAGCACGCTCGCCTCCGTTTTGTCACCGAGAAGCGCCCCAAGCTTCATCAGCATGGGGATGGGCGCGAACCCGGCCACGGTCAGGTGGCTTGGTCCATCTCGGGCTGTCAGCTCAGGATGAATGAGGCGGTCGTACAAGGACGTGAGGGCTCTCTCGGCCTGTGGCCAGAAGTCGGGTGAGTTGTCTTGCACATCAAAGGCGCTGCGATTGATGTTGATGGACCTACCGAGCGGGAATCGCGTGTAAGCGCTGTTCTCCAACATGGCGTGATGGACTTGGTCCAGGTCAATGACGGGCACCAGGGAGCCAATGGGAAACGTCATGAGGATGGGCAGGCTCTCTTTGACACCAGTTGCCGAGTAGATGAGTTGAATGCGGGCTTCATGCTCCCGCTTCATCGCACGCAACTGTTCAGCGGTGTAGGGGTTGTCTTGCCCCTTGCGGTCGATGCGACTGTGGCAGTCGTAGCAGAGCAGCATGAGGTTGCTCGGATCGGCGGCAAGACGCTCGGACTCCCCGGCAACACCGCGGGCACCTGCCGGACTGTCGGCGATGATGTGGGCGTACTCCGAGACGTTGCAACGTTGCTTCGTAAGAAAGTCCCGGTCAATCGGCTTGCAACAGCCGCGGAATTCGCACCGGCCACCGGCATCGACCCAGAGATCGCGACGGACGGTGGGACTCAGGTATGCCCGTTCTTGTGTTCTAGCCATTTTTGTTCTCTTCTCGTAGTTGCTTGAGAGTGCCGCGTCGGCTCAGAGTCCAAACGCGAATGCTGTCGGTTCCGACAATGGGGAAGAAGAGTCGGTCACCCTCAAACACATCTCCGGCCACGGCCTTCTGCCAGTCCTTGTGGTCGACCGAACTGGGGGTGGGATCAGGCTCTGGATGCGTGTGCCACAAGCCGAGATACGCACTTGTCGCGGCTTGCTGCCGCCAGCGTTCCTGAGCCAGTGCTTCGTGCTGGCGGGAGCGGAAAAAGGCGAAGCGACTTCGCCGGTCGGTTGATTGCGGGGTGGTCACCTCATCGACAACGACGTCGTGGCTGTCGAGCAGGTGACGTCCAAGCAGAATGCCTCCGGCTTCGGATTGCCACCAGCGACGCTGGGCGAAAGACAGCAACTGGTTGGCTGCAGGCTCGGCAATGATGAGACGCTGCCGAGGTGTGACCCGGTAAATGAGCTTCACGAATTACCTCGGCAGCGCTTACAGGGACGGCCGAACGCCTGATCGGTGGCGACGGTTGTACTGGTTGACGGAGCGCGCGACCACCAAGGAGTTGTTCGCAGTCCTTGGGCCTGCGCTTGCGTGCCGTCACCGACCCAGTAGCGATACGCGCGCGCAGTTGATGAACCGACCAAAGCGCCCAGCATCTGTTCCGCAGCCATGTGGCCTGTTTTTCGTGCCTGCAGTGCGCCGTAAGGTACAAACACACCAGCACATCCCGTGAGATTGCGGGTGACGTGTTGATTGGGTTCAAGAAATGACGTGCGCGGATGCAAACAGGGAGCGCCCTCATCATCGCGGTACAGACAGTCCAGACAACCCGGCCTGTGCGCCCACATCAAAACCGAGTGCCCTCCGAGATCGAGTGCCTCCAGCCAAGTGAACACAACCGGGAGTTCGTGTTCTTGCGAACGGAACGCGCGACCGAATGATCGCTCGACGGACGGAGCTCCAAAGGCCACCACCACACCATCAATTCCCTTGAGAGGAGTGCTGGCGAGCCAACGCTGCGCGGTAATGTTGAAGGCCTCAACGGCCAATCCGGGGTAGCGTCGCTCTAGCTGATGCTTCAGTGCGATGGTCTTTGGAAAGCCAATATAGATCGGTTGAAGCACATGCCGGAACACGTTGTCTTCGGAATACTCTTCCGCATCGATCAAAATCAGCTTGCCGACGCCCGCCGCAGCCAACGTGTCGGCCACAACCGAGCCGACAGCACCGCAGCCAAGTACAGCGACACGCTTGGCCATGAGTTCTAGGGAAGCACCACCTCGCTCGCGCATGTGCGATGCCATTCGGCGACGTGCGGTGAGCGGGAATACCGGCACGTGTCGATCGATCTCCCGATCACGAGCCGCGAACGCGACGCCGATGAGTGACCGGCCTCCGGCCTGGCGCGGAACCGACACCAGCAGCACGTTTGTCTTGCGTGCATTTTTCGACGGATTAAGGAGTTCGTTCCATAGAGCCAGTTGATGAGACGACAACGCTGCGCGCACTTCGTCCAGGAAATCATGCGTGAGTTGGTGGGGGTGTGCTGGGATGCCTGGCAGTTGGTCCAGGTGGATGTAGAGCGCCCGCAGTGACTGCAGTTTCGTCAAATCGAACTCTTGGGGGCGGACTCCTCGATCAGCAAAATACCAGGCCGATTGCTTGCCTTGACGGTCTCCGTAAGCGCTGATGAGGCGGTCGCGGCCGTCGATCTCGAAGGCGGCTTGGCCCCGTACAGAACCAGGCAGTGCGTTCCAGTAGCCCTCGAGCTCATTCATGAACTCGGCGCGGGCGGCATATTCGTCCGTGGACCACTTTTCCAGAAGGTCATAGGCGGCGAGCAAGGTGTGCGCCGCAATGTCCTCTCGGCGATCGGGATCAATGGAAAGACCTTGCCCATCGTTTACGCAGACGCTGCCGTGGTAACTCACGTGCGGGAGCAAACCACGTGGTGGCCTGAGACCTACGGCAGGGAGTGATAGGCATTCTTCCTGGCAGTCAACGAGCAATTCCCACTCTCGGATTGAGCCCTTGAGCTTGGCTGCGAGGACCCCGGGTTTGCCAGAATCACACCGTGCGATGTCGATGCCACGTTCGCCGCACAGCAAGCGAGCAGCGTCGAAGACGATGTCGGTTTTGTCCGGAGGAGTAAGTGCCGTGCCCGTCAAGCCGAGTTCCCTGTGCTGATGTACGGAGCGCGGGCCACCTTCGCTGTCTCGGCCTTCTCGGGAACCTTGAAGTCGTCGCCGAACTGTTTATTCAGCAACTTGCAGGCGTCTTCAGGCAGATCTTCGTCGTAAGCGTCGCTCAGCGTATCGCGCAGTGATTCCAGGCGTTGCTTCAGGGTGGCCATCTGCGACTTCGTCATCCATGCCATCAGGTCGCTGCTCGGCGAGACGGGCAAGACGACTTTCAGCCGCTCGTGGAGGCCTTCGTCGGTGAGATCCCACGCGAACTGCGAGAGCGTGGTTTTGACCCAGGACAACATGGCGAGCAGGTCGCCCGCTTTGCCCGAGGGCTCGAAGTGAGGCTTGAACCAGCGGTAGGCCGCCACAGTCAAGGCGATGCTAAGGGGCGCGCCGCTGTAGAACTGGACGTTGCGCCAACGCTTCAGGTAGCGGATGCAGCGGCGATACTGCGCGAGCTCGTCGGCATCAGTGAACGCGCCGCAGATGCGAGAGGTGAGCGTCCTGGGGTCGGCACCCTCCCAGACCCGCTTGTCGTCGGCTGAGTTCTCCTTACCCTTGGCCAGGTCCAGGAGGTTGTCGTCGCGCTTCGCGTAGATGGCCAAGTCAACGTGATAGTCGATGTTGCCATCGCGCATGTAGTTCACGGTGACACACGGGCGGCGGATGGAGACGGAACGGCCGTGCGTGTCGAGCGCGTCACGCACCTTCTTCTTGAGTGCCACCGGGTCGGGGTACTTGTCCTTCTGGCAGTCAAAGATGATGCCGACGTCGATGTCGTAGTTGCGGTCCGGCGGCAACACGCCCGTGAACATGGAGTAGCTACCCTGGTTGAAACTCTCAAAGTTCGGCACATCGTCGGGCAGGTTCGCCTTGAGCGCGCGGATGAGGGTGTCGCGTTTCTCGCGCAGCTTCGCATTTTCGTCGTCGCCATCGAGCTTGATAGCGGCATGAAAGTCTTCAAACTGTTTCTGCACAGCGGGCATCTTGGAATCCTTGTCTTTGAAGAAGAGCCATGCCAGGGCGAAGCCCAATCCGAAGCTCAGCAGGGGTTGATGAATCATTTGAGATGACTTTAAGTCATCAAAATGATGATGTCAATGCATCTATGTGATCTGAACTTGTGGGTGAAGTTGGTATCATGACTGAATGGACCCAAAAAATGCAGATCGACGGCGTAATGATCTCGAGCAACTGCCCCGCGCACAGCGTGAGCGGCTGTCGCACATCGACTTCAAGCTCTACTTCCTCGGCGAACTCCGCCGAGCTGATGTCGTGGAGCGGTTTGAAGTGGGACCGGCCGGAGCTACCCGCGACATTGCCCAGTACCGTGAGATCGCACCTGAAAACCTAGAACTCGACCCGGCGACGAAGGCCTATCGGCCGACGTCGGATTTCGTGCCTCTTTTCGAGCACCAGCCGCAGCGTGTGCTGACCGCTCTGTCGCAGGGCTTCGGTGGAGGTGTCGGCGATGAGCTCCGCTCAATGGTTCGATGCGAGTTCCCGCCCTCGCTCAGCTTGCCCGCGATGGCGGTGTTAGCTCCAATCACCCGTGCCATCAACCGTGGCAAGGCCGTTCGGCTCGGCTACACGTCTGTGCACAGTGGAAAGACCGAGCGGGAGGTGGTGCCGTTAGCCCTGGTGGACACCGGCATCCGCTGGCATTTGCGTGCCTTCTGCCGAAAGCACCAGGAGTTCAGGGATTTCGTGTTCACTCGAATGGCGAGCCCGACGGTGCTGGAGGACAGCCCGGTTTTGCCGGAGGAGACGGTGGAGCACGATGCCCAGTGGAGTCGCGTCATAGAACTCGAACTGGTTCCGCATCCGGAGCACCCTCGGCCTGAGATTGTGCGGATGGACTTCGATATGCCGGACGGAGTGCGTACAGTGAAGGCTCGTGCGGCGAATGCTGGCTACATGCTGCGGCGCTGGAGTGTGGACTGCTCGCCAGACCACAGCCTTCGTGGGCCGGAATACGCGCTGTGGCTCTCGGACCCGCTTGCGCTCTATGGTGCCAGCAGCGCACCACTCGCTCCTGGTTACCAAGATCCTCGGCCTGACGGGGCTCACCGAATCATCAAGGCGTAAAGTTCCTCAACACCATGCGTCGGAGTTCTCGGCGACCTTTGTCCAGCACCCGATACCTGCGACGGGTAGAAGGTCTGTTCGACAGCGCTTGTTGGATCGCTTGCGGCGTTGTGCGATGGGTTTTCGCGAGTTGCTGGTACGTCGGACGCTCCCCGCTTTCCTGTAGGGCCAGTTGAATATCGCACTGAATCACGTTGACATCCAGATAACTGAAAGCGTCGAACGCCATGTCGACGGAAATCCAGGTGCTCAGATGTAGCAGGTCCAAGGCAAGTTTTTGCACCGGAATCGTTTGCGTTGTCGACGTCAGCGGATGGTCGACATCGATGGGCTTTCCGGTACCGAAGCGGGTCGTTTCGGCGGATGACATCGCTGAACCGAAGAAATCGGCGAAGAAGCGCTCCCAAGCAAGGGCCCTCAAAGCACGTCCAGGTGGGGTCAACGGTATCGCCGAAGTGTCCGTACCGCGACCTTGGCGCGCCATGACCAGCCGATTGGCTTGCGCCACGCACGCGTCGAATCGCCGCTTCAGCAGGTCCTGCAACCTTGGTTCCAATACAGGGAGCAGCGTATGGAGCAATGCCCCCAAAGCCGCCGCGGCGGTAGCTACCTCGGGTGCGAGGCCCTCGCCTTCCGCGGCATGCTGCATCTGGCGGCGCACCTGAGCGGTTGGGGTCACGTCATTCAAGAGCGTATGGATACGTGGATGCTTCTTGGCGGCTTGCTTCCATGCGTCCTGGTAGATGCTGGAGACGTGCAGTTCTCGAGAAGGCACACGGACCTTGGCACTTCGGTGGTGCAGCCAACAGTTCTTTTTCATTCCTTCTCCGACATGTCGGAAGCAGACACGACATCGCTTGTACTCCCCAGTGCTTCCGAGGCAGCGTAGCCAGGCGGACAGCATCGAGAGGTTTTCCGCGGCCTCCTCGCAAACCTGCCAAAGCTCGAGCCATCTTCCGATGACTGCTGGATCGGCTCCAGGATCGAGTGGGAAGGGCATGATGAGGCAGTCCGAGATCAAGTCGAGGCTCTCGGAGGCCTGAAGCAGCTGCTCTGGATCAAAGCGTGTTGAGCCAAGGATGGGAAGCGTCAGGTTCGACGAACCCAGCAGACTGAACGTGTCGCGATTGTTCGTGAGCCAAACCAGCCCTGAAGGCGAGATCGAAGCCAAAGTTCGGTTGAGTGAGGCTTGGGCCGATGCCAGCTTGAGCTGCCGTTGCACCTGACCCACGCGGGTTCCGTCTTCTTGTTCGAGTTGAAGACGAACCTCGAGATGTCGAACCGCCTTTTCCTCCTCCAGCAGTTGAACCAGATGGGCCTGCTGTGCTTGTGGCAGCTCTGCAAGCGACGTGATCAACGGGAGTGCGGTGTGCGCGTCGTCCAGATAGGGGATCTGGCCAACAGACAGCTGGATACGGTGACGCTCACCGCCTGCGCTTTCCTGCTCGTACTCGAATCGACAGCCCGTTTCCATGAGATCTCGCAGAGCTTGCGACGCCGCACGCATTTGAGCGAGGGAAATCGTCCGAAGTTTTGCGACGATTTTCCGAAGCTCGGCTGGGGTGAGCTGGTACCTGTTACTCCGGCGTTCGCGAGTATCAATCGACGCGAGGAGCCGAGTATGCGATTGCCGCGCAGAGGATTGGCCTCCGGGTATGGCTCGCTGACGCCAACTGATGGTTGCGGCCAGTAGGCTGGCACGCAGATCGTCGAGATCCACTGTTACTCCTGAAAAAAAAGGTCCAGATACCCGGGATCCGCTCCCACGGAGTAAACGTCTATCAATTTATTGTCACTATATACATTCTCGAATTGTGACTTTGGAATCACGATTGCACCTAACTTTGACGAAAGGGGCGTGCATCGTGAACAGAAACCATCCACTGGGAAGTCGGAACTGGCTGGAGCAAGTATTTCAATCTGCTCCTGCCCGTGATCCGCAGGGGCGGAGCCGGCCGACGCAAAGGTATCTGGTGCAAGGCAGCGATAACTCCGTGACGGTTGCGGAAGGTGGGAACACCGCGACAGCCCGGTCCTTGCTGGTGACCATGAAAAACGCCGGCTACGTGAAGCGCTGGAAGCTCGAGCCCTTCTCGTTGAACAACGCTGACCATGGCATCGAGGCGACGCCCGACATCCTGTTCGAGACCCATGATGGCCGCGTTTTCGTGGTCGAGACCAAGGCGAGCAAGTTCCTCACGGAGGAAAAGCTGAAAAAGCAGCGCCGTGTCGAGAGCGTCATCACGCAAAGCGGCATGACGTTCCTGTTCTGGACCGATAGATGGCCCTTGTCCGCAGCCCTTTGGCGACAGCTCCGCGAGATGCGCCGACTTGGGAGCTGCGACATCCCCTACGACCGGATCTTTGCGGTCTCGCAATTGGTGGCTGAAGCCCCGAAGACCCTAGAGGAACTTCGGAAGGCGGGGGTATACCGTCACCACGTTCTTGCGGCTGTGTGGGTGGGGCAGGCCCACTTCAACCCGTTCGCGCCATTGTGTGATCGGACGCTGATTACGTCGAATCCCAAAGACCGACGCTTTGAGACGGTGCTGTATGCACCCGTCGAATCCTATGGATGGTGGTCCTCCCTCGCGGAAATCGTCTAGGCCGCGATCAGCGTAGGGCGCACCTCAACCAACACGTCACCAGGATCCCACATGAATGCCATTGCCGAAACCGCCGAAATCTCGATGCCCCCGCTCAAAACGCTGCTGCGCGTTGGAGGAGTTGTGTGTCGCGTCGATGCCATCACCGAGGGCGACAAGCTGTACCTAACGGACATCGCTTCGACGGAGACTCGCACCTGCCATTGGCCTGTTCTGCGTTCCGCAATGAGCAGGGGCGTCGTATCGCTCGCTGAAGATTTGGCCGTCGAGCAGGCCCTCATGGTTCCCGTTCATCTTCGCGCGGGAGAGCAGAGCCTGATCGAGGGAATCCCTGTGGCCTTCCGCACCGAGAAGGCGCTGGGCGTGATGCTGACCAAGCGACGCTGGATCCATGCGCTGCAACGTCATGGCGTTGTGAACTTCAATCCCTCCGATTTCCTGAGGGCCGCGATCAAGGACGTCGAACACGAGTTCCGAGAAATCTGTCCTTACGGCGTGGATGCCTTGTATGAAGCCGCGCGTACATTGCGCCGCAATCAGGGGGATCACCGCTCTTTACTTCCACAGTTCCATTTGCGTGGTGGTCCTGGAGGCCGGCGCCTGGATCCTGCGGTCGAGCGCATCATCGATCAAGCTCTGGAGCAGGCAGCAAATCCCGTCAGCGGGAAGCTGCGTGCTATGAAAGTCCACAACACAGTCAACGCGATGGTCCAACAGCACAACAGTGCGATCGCGATCATTCAGCGGCCAGGCCTTGTCATCGAGATGCCCCGACATCCCGATGACGAGACGAAAAAGCGCGCACTGGAAGTGCCTTCCCTTCCCACCGTCACGAGACGCTTCAATGACCGGTTTACGCCCTATGCGATTTGCGTCCGGAATGAAGGGAAAAAGCGGGCTGACCAGAGATTCCGTGAAGCGGGTGCGCGGATCCGGGTGGATCATGCCCTCGATATCGTCCACTACGACGACACCGACACGGCCGTCTTCCTCATCGACCCGCGTACGAATCTGCCATGGGGACGTTGCTGGCTGACGGCTGGCGTCGATGAGCACACATCCGCCGTGCTTGGCTACTCGCTGAGCGAACGTCCCCGCTCGTCCGAGAGCGCCTTCGAGGCGGTGGTCCATGGAATTTACCCGAAAGATCCCGGCTCGCCCGACTTCTCGCTGTGCCGCGGGAAGTGGGAGTGGTATGGGCAACATGGGATCGTCAACCTTGACAACGCTTCGTACAACGCGACGCTGCAACTGCAGGCGAGCGTGCTTGAGTTCGATGCTGAAATCGCGTTTTCACGCCCTCACCATCCCACGGACAAGCCCGATATCGAACACTTCAACCATCGAGTGAAGTTCGAGTTCATCCAGGACCTTCCTGGGTGGGTGGGGCCGAAGGAGGATCGCGAGCTGCTCAACGTTGGCTTGGGCAGCGCTGTGATGTCAATTGACGAGTTCCGAAAGCGGCTGATGGCCTGGATCGTGGACGAGTATTCGAACAAGCCCTGCGGCAAGGACGGAAAAACACCCCGAGAGGCCTGGAGGGAGCAGTTCCTCGACACTGAGCCGCTGCTTCCGCGACGTCGCCCTTCGCAGGAACTCATGGGAACGATCTACGACAAGCTCACGTTCCGCGACTCGGGAGGACTCTTGCGCATGAGGCTGCGGTACCAGTCGACCCCGCTTGAAGAGCTGCGTAAAAGACTCGGGGCCCGTGCCGAGGTCTGGGTGAGGTACCTGCCGTCGAATCTGTCGTACCTGTACGTGTTGGACCCGCTGTCGAAGAACTACCTCAAGGTGCCCTGCATCGAGGACGTCCGGTATGTGCAGGGTCTGACCAACTACCAACAGTCTTTGATTCTCAAGAAGGCGCGGTTGATGAAGCTCCGCTCACCTGGTTTGGTCCAAATGCATGAAGCCCGCCAGGCACTGATCGCGGACACCAAGGATCTGATGAAGTCCAAGAAGCTCCGTCAGCGCAAGCTCGGCTACCAAGTGCACAGGGCTGGTCTCGACGTTCCGCTGGAAGAACTCTCCGAGTTGGCGGATGTTCCTGCGCGGAAGCCTCTCGTTATCGAGACGATGGTGTCAGCCGTCGAGGACATGGTCGCCGACGTGGACGAAGTCGAGTTCGAACTGGATGAAGAAATGGAGCTGGAATGACCTTCATAGGCCTTTGCCATCGGCTTTGACCTCCGACCTCTGCGGTGTTTCACCGCAATACCGCTCAACCCTTCGATTCGATTGAAAGCCTCCTATGAACGCAGACGCAGTTCTCATCCCCGCAAACGATCGTTCCCACTGGGCAAACGCTTCCTTATCCCAGCGACTTGAAAAATTCCAAGGTATCTTCGTCAAGCACAAGGCTATCAAGAAGGTCGCTGATTTCGTCGAAGCCGAACTGGTGTTGCGTAAGGTCGAGATGAAGGCCAACGGCGTCCTGGTGATCGCAGGCTCTGGCTCCGGTAAGACCAGCTTCGTGAACTTCCTGAAAAGGCAATACCCGGATGTCGACACGCCCTCAATGAGCACCCGGCCTGTGGTGTGCTTTAAGGTGCCAGCTGTCCCCTCGCCATCCTCCATGGGCTCGGCGTTACTGAAGGCGCTGGGGGACCCCTTGTACGACCGCGGTTCCTGGGAGGACAAGAAGGATCGCGCTGAGAACCTGCTTCTCAAGGCCGGCACCATCATCATCGCCATCGACGACTTCCAGGATGTCCCGTCCAGGCGAAAGGCACGAGGGGTCGAGCACATCGCGAACTGGATCCGCGATTTGTGCGACTTCAAGTTTCCCGGATTGGTCTTTGCCTTGGGCACCGAACAGGCTGCAGTTGTGCGGGATGCACATGACCAACTCCGGCGCCGCATGCAAGCTCGTTTCGAACTGCCAGTCTTTTCGATGGCGTCCGAAACGGACATCAAGAACTATCTCAGCCTGCTTGAGCTGGTGGATCGGGGATTGCCGCTGGCCGAGCATTCAGAATTGAAAAGCATGAGACTGGCGCGACCATTGCTCGCGGCGACCAATGGAATTCTGGACTACCTGATGAAGCTGATGGCCAGGGCCTTGGTGCGAGCGGTGCAGCGCGGATCCGAACGTATCGAGAAGGTAGATCTCGAGCTGGGATTCGAGGATCTGCACCAGGTCGCCGCCGTGGCCGGGAACCCGTTTGCGGCAGACTGGAATGGCGAGGCCTTAACTGGCCCTGGGCAAATCTTCGAACTGCGCCAGGATGGGCCTGACGATGCCGGCGTGAAGAAGACATCTCGCCGGGGCCAACGAGCAACGAAGGCGGGGTGAAAGTGTTCTGCGAATCAGTTCCCGAGTTCCAACAGCCACGCCTCATCGACCGGGGCGAGCCCTTGGCTGGTGAGTCTTGGTCCGATTACCTGATCCGGCTGTCCGAAGCGAACTACATCCCAGGTGGCTTGGGGGCCATGGCGCGCCTTGCCGGAATGACGACGCAACAGCTTGTCGTCGCATCTCCCGCGGAGGTCCTGGGGCGGTTCGGTATCGTGTATCCCAGCGCTCCCTGTGAGCATCCCCTGGACGCAAAAGTTGATCGTGAGCGCGTCTTCTTCGCGACCTTCGGCCGTACGTTGAAGACCCGCATCTGTCCACGTTGCCTGGCGTCGGACAAGATCCCGTTCGTCCGGGCCGAGTGGGGCATGCCCATGAGTGTGGCGTGTAGTCGCCACGGGACCTTGCTGGTCGACACTTGTCAGTCATGCCACAAGCCTTTGGATGTCCTGCGGCCTCAGCTGCTCCACTGTCGATGTGGGGCGGACCTTCGACAGCAGAAATCCGATGTGGCAGAGCGCTGGACGGAGAAGTTGCAGGAGGTTTTTTCCGAGGCCTACGCCGCTCAAACATTCGGCACATTCGCACGGGCCCATGAGCTAGGCCAGGAGGCTGCGAGAACCTGCAAATGGCTGGCGGCGCCGATGGAGCCTAAGACACAGCGTAGGTCCTATGCTGTGCTGGATCGTGATGGCTTTCTTACAATCTCCGACGCGCTGTCGATCCGGCATCTGCTGATTGATGTGCCCAGGAACATCGTGGCTTCGGTGATTGCGGAAGCCGATCCGGGAAAGAGGGACGGGTTCATGCGCCTGAACTATCGCCTTGGATGCAAATTCTTCAGTTGCATGCAGTCTGTCGCGGAAGAAGTGAAGCGCCTGCACCAACCGGAACTCAATCCTGATCGAATCCGTGCGCAGCGGCGCTCCTTGCCTCCAGTGAAGGAGACCTACGGCATCAAGGACCTAATGAAGGTCACGGGGAACAGCTACGGCACCTTGCTGCGTTGCATCGATGAGGGCGGTATCCCTGAGGCGAGCTACACCGTAGACCTCGCAACCGGGGCCAAGAAATTCAACATTCCGCCGGCGGTCTACCGTTCCATCGTGCAGGCCATGCAGCAGACCGACACCATCGAAGCGGGGGCTGCCCAACTCGGGTGCAGCGTCGATGCCATGCGCGGGCTGGTCGCTTCAGGGTGCGTCGCCGCGCGCAAACTGGCATTGACCCGTTTTGGCAGAAATCGTGATCGCGTGTGTCCCGCAGAGCTTCGGTCGTTCGCCGATTTCCTCTTCCGAGAGGCAAAAACGGAGAATGGCCCGCATCTGGAGCGCCTGTACTTCTCATGGTGGGTGCCTGGTGCTTACAACGCATACAGGTGCAAGTGGTGGCGCAAGATCCTGGGCGCTGTCAAAGAAAAGCGCATCGTCCTGTTCAAGGCGGCGCTTGTGCCGGTCGCGCTGAACGACCTGTACGTTTTGCGCAGCGATCTTCGGAACTTGCTCGGGGCGCGGTGTGTGCAGTGACAGGCCATGTTTCTAGTCCGCCCACGTCCTCTTCCGGGTGAATCTCTGTCGAGTTGGAGGCAGCGATCCGGCCTCGAAAACGGCTTCAGGCTGTTTCCTCGGGCGCCTGGGGAGCTGCAGCGGACTGACTCAGACCTAAAGCCCTCTGGTACCACTGTCGGGTGGCTCGCTCAGGAAAACCTTCTCACGGAGGGCGAAGTCATGCATATGACTCTCGCTGGGCTAGACGGCACGTTGCTTCGGTTCCGGGGTGGAGCGAGCGTCCCGCGATGGGTTTTGCCGCTGAGATACAGCAGGCGTGATCATCCCTTCGGTATTCCTTTCTGTCCGCAATGCCTTCGAGAAGATGAAGTTCCGCATTTCCGGCTGCGATGGCGACTGTGCCTGCATTCGGTCTGCGAACGGCATGGGATTCGGCTCATCGACGGCTGCAACCGTTGTGGGCATCCGTCGTGGCCGGCGACCAGTGCTTTGGGAAATTTGTACGAAGGTGCCTGGATACCTGTGCACGAATGCCCCGTCTGTAGATACGATCTGAGATGTAGTCCTTCTGTGATGGATACGTCCGAATTGCTCCCCGTCTCGGGGCAATTGTGTGAGCGCGATGTCTCGTTGTCGAACGGAGTGATCGTACCGGCGGTCGAATTCGCTGCTGCGGCTTGGTGTGTCGCCCAACTATTTATTCGGAACCGATCCGCGCGAAAGATCCACGCCGCAGTCCCTGCCGCTAGGGAGGTAATAGAGGAGGCTTCTCGATCTGACCAGCGATCGATTGAATGGCTACCCCTTGAAATGCGACTGCGGCTGACTTCCCGGGTCGCAGGTCTTTTCCAAGGTTGGCCTGGAACCTTGCTCACTTTCAGCGAACGCTGCGGACTTTCTGCGGAGCACTTCAGTGTGGATCGGCAAGAGCTTCCGCACTGGTTCGAGGCGGCGATTCGGAGCCAACTGCGCAAGCAAATTCGTGATGTCTCACATATCGAGGTCCAGACCGCCATGGACCAGTTGACCGCCTCAGGCATCGTGCTGACGAAGCAAGCGGTCTCCAAGCTGCTTGGATCGAGCGGGGGAAAGTCGCTTCAAGAAATCCTGGGCCGTAGGCTGCGGGCGTCGAGTGCCGAACTGCAGCGCATGCTTACCGCGTTGGCAGATGCTGCGAGCACCGATCAGAAACGTAGAAGTTCGACGGAGGTCCTTGTGCGCGACGCGGTTGCCATCCTGATGGCCGTCACGCTTGAAAAACAACTGGATGTGGTCGTCGATATGTCACTCGACGAAGCACTGAAGGCGATATCCGCGTGCCGCGACTGCGTGTCGAATGAACATGATTTGGAAAGAGCGTACGCGCTGCTTACCCGGCTTTCAGCGCAGTACCTCCAACACCGAGCCGAACTCGGTCGAAAGAGGAAGCCCGCCGCCGATCTATTCTTCGTGTGCTTTCGTGGCGGACGCGTTCAGAGCCGTGGGGCGAAGAGACTATTGCAGCAGTGCATGAAGAACATGGATGCCAGACTGGCAAGGTCAATCAGCGCTTTCTGGCAGGGGCAGCGAATCGATGAACGTGGCGGCAACGGCGCTACGAACGAGCGGCAGATGGCATCGACATATGTCCGGGAAGGACGATGATGGCGAGTCGAAGCAACTGGGACACCTCGGTCGAGTGGGCCATGAGCCAACAAAGGCTTCCCGGAAATCTGCGCCTGTTCACTTCACCATGTGGCGTAAGGGTGGCCGTGAAAGGCTTGGGAGTGGAAACAGCGCTCCTGCTGATGCACTGGAACGGCATGACGGGGGCTCTGATGCATGTCTTGACAATTGGTGAAGGTCTCGATCACGCTGATCCGCGCTGCTTGGCGGACTTCTATGCCTGGTACGGTGTCATGGACCGTCTCGCCCAGCATCTGCAGGAGAGCCCAGAAGCCTGTCGCTACCTGAGCGACAGGTATCGTCCTGGTGACCAAGTGCTTGACGTCGACGTGGGCAGAACGGAGCGAGGTGACCAGTTGGTGATGTGCGGGGATTTGGCCCGTTCTGCATTGGCCGCACATGCCGCCCGAAGTGCCCTCAAAGAGCTGTGATGCCTTCGGCCACGGGTTCGTCCTCCAGCGAGCTTCTCCGAACCATAGGATTTGGCACTGGGTAAATACCTAATGGAAAAGACTTTCCCCGTTGGCGCGCAAATTCGTGTGTCGATGGGGAAATTTGGTCACAAGCCATAGCCCTTCGCCATCGGAGCCCCGACGCGCATTCGGTGCTTGAGCAGGCACTTTGGACCTGATTCGGAACGAGCTGTCTCGAAGGTGGGTCACCACGGCATTTGTTGGCAGCTCAAGGGTCAGAGGCGAACCATGTATCCTGTATCAAAATGTCATGGACGACCAGTCCGCTCAAACCGGACTGCACGCCGGAGATGGCTAAGACCTGACTGCTGGAGAAAGCAGGGAAAATTAAAGAACCGATTGATGTCACAAAGGACCCCAGCGAGGAGACCGGATGATGTTCAGGATAGCCTGGATCTCGTGCTCCGTGACCGCCCAATAGACGAGAAGAATGGCGTTAACGCCAGCTTGGGCTTCACCTTTCAACAATGGTGGGCCGCGTTGTCTATCGCCGAACTTCTGGGAAGCGGGAATGACTTCGCCGTCGGCGTTGAGGTCAAGGAGGACGTCGCGATTCTCGATTCCGCGCAATCGCCAACGAAGGTGGAGTTCTGCCAGGTCAAGAAGCATGAGCGCGATGGCGTCTGGGTCTTGAAGGATCTCCATAAGAAGGGCAGCAAGCGCAAGGATGGCACGCATGAGAATTCCATCCTCGCCAAGCTGTATGCCCGTCGGCACGAGTTCGGTGCCTCGCGTGCCAACCTGAGATTCGTCTCCAACATCGGCGTGAAGCTGCCCGATGAAGCCGGCGTGGACTCGCTTGCAACGAACACAGATCTGTCCACGCTGACGACTGAGCAGCAGACGCTCGTGAAGGCGGCCGTCAGTGCCCAATTGGGCATCCCCGAAGGTGATATCGATCTGACCGGTGTGATGGTGCACAAGACCAATCTCCCATTGGGTGAGCCAGAGATCTTTGTCAGTGGGAAGCTCGAGCAGCTATCGTCAACCGGACAGCTGCCGTTTCAACTCAGTCATACGTCGGTAGCGGCACGGGTTTTGGCAAGCGAAGTACAAAGCCGGGCGTCGAGCACTACCTACGCGCGGAGCTTCGAAGATCTCAAGCTGCGCATCATCTCCAAGTCGCAGGCCCTGAACATTCTGGCCAGCGTTGCGCAGTCCCGGGCGCCATTGAGCCAAATCCTGGAAGAAGCTACTGCCGAGTTGGATCGAGAGGGGCACCCTTTCATCGAACGCAAGGACATCAAGGCTCAGAGGGTCCGGGTGTGTGCGGACGCGTCCGACCGGACCAACATGATTTTCAGCGGGGTGGCGAGCGCGCTGCAGCGGGCCCGCGGTCCCATTGAAGCCGCCATTGGTGCAAAGGCAACCTTGGGCGAGTTAATGAACGAGGTTGTTGAAGAGGCCCGGGCATCAAGCCCTGCTGAGTTCAATGGCCTTCCCCTGGCCTACATACGCGCTGTGGCGCTACTGGTGTTATCCGATGCAATCGACCTCACCGTATTCACTGCTCCGGCTGGTCCGGAATCTAAGGAAGAAAAATGAACCGGCGCGTGACATACAAGACGCTCTGGCTCGTGTCCGCGAGAGACGAGAGCGCCAGAAAACAGCTGTTCAGTCAGAAGACGCTGCTTCTGGGACCGAACGGCACGGGTAAATCCCGCGTCATCAAGAATCTCTATTGGGTCTTCGGGTGCAAGACGCGCAAGCGTGACGCTGGAACCTGGGACCCTGATGCGGTTGCTGCCTTGGAGTTCACCTATCGGGACAGCGACTACATGGTTGTTCGCGACGGTAAGAGGCTGGGGATGTTTGGGGCCAATGACCAGTTGCTCTTTTCTGCAGAGAACATGGGTGCGTGGTCGAAGGCACTCGGCGCGTTCTTTGGATTCGAACTCCGGCTCAAGCGTCCTCAGACAGTAACTTTCTCGCAAGCCGGGCCTGAATACATGCTCATGCCGTTTTACATGGATCAGGACGGTAGCTGGGGAGCCGGTTGGGATACCTTTGAACAGCTGACGCAGTTCTCGGACTGGAAGGGCGCGACGTTCGAGTCCTTCATTGGCATGCGGCCAAACGCATACTTCCAGGCGAAGCATCTTTCGACAGAGATCGGTGAGCGAGTCACAGATAGGCGCAAGGAACTTGAAGCGCAGCGAGCGGCTTTCAAGCGGGTGCAAGATGTCCTGCCCAAGAATCTACCGTCTCTCAACTTCGCTGCGTTTCGCAGTGAACTGGCGGAGATTGGCCGCAAGGCGACCAAGCTCCAACAGGAACAGGTTCGGATCCGTGGCCAACTTCTCGGGCTGGTCAACACGCGTGAGAAAGTCCAGTCGGAATTGAAGGTCGCACTTGCTGCCTACAACGAACTGAAAGGTGACTTTGCGTACCTGACGGACCGTGCTGGAGAGGCCATCGAGTGCCCTACGTGCGGCACGGTTCATGAGAACTCCTTCCATGCTCGAATTCTTCTTTCGAGCGACGCCGAGTCCTTGGGTGGACTCATCATGGAGCTTCGGACACAAGCAGATGACATCGGCAGCAAAGAGGCCAACATCCGTGCGAGCTTGCGAGGGGTGGAGCGCAACATCGCCGAACTCGACAAACTCCAGCAGGAACGGCGAGCCAAGCTGAAGCTTGAAGAAGTCCTGGCCTCGCAGAGCAAGAGAACCCTCGACTCAGCTTTTCAGAGGGTCAGCGGCGATCTGTCCACCGCTTTGAAGAAGCTGGAAATAGAAAAGGCTAAGGCAGATGAGGAGGTCAAAAAGTTCGAAGACCCTGATCGATTGGCTCAAGTTCGCAAGTATTTTTCGTCGCAGGTCTCGAGTTTGTCTAACTTGGTCGATGTTCCTATCGACGAGCAGATCGGCGATCCCAAACCGGGGGCGCGTGCTCAGTCTGGAGGAAGTTCCGCGCCTCGCTCCATGTTGGCTGTTCATCTGGCCATGCTTGCGACGAATGCTGAGTGGGGTGACTCCCCGCTGTTTCCCTTCGTCGTTGATACCCCTCAACAGTCGGGTCAGGACGATCCGAATCTGACAAAGATGGTCGAGGTTTTGGGAAGGGCAGCCGGGGTTCATCATCAAGTCATATTGGCTGCGGAACGCTTGCCCGAGAGTGCACAGCTGGGGGACTTCGACACTGTCCGACTTACACAGAAGAAGGCGAGCCTCTCGAAGGAGTCCCTTGAGGAGGCGGTGGCACGCCTCCAAGGGCCCCTGGTCGCATTGCGAGAGAGCCTAAAGCCTGTAGTCGAAGCTGCGTGAAGAAGGGTGCTGGCACAGTTTGTCGGGCCATGCGCCCCTACCAAAAACGAGGCCTGCTACCACCTAATGCAGGTATGTTTGAAGCGCACTGAGCTTGCGGGTCTTCTGCTTTTCCGGCGGCCAGATGCTGCTGGCGCCCCCTGCGTGTTTCCCCGAGGGACGGCGATCTGATGCCCAGCTGGCAACCATCCAGGATTGGTGCGTCGCTGACAGGGTCTCCAGCTTGGTCGCTGGAGCTCGAATCTCGGCATTTCACCCTCCAGATCGGCGACAAGGCCAGGCGCTTCGACATCTCTGATGCCGATCACCTTACCGTTGAGCCCGGAATCATCTGGTCAGCGATTCGGTTTCGGATTCCCGACGTCGTGAATGCGCGTCTGGATGGTCTGCCAAACAGCGAAGGCAAGGAACTACGCGCCTCACTTCAAAAGGCTCTTGAGGAGCATCGAGCGGAACTGCATGCACGAGCTCTTGTTGATCGGTTTGAGCGCGAGTCTCAGTCAGCCCTGCAGTGGGCCAAAGCCTTCACTATCGCTTGCGCAGAACAGTTTCAAAAAAAGGGATGGCTCACCTCCGAGTTCGTCCGGCATTGGCGTGACAAGCGTCCGGCGGATGGACTGGCGGACTTGGTCGGCCATAAGGCCGTAGCCCAACATATCCAGACGCTGGATCAGGATCGGCAACGACTGCTGGGCATATGGAGAAGTCAACCCAAGGATCTGGCCAAACAGCTCAATGAGCGTCACCTGACACGTGAGCTCCAACTTCATGAGGAGTTTTTGCGTACCGTCGAGAAGTCGCCGCTCACCCAAGATCAAGCCACCTCCGTGGTGTGCTTCGACAGTCGCATGCTGGTTGTCGCGGCCGCCGGCTCAGGGAAGACCTCGACCATGGTTGCGAAGGCTGGGTTTGCTCTCAGGCGCAATCTCATGGAGCCTGACCGCATCTTGCTGATGGCCTTCAACGCCGATGCGGCCAAGGAACTTCAGCAACGGGTCAAGGAGCGCCTCACGCCTCTGGGCCTACCTGCAGATCGCGTCAAAGCCAGAACTTTTCACGCTTTCGGCTTGGATGTCATCGGTGCGGCCACTGGCAAGAAGCCCTCCTTGGCGCCGTGGGTCGAGCAAGGTCGAGATCATCAGCAGTTGATGGCCATCGTCGATGAACTGAAGGATCGCGATCCCACGTTTCGTACCAACTGGGATCTGTTCCGCATCGTCCTGGGGCGTGACTTGCCGAAGTTTGGCAACGAACAGGAGGAGCCCGAAGACTGGGACCGTGAAACCCGCAATCGGGGCTTTCGGACTCTGCAGGGTGAGGTCGTGAAGAGCCGCGGGGAGCGGCTCATCGCCGATTGGCTGTTCTATAACGGGGTGCACTATCGATATGAAGGGCCATATGAAGTCGACACCGCGGACGAACGGTATCGCCAGTACCGGCCGGACTTCTACTATCCGTCCATCGATGTCTACCACGAGCACTGGGCGGTGGACGGCAAGGGCAACCCGCCCGAGGAATTTGTCGGTTACCGCGAGGGGATGGCGTGGAAGCGGCTATGCCACCGAACCCATGGGACCACCTTGCTGGAGACGACCATGGCGGAGTTGTGGGGCGGTCAGATCTTCAGCAAGTTGGCTGCGGAGCTCCAAGCCCACGGCGTTGTTCTCGATCCAAACCCTGATCGACCTTCGCAGGGTGCTCCAGCCATCGAGAACGATGCGCTCATCAGGACGTTCCGAACTTTTCTGACGCATGCCAAGAGCAATAGGCTCGGCCGCGACGAACTTCAAGCGCGGTTGGATCGCGCAAACACCAGTCCTTTCCGATTCCGGCATGAAATCTTCCTTCGACTTTTCGAGGCAATCCGGGACGCTTGGGAAGCGAAGCTCACAGAGGCCAAAGCGATTGATTTCGATGACATGCTGAACCTGGCATCAGACCATATCGAGAGCGGGCGATGGAAGAGTCCCTACGAGCTGATCATGGTGGATGAGTTTCAAGATGCCAGCTACGCCAGAGCGCGTCTCATACGGGCTTTGGTATCCGTTCCTGGGTGCTGCCTCTTTGCGGTAGGGGATGACTGGCAGAGCATCAACCGATTCGCCGGCGCCGACCTTTCGGTCATGACTGGCTTCGACAAATGGTTTGGCGAGACCACGACCTTGCGTCTAGAGCAGACCTTCCGATGCCCGCAACCCATCTGCGATGTGTCGAGCCGCTTTGTCCTGAAGAACACTGCTCAGATCAAAAAATCGGTGCTTTCCAAAGCGCCAGTGCCGGAGCGAACGTTTTCCGTCGTGGAGGTTGGAGAGCGCGCGCGGCTGCGGTTCGGTGTCCGAGCGATCTTGGAAGGGCTCGCTCAGGCACCTGCCGGCGCAAGCAGGAAAATCACAGTCTTCGTACTGGGGCGCTATCGGCGCGATGAGGAACTGCTGCCTTCGTGGTCTGACCTTCAAGGTTCTCTTGAAGTTCGGTTCATGACCGTGCACGGGTCCAAGGGCTTGGAGGCAGATCACGTGATCTTGCCCCGGATGGTGAGCGGCGCGTCGAGTTTCCCCAGTGGAGTCGTAGATGATCCGGTGCTGCAGTTGGCAATGCCGGAGCCGGAGGCGTATCCGATGGCGGAAGAGCGGCGACTTTTCTATGTCGCATTGACTCGCGCTCGGCAGCAGGTGCACATGCTCACCGTTGCTCACAGCCGCTCCAGCTTCGTTCTGGAACTGGTCAAAGAGCATGGCTTGGAGATCAAGTCCCTCGATGGGGATGAGGTGGATGCCCGGATCTGTCCTCGGTGTCAGAAAGGGAGCTTGGTACCGCGGTCAGGCCCTTACGGCACGTTCAGCGCGTGCAATCGCTTCCCGGCATGTGACTACAAAGAAAGTTCTGGGCGCAGGTCGGGAAAGTGGCAGCCAAGTCGGCGTCGATGAACGTCCTTGGGTCGATTGTGCGTTTGCTGAAGCCCAGGTTCTGTTCTACAGACGCTGTCATCCACTACATCTCCGGAGGTGCTTTCCAGTGAAGCAGGAGTTTCAGCGGATCCAAAGGACCAACCAGTTTTCGGGCATCCGATAAGCGTTCTAGCAACTGACGACGCTCCACGTCGTCCAGGCCTACGGCGGATCGCTCTACTTCCGCGAAATAGGCCTCAATTCTTTGTGCCTCGTCCCAGGCCGAGATGGCGGCAAGCAATTCCTGGCGTGACTGTTGCCGCTGCTTTGCGCGGAGCGCTTGGTTTTCGGCTTCGCGGCGCAGGCGCTGTTCCTCCTCCCAGCGCCGATGCTCTTCTTCGGCTTGAATTCTGGCGGTCTCAAGCTTCATGGCCAGTTCCGGTCCTGCCGATTCCAGTTCGGACACGATGGTCGATACGAGCGATGACAGCTGACCTGGCTTGACCTCAGGCCATCGTTTGACCCAATTGACCCGCCATGACGGGCAATATGCCTGTAAGCAGAAGCGGCCTGAAGCGAGGTCTTTCTGGGTTTTCCAATGTCGTGGGTCAGAGAGTTTGCGTTGTTGGTTCGGCGTGAGATCCCTAACCGGGATGTACTTGCTATTCCCGACGTAGAGCATCTCAACCTGTTCCGTCATCTCAAACAGCGTTAGACCGATAGGCACCTCGCCGATGTACACCGCCGTCGGGCGTTCAGGATTCCAAGTTGTCTGCTGATAGTGGTTCTTTCTCGGAACCTCTCGAAGATCGACGTCCGCGCGCCGCACCTGCACCCCTGTCGGAACGATGGTCACTCGATGCCCGTGCTTCGTGAGCGCTCGGAATAGCAGTTCGGCGAAGGCGATTGCAGCATCCAATCCTTCTTTGGACGACAGAATGTCTGGCATGAGTCGCTTGTACGGTCGGAGTACGCCTGAGTCACTCTCTCGTGTTTTTAGAAACAAGGGCTTGATGCCCACGAGCAGGGGGTGGATTTTCTCAATCTCAGGCGTTCTCGAACTTCGCGCTTTTCGTGTTGCAGCGCCTTGCTCGCTTGGCGGCTCACCAGAAGTCCCAGTCGACCGGACTTGCTTTTGGGCCGAGCGCTCCGTTGTACCTATGAAGTCACCGGGGCTCCACTCGACGATGTCGCCCGCGCGCGAGGCTGGCAAGGACGGCCGAGCAGGCGCTTTGCCAAACTCAAGTTGAGCCCAGTAGCCACGCGGAGGTCGCGGGATACGAAGTTCGGTGCATACCCTGGCCATGTAGCTGGAGGAAACACCTAGTTGTTCTGCGACACGCAGCATGGGCTCCTCCCAAACCAGATCGTAGATGTGTTCGCGCGAAAGTGGACCCTGTGGCGCCTCTGATTGGGATTCGATTTTTTGACTTTTGTCGTCGTTCATGTCTTTATTGAATCAAATCAACGACTCAGGTCAACTGTGTTTCGGATCCTGCTCCACTTTCAAAGCAGTCGCGGCTGAGCGCGGTGTCTGGCGATCTGCGCTCCATGCCTCGAGGAACGAGAGGCCTTTAGACTCAGCAAGAACTCCCGCAAAGGGTGATGCCGAGCGCAACGCGTTTCCCCGTTCGGAAGGATCCAGTGCGGCGATCAGACTGCATCGATGCCGAGGTCTATCGCTTGAGATTTTCAGTACGACAAGACGATGCAGGACCAAGCTACTCTCATCGAGTTTCTGCCGCCGATCTCATGTCCTCAATGGCAGATGTGCTCTCTGCGAGTGAGAAGTAGCCCCATGAATGAGCAGGCGGCGAGCCGGGCACTTAGCGTGCGTCTCTGCGAGGTCAGGTGGAGCGGTTCCCTGCAGACACTTATCTATTCAATAGAATCAATGACTTACGCGATCCGCAATTGCGGGAAACTACCGCAATTCACCGCAAAATGCTCCCTTGCAAGGGCCGCGAGGGCCGTAGCCGCGGGGAGAGGATGATCCGGGTTCTACTGACTGTCTAGGCTCACACACCTATGTCAAAGCCAAGCCCCGCGCTACTTCACAAGATCGCTAAGGCCCGTGCTGCCGCACCTTCTGAACTGCCTCTTGTGCGGCAATGCGCGCAAGTGGTGCTCGCATGGGCGACAGAAAGTGGTGAACAGGAGGCGGCGATCGCTAGATTGAAGGCCGTGCACGGATCAAACTGGTCGCTGGTGACGGCGCTGCAGCTGCTTTCCGGTCGGCGCGGCCTGTTCGCGGCAGAGTGCGTTGCTCCTCATGAGCGAGCCACTCTCTTTCACGCGCATCTGCTGGCCAAGGTCTGCTGCAACCAGGGTGATCTGGGCGCGGTGGGTATGCCGACGTTGAAAGAGGTTGAGGAGCTTCGCAGACTCGCGGCCGAGCAAGCGCTCTCTGGCTACACCACGACCTGATGGATTTGAAAGGGAGAGGCGACAACGGGCTCAACTGTTGCTGACCTTCGAGATTCGAGACGGCACTGCGTTAGGACCCCGCCGCTCCGCGTTGTTCGCGAACCCGTTGAAGGGCCCTCATCGCGCTCTCGTAGGTGGAGGGGCGAGCGCTACCAGTCTTGGCGATGCGAGCGTGTAGCTCGGTGTTCAACTGAGTGGGCCGAAGATTCTCATCCGATGGGGTGCGCTCGCTCGGGATCGATCGCTCATCAGGAGGCGAAGGGAATTTGGAGGGGCTGGGCATGGTCAGAGAACGATCAAACCACAAGCTCAATGAAGGCGGAAGGCATCA
Organism: Curvibacter sp.; assembly: GCA_003987795.1. Lineage (GTDB taxonomy): Bacteria > Pseudomonadota > Gammaproteobacteria > Burkholderiales > Burkholderiaceae_C > Curvibacter. The sequence goes on from RXJO01000077.1 coordinate 29,196, forward strand.
AAAGACAGCATCGTCTTCCTCAATGCTCTGAATTCTTGCCCTTCGATCCTGTTCCCTCTTGTCCACGTCCGAAGGTATTCCTCCGGTACGCGCCACAAATTCTTCCAGAGAGAGGGAGAACGTTGCCAGCTCGGAATCAGCTGGGTCGAAGAGTTCAGAGAACCAGAAGCGCGGCATGGATTCATTCTGCGCCTTTTTCGCTCCTGAAGCTGGCAGCCAACATCGTCCCAGAAATTGGGACGATCATCCCGTTTTTTGGGATGACCTGTAGTGTGCTCTTTCGCCAACAAGCCAGCCTGCTGCTGATGCTCCACGGGCTCTTCCAAACATTTTTGGTCTTTAACTTCGATTGATCTGTGGACCTAACTGTGATTGGAGGAATCGCAAGTCATTGATTCATATAGCCGGCCCGTTGTGCGCAACTTTGATGATGCCCACCGGGGCGCGGTGGCGATCCACCCCCCACCAGGGCCACGGCGCTGGCGGTGTGGTGCGGCTGGCGGGTGGGGCGGCGGCCCCAGTCGGCGATGTCGAAGCGCCCCTCCAGGCTGGCCACTGCGGCGCTTTCGAGGGCTTCGTCGAGGCTCATGTCGGGCAGCAGGCCGGCAAAGCGCTGGGCCAGCATCGATTTACCCGAGCCCGGCGGTCCGCTCATCAGCAGGCTGTGATGCCCGGCCGCGGCGATTTCCAGGGCGCGTTTGGCGGCGGCCTGGCCTCGCACCTCGACCAGATCCGGGCCTTGGGGCGCTGCGCGACGCGCTGGGGCCTGCACGCGCACCAGGCCGGTGCCGGACTCCGGGTCGTCGCGGGCTGCCTCGCCGGAGGGCGCCCAGGCAAAGGCCTGCACCACATCGAGCAGGTGGCTGGCGCGCCACACCGGCATGTCGGGTACCAGGGCGGCCTCTTCGGCGCTGCCGGGGGGCAGCACCAGTTGAACGGGTGCACCACCTTGGCGGTGCAAGGCCAGGCTCATGGCGAGCGCACCGCTGACGGGGCGCAGTTCCCCCGACAGTGACAGTTCGCCGGCGAACTCATGGCCGTCCAGCCGGGCCGGATCGATCTGTTC
>RXJO01000466.1:0-2742 GCA_003987795.1 Curvibacter sp.
ACATCAAGCGTACGGATGCGGCGGGCATCTCAGGGCGGTTACTTCGGTATGCGTGCGAAGCGAAGCTGTTCCGCACGCGCCTGCGTGAGTTCGTTCAGCGTTGTCTTGAAGGACGACTGCCGGCGGTATGGCGCCGAGTGGTGGTACGGCCTCTTCAGAAGCCGGGTCGCCCTCAGGGCCTTGTTTCAAGTTTACGACCGGTTTCCGACATCCCGGTCATGCGAGCGCTGGTTGAGAAGGTATGGGCGGCTCGGGCGGAGTCGACGTTCAGCGCGTCGCCACAGCAGTTCGGTTTCAGGAAGGGCTACTCGGATGACATGGTCACCACCTCGCTCATCCGCTTCGTGGAAGCGGCGCAGGAGCTAAGGGTGCGTCCGACCCGAGTGAGCGGATGGCGATCCCACCGCGTGCTTATCGTGGCGCTTGACATCAAGGATGCGTACCCTGGTATGCATCCCCTTCGCCTTATCGAGGCGTTGGGGCGAGCGGACGGTGGACTTGCGGCGTGGGCAGCGGCGGTTACGTGTTCGAAGTCGCTTGAAGTGCGGCACGGCGGCCTGCGGAGCGCCTGGCGAGAGCTACCGGCAGGGAGTTCGACAGGTACGGCGGACGCCCCTCTCCAGTGGCGCGTCTTTTTCGACGTTCTGCTGGCCCGCATTCGTGAGGTGGCGGAGTCGCGCACGCGCCATCACAAGGACGTGAAGATTTTCGCAGCGGCGGTAGCTGACGACCTCACGCTCGCGTTTTCTGGTCCGTCTGCGGAAGGCATGGCGGCGGCGGCGGCGGCGGTGCTGTCGGCGGTGACGAGCTGGTGCGCCGAGTCGAACTTGCGAATCAGCTCGAAGTCATCGGCGCTTTTGGTCAAGCCTCACTGCTCGCACAACGCGGGAGTGGACCCGCGCCGGGAGTGGGCGGACAAGCACGGCACGCCTCTCCCCCCACTCCGGTGTGGCGGCGTGGAAGTCCAGGTCAAAGAAGGATATGAGACGGTCAAGATTCTGGGAGTGCTCTGGGATGGCTTTGCACGCTTTACCCAACACTTCGCCGAAGCGCAACGGAAGGTTGCCCGGCTGATGGAGCCGTTGCGCATCTTGCGCAAGTGGATGCCACCGTGGCAGATGCGGCGGCTGCTCATCGCAGGGCCCCAGGCGGTTACGCGTCATCACCTTCACGCCATCCTCGGCTCGAAGGGCGTCGACATGGACGCGTTTGAGGCAGTCGAGCGGATGTGGACAGATGCAGCGCGGATGGTGTGCGGGGCGGTCGCCAACGCCCGAGGCACGACGTGTGTGATTGAAGCCGGGCTAGTCCCGTTGAAGCTCCTCGCGACAACGGTCGGTTGCCGCCGTGCGCTGGAGATGCGTGCGCTCGCGCAGACCGCAGCGACGGAGAAGGACCGAGAAGTGTGCGCGCAGGCGCAGCATCAAATGGCGATGATCGGCATGGCAGGTGTGATGCGTTCCATGCCGCCGACGGAACCGGGAGTGGCTCGCATGCGGCCGCACGAAGTCGTGGCTGCGGAGCTCATCACGGTCAAGCCGTTGCCTCTGGTCGACGTTGCTGTGGAGGACGACAATGCGGCCGAGCGGGCAGCGGCGAATGCGATGATGTACGCGTCGCTAGACAAATGCCCTGTGATGGCGTGGTCAGACGGGTCGTACTCGCCGCCGGGAGGTGGAAACGCCGAACGGGCAGGCGCAGGTGTTCTTGTGAAGAAGAACGGTGTCGAGATTTATCGGGGAAGCGAAGGTGTGCCGGTCCCTGCATGCAGCTTCTCGGCTGAGGCGGCGGCGATGATTGCCCTTCTCACGGCGATCATTAGCCTGGTTGAGGCTGGCGAAGTCCAGCACGGTACTACGGCCGCGGTGTTCAGTGACAGTCAAGGCCTTTTGTTGGCGCTCGAACGCGGCCCGCTACGACAGAGACTGGCACTCGGCAGGACGATCTGGGGCCTGCTGCTGACCATGGCGGCCAAGGGAATCCGAGTGACGCTGGCCTTCATCTTCTCACATGTCGGTGACGCGGATAGCGATGAAGTGGACCAGCTGGCGAAGGACGGGCTCGATGTTCGGGCCATCGGTGCGCCGCGCATCCTGGACGTGGTCCGAGAGGTGCGGCAAGCGGCTGTGGCAGATTTTGTGGAGAAGGAGTGCGCGGGAGCGCTGCGAGAAAAGTACGGCATCGAGCGGAAGCCGTCTGGCTTCCCGCTGAAGGTGTGGCATGGTATGGCGGCGCACAATGCGCGACTGCTGTTGCAGCTGCGCACGGGCGCGTGCCCGGCGGTTGGTGGTCATCTGCACAACATCGACGATCGATGTCCACATTGCGGAGTCATCATGAGGCGAGGTGAAGGGTCGGCCTGCGAGCACGTGTTTGAATGCACGGCAACAGAACCGGTTGCCCTCAGGACGCGGTTCGCGGTTGAAGGCTTCGCGGATGTGTGGGCTGCCCCTCGACGGGCCCTACAGTATTTGCTGGGCTGGATACCCGAAAGTGAAAGCGACGACGAGACCAGCAGCGACGACGGAGACGAAGTAGATTGAACTGCGCCGGCAGTTCGCGGAACACCCCTTGAACCCCTGCCTACGTGGAAGTGCCCTCGGGAATTTCCATGAAGGTTCTTTTACCCCTGTACCCATCCCCCCTCTATTATTCACCCCACACCCCCTCTGCCGTTCGCAGGCAGTAAATGCGACGTATACCCAAGCCAGCAACCTCCGGTTGCCTGATCACCGATATTGA
>RXJO01000466.1:2792-3464 GCA_003987795.1 Curvibacter sp.
GCTTTTTCGCAGGAACAGGTTCGCCTGTACCATACGCGCTGCGCTTCATTGCGCCATGTAAACAATGTAAACAAGGCCATGCTCGAGCTCTTCCAAACCAAGGACGAACTCACAGCCGCGAGCACGCCGCAAGAGGTGACGGTGCCCTTCGAGATGTTCGTGGCGGTCCAGGAGCGCCTGACCCACTACCACGGAGTGTATGATGAGCTGACCGACGTTCATAAGCGCACCCTCGCAGATCTCCAAGAACACAAGAAGGAATTGGAGGCTGCAAACCGCAAGGTGAAGGAAGTGGTCGATGTTCAGATGAATCTCCAAGCGCGCATCGAGCAGCTACTCCTTTTGAACGCTGACGTGCGGCGCGAGCGCGACTATCATGCACTCGAAATTACGCGCCTCGAGGACGACATGAGCCGGCTTCGTGACCGCGTCGCGCAGCAGCAGCAAGGATTGGCGGCTGCTCTCCATAAAGTTGAAGAGCTCAATGTGACGCTTCTCGTCAAGGAGAAGGGCATCGAGTCGCTCGTGCAGACTCGCGCCGCGCTCCAGCAGGCCAACCGAGAGCTTACCAGCAAGGTCAAGGTGGCCCTTCGCGAACAAGCGAAGGCAATGGTTCGCGGCGCCGTCGGGGCTGCGAAAGTGAACAAGATTTCGCGCTCCGCGTTTTTGCCC
>RXJO01000340.1 GCA_003987795.1 Curvibacter sp.
TTTAGATTCTCAGCAGAGGGGGAGTTTGAAACGAGTCTCAGAACAGGAAACGAACATCATCCGAAATTTGAGATTTTAGATTCTCAGCAGAGGGGGGATGACAAACATGCTCGTATTTGCGTTTTAAGTATGGCTGGGGACACGTAAATAGTTTTTATATAAAAAGGTACCAGAGAAAACAAAAAGCCGCATACGTTGAAAATATGCGGCTTAAAATCGATTTGTGTTTTTGACTGTTTTTTTGATCTAAAAACGTATTTCTTCTGTGTTACCTGTTAGCGCGATATTGCGTTAAAAGATTTTTAAAGACTAAAAAGTTCTTTTTAATGATATCTGAATATTTCTTAAGGTTTAATTCGTTTCTTATTTGATCTTCACTTTCCATCGGTATGTTTAATAATACCTGATAAACAGATTCATATGACTCATCAACGGCTTCAATAAAATTAGACAAGGTACTATTAATCACACGAAAAGCTTCTTCAACTCGAAGAGACTCTTTACGCTTGTTAAGCGAATAATACATGACAGCACCTGTGCTACTGTAATCAAATTCTCCATTCCCATTTAAAAACGCTTGAAAAGACTTCTCATCTTTTTCAAATTCTTCTACACTTTTATTCGGAACTCTAAAGTCTACAGCTTTTGCTTTCATGACCTGATTTCCTACTAAAGTAAATCCATAATTGCTAGGGTTTGTTTGAAAATCTTCTAATCCTAGTATACGTGCTATTAAGTCAAGTTTTGTCACTTCAAATACAAAATTTTTAGCAGTCTCATTGGAGGCAACTAAACTTTCGGCTTGTTGATGTTGATCTTCTGAGAACTGCGCGCTCATAGGCAGCTGAGTTAAAGAGCCCCATAGAAGCGATTGAAAATCTGTGTTTTGAGACTGTTTGAAGTGCTCATATTCCTTAAACGATCCTTCAACATTGGCATCTAGAGTTGCGATATAAAGGTTCTTACCATCTCTTCCAAAGAAGTGACTTTCACAGCCTATACCAAGTGTTTCTAAGGTCTTGTAAACTAATAACTCTGCTGGATTTACTAACTTAGCCGCGGAACTATGTCCAGATTTAAGACCTTCAGAATGGGTTTTAACAAAATAAGTAAGTACTTGACTATTCGAAAGCGTAATGTACGCAACACAGCCTAATTGATCGCCCTTACGCTTCCAAGACGTTGTTACCGTACTTCTTTGGAATATCGATTCAAAATATCTTTTTGTACTTTTTTCTATGCGGGTTAAAGGAACTTCTTTAGTCTGTTGTTGAAGTTTGAACAAATCAGCTTGTAGTTGCAATAGCTCCGTAGAAGATTTAGTTGCTTTAAATGCTAACGTTGATAATCTGACTAATATATTTCGCTTTGTAGAATCATTATAAGGAACGCTGGCGCTAAATATATTATTCCATTTTTCCTCAATATCCGCTGTATCTGTTATTGAAAAATAATTTGTAGTAAAACTCAGAAAGTCTTCGCCAAGGGCAACACATAAACGTTGATAATTCAGAACATCAGTCTGTGCTTGGGAGACTTTTTGTCCTTCTGTAAGTGCAAGCTCCTGCATTAGATCTTCTCGCTCAGTGTTACGATTAGGCGTAGCATAATCTTCTGCGCATGTCGTTATGCTTGAACCAAAACTTGAGTTTAAAGTTAGCGTTAAACCTAATGAGGTTAAAAATAATTTTGTGATAATGTGGTCTAATTTCATTGCGATATCTCCTCCTATGAAGATAGCTTTATTTTAATTGTTTTATTCAAAATATCAACTGAAGATTGCCCTTAAGTTTCATGGCTTTTAGAAAAAGGGCATTTCAATGCCTAAGTGCGCTTTTGGTGAAAAACCACAAGACGATGACATTAGGATGAGAGGAAAATGATGCAGTATTGTTTTCCTTAATACACCTTTTCTGACAAGAAGACTAAAAAATCTAAAACAAAGCTGAAACGTTAGATTGAACATGAAGCGAAGCGAAATGGAGAGATACGCAAACTGCAAACGTATGTTTGCTATGATTTCTTAAGTTCAAACTATCACTTTTTGACCGTTAAAAATGATGTTTATTTTTTTCGAAAAAATTTTATTACAGAGGAAAGCCACCCGCCATTTTTTTTAATTTTTTTAGGTGCTGGTTTTAATTTTTTATCCGTGCTCTTTAGTTTAGTTAGTTTAGTTTGCGAGGTGATATCGATGATCTTTTTTTCATGTTTTATAAACCGTGTTTTTGTTTCTCCGGTGGTCTCGTTTATTAATTTTAACACAAGAACTGGCTTAAAAATGAACTTAATTGCAGTGACGCTTTTCCCGTCTTTGATCTCTTCAAAGCGCACCTTCATATGGTAATTCTTATTGATTTCTTCACATGCTGGAACTATGGTTCTGGACTTAAAGTGACCATAGTTAGTGTATTTGCTTCCAACAGAAAATGAATGGCGTAATTCATCTAGCGACTTTATCATCCAACCCGTTTCTTTGAACTCTTGTAATAATTCAAATAAGCGCGTTGCATAGATGCTTTTAAAATTAGAAATGTCCGCAAGGTTGTAGACCATAAAACGTTCTTTCACCTGTTTAAGGTAAGGCATTATGTCGTCCGTAAATTTAATATTGATTTTGCCTTCATCTTTTACGTATTTAGCCTGTGAGCAAACGTTTATTCTCCAGTATGAGTTTGTACCATCTTCTGGAACAGTAATGTCCGTTTTCAAGAGTTTATTGACGGCTTTTTTTAATGCGACATAACTATGAGGTTGAGCCACTTTGAACATCTGTCCAAACTCTTTTGCTGACAAAGTATGTTCTCTTTTTAACTCTTCTGGTTGTAGGTACTTACCATTTTTATCAACCCCACCGAGTTTGCTTAATAGCATTAAATAAACCAGATAATCAGTATGCGTAAAGTCTCCAAAATTAGATTGATTTAACTTAGGAGACTTGTACACTTTTGGTGTTTTAGATTCGTATGTTTCTTTCTTTTTCATTCGATAATACTCCTATTAAGATCACAAAAATGTACTATTAGAAATCACTTGTTTTTTTTTATTGTCACGTTTTTAGTGGTTAAAGCAAACTTTTTCTTATTAAAATCACAAAAATGTACTTTTTTTGATGCTACAGTTTTGTGGTTTTCACCCTGTGGAAAGTACTACAAATTTGTGATTATTCAACTACAAAATTGTGATGCAAACAACTACAAAATTGTGATGTCAACACGCATTTAAGCCGCTAGATATAAGGGTTTTGAGAGTCTACTAAAGGAATATATATAAATATATATTATAACTAAAGTTGTTACTAAAGGGATAACTCTGTGGAAAACATCATCCGAAATTTGAGATTTTAGATTCTCAGCAGAGGGGGAGTTTGAAACGAGTCTCAGAACAGGAAACGAACATCATCCGAAATTTGAGA
>RXJO01000108.1 GCA_003987795.1 Curvibacter sp.
GTTCTATGCCGCCGCGATCGTATTTTTCTGCTTCTTCTATACGGCGCTGGTTTTCAACAGCCGTGAGACAGCAGATAACTTGAAGAAGAGTGGGGCTTTCGTTCCGGGGATTCGGCCTGGTGAGCAGACTGCACGTTACATCGACAAGATTCTCGTGCGCCTGACCCTGGCTGGTGCGGCTTACATCACTTTTGTGTGCTTGCTGCCGGAGTTCCTGATCCTGAAGTACAACGTTCCGTTCTACTTCGGTGGCACCTCGCTGCTGATCATCGTGGTGGTGACCATGGACTTCATGGCCCAGGTTCAAAACTACATGATGTCGCAGCAGTACGAGTCACTGCTCAAGAAAGCCAACTTCAAGACATCCGTAGGTGGTTGATTTGACATGGCTAAGGACGATGTCATCCAAATGCAGGGTGAAGTGGTTGAAAACCTGCCGAACGCGACCTTTCGCGTGAAGCTGGACAACGGCCATGTCGTACTGGGTCACATTTCCGGCAAGATGCGGATGCATTACATCCGCATTCTTCCCGGCGACAAAGTCACTGTTGAATTGACGCCCTACGATCTGTCTCGGGCACGTATTGTTTTCCGCGCCAAGTGATGGTTGCGGTTTGAAGAGTTTTAGGAGAATGAAATGAGAGTTTCGGCTTCGGTCAAGAAAATTTGCCGCAACTGCAAAATCATCCGCCGCAAGGGTGTGGTGCGCGTGATCTGCACGGATGCACGTCACAAGCAGCGCCAAGGCTGATTTACAAGTTATAGAGGACGCACATGGCACGTATTGCTGGGATTAACATTCCGCCGCACAAGCATGCGGAAATCGGTCTGACCGCCATTTTTGGCATTGGTCGCACCCGCGCTCGCAAGATCTGCGAAGCAACTGGTATCGCTTACACCAAGAAGATCAAGGATCTGACTGACGGCGATCTGGAAAAGATTCGCGAACAGATCGAGCAGTTCACCATTGAAGGTGACCTGCGTCGCGAAACCACCATGAACATCAAGCGCTTGATGGACATTGGTTGCTACCGTGGCTTCCGTCACCGTCGTGGCCTGCCGATGCGTGGTCAACGTACCCGCACCAACGCCCGTACTCGCAAGGGTCCGCGCAAGGCAGCCGCCGCTCTGAAGAAATAATTGAGAGATCAATATGGCAAAAGCACCCGCCAATAACGCAGCGCAACGTGTGCGCAAGAAGGTCCGCAAGAACGTTTCTGACGGTATTGCCCACGTTCACGCCTCGTTCAACAACACGATCATCACCATCACCGACCGCCAAGGCAATGCTTTGTCCTGGGCTTCGTCGGGTGGTCAAGGCTTCAAGGGCTCCCGCAAGTCCACGCCCTTTGCGGCCCAGGTCGCGTCGGAAGTGGCTGGTCGTGCTGCCATTGAGCAAGGTATCAAGAACCTCGACGTTGAGATCAAGGGCCCCGGCCCGGGTCGCGAGTCTTCCGTTCGTGCACTGGGTGCCCTGGGCATCCGCATCACGTCCATCTCTGATGTGACGCCGGTGCCGCACAACGGCTGCCGCCCGCAAAAGCGTCGTCGTATCTGATTTTTTAAGCCCACCGCCATCGGCATCGCGCCGATGGCTCCCGCACGCTCAGGCGTGTGGAAGATGACATAAAAGGAAGCTCAAGTGGCACGTTACCTCGGCCCCAAGGCCAAACTCTCCCGCCGTGAAGGCACCGACCTGTTCCTGAAGAGCGCTCGTCGCTCGATCGCGGACAAGGCCAAGTTCGATTCCAAGCCTGGTCAGCACGGCCGCACCTCGGGTGCCCGTACTTCTGACTTCGGTCTGCAGCTGCGTGAAAAGCAGAAGGTCAAGCGCATGTACGGCGTGCTGGAAAAGCAATTCCGCCGTTACTTCGAAGAAGCCGATCGTCGCCGTGGCAACACCGGCGCCAACCTGCTGTTCATCCTCGAGTCCCGTCTGGACAACGTGGTGTACCGCATGGGTTTCGGTTCGACCCGCGCTGAAGCCCGTCAGCTGGTTTCGCACAAGGCCATCACCGTGAATGGTCAATCGGTCAACATCCCGTCGTACCTGGTCAAGGCCGGTGACGTGGTGGCCGTTCGCGAAAAGTCCAAGAAGCAAGGCCGTGTGGTCGAAGCTTTGCAACTGGCTCAGCAAGTCGGCATTCCGGCTTGGGTTGAAGTCAATGTGGACAAGGCGGAAGGTACCTTCAAGAAGTCCCCGGATCGTGATGAATTCGGTGCAGACATCAACGAATCGCTGATCGTTGAACTGTATTCGCGTTAATCGTCCGTTCAATTGAAATCGTTCCTATACCGCGGGGCACCGCGGTATAGGTGCTTCACCAGCCTTACCGGTGTAACGAGCCGGGGGTATTGAGAGGAAGTCTGAATGCAAACCAACTTGCTGAAACCCAAAGCAATCACCGTGGAACAGCTTGGCAACAACCGCGCCAAGGTCGCCCTGGAACCGTTCGAGCGTGGCTATGGCCATACGCTGGGCAACGCGATCCGGCGAGTGCTCCTGTCCTCCATGGTGGGGTACGCAGCGACTGAAGTCACGATTGCAGGTGTTCTGCACGAGTACTCCTCCATCGACGGTGTTCAGGAAGATGTGGTCAACATCCTGCTGAACCTGAAGGGCGTGGTGTTCAAGCTGCACAACCGCGACGAAGTGACCCTGAGCCTGCGCAAAGATGGCGAAGGTGTTGTCACTGCCGGTGACATCCAGACCCCGCACGATGTCGAGATCATCAACCCCGAGCACGTGATCGCCACGTTGTCGGCGGGTGGCAAGCTCGACATGCAGATCAAGGTTGAAAAAGGCCGTGGCTATGTGCCCGGTAACATTCGCCGCTTCGCCGACGAGCCCAGCAAGTCGATTGGCCGCATCGTGCTCGACGCTTCGTTCTCACCGGTTCGCCGCGTGAGCTACACCGTCGAAAGCGCCCGCGTGGAGCAACGTACCGATCTGGACAAGCTGGTCGTCGAAATCGAGACCAACGGTGCTATCACGGCTGAAGATGCTGTGCGCGCTTCGGCCAAGATCCTGGTCGAACAACTGGCCGTGTTTGCTCAGCTGGAAGGCGGCGAACTGGCAGCGTTTGATCAGCCGGCTCCGCGTGGTGGTGCTTCGTTCGATCCGATCCTGCTGCGTCCTGTGGACGAGCTGGAGCTGACCGTGCGTTCGGCCAACTGCCTGAAGGCAGAGAACATCTACTACATCGGTGACCTGATCCAGCGTACCGAAAACGAGCTGCTCAAGACCCCGAACCTGGGTCGCAAGTCGC
>RXJO01000563.1 GCA_003987795.1 Curvibacter sp.
GGGCGAGCGAAAGCCGATCGAGTAGGTCATGCACTCACCTTCGGCGATGCCGTCGTGGGCGTAGCGCGGCGGCAGGTAAAGCATGTCACCGGGCTCCAGCACGTACTCTTCCTCGGGCTCAAAATGGGCCAGCACCTTGAGCGGCGTGTCGTCACGCAGGCTGAGATCGGTCTGGCGACCGATGCGCCAACGGCGCTTGCCATGGGCCTGCAGCAGGAAGACGTCGTAGCTGTCGAAGTGCGGCCCCACCCCACCGCCATGGCTGGCATAGCTGATCATCAGATCGTCCAGCCGGGCATCGGGCACAAATCGGAAGCCCTGCATCAGGTGATGCACGGCTTCATCGTGCAGATCCACGCCCTGCACCAGCAAGGTCCAGTCGGGTTGATTCAAGGCCGGCAGGCTGCGGCGGGCAAAAGGGCCGGAGCGAACATCCCAGCCTGGATGGGTCTGGCGCACCAGACGCGACTCGACCTCTTCGCGAGATGCCAGCTCGAACAGTTCAGCCCGGTCCAGCAGGGGCTGGAAGCCCGGCACCGCCTGGCGCACCAGCAAGGGCTTGCGCTGCCAATGGCGTTTCATGAATTGCTGGGGGCTGAGGCCGCCGAGCAGCGTGAGGGGTTGGGTGATGTCCATGAGAGAAAAGCGCCGGTCAGACCGGAAGGTGGCTTCAATGGGCGCGATTTTCCTACGGAACCGACCAGGGCTTCCGTGACGCGCCGCAAGAAAGGATCACGGCAGCCTCAGCGCACCGCGAAAGCGAAGCCGGATCCCTGGCGTTTGGCCCGGTACATGGCCTGGTCGGCCGCCAGCATGAGATCCTTCAGTGCCCGACCGTCGCCCGGAGGCAGCGCCACCCCCACGCTGACGCCAACCTGCACCCGGGCATCGCCCAGCACCATGGGCTGGGAGACCGCCTGCACCAGACGGGTCGCCAAAGCCTCCAGCTGGGCCAGATCGAGCACCTGGGCCAGCAGCACCACGAACTCATCGCCGCCCAGGCGGGCGACCACGTCCGCCTCACGCACCGCCCGACGCAGCCTTGCGGCCACCTCGACCAGCACCCGGTCACCCACCTCATGCCCCAGGCTGTCGTTGATGGGCTTGAAACGATCAAGATCAATCATCAGCACGGCCTGCTGCCCGGGACGGGCCAGCAAGCCCGCGGCAGCCTGCTCGAGCCCGTGGCGATTGGCCAGCCCGGTCAAAGGGTCGGTGGCGGCCACCTGGGCCATCTGCTCGGCATGGATGCGCAACTCGGCCCGTTGCACCTGCAACTCGCGCACCCGGGCACTCAGGGCCAGGGCGAACACCACCGCCTCGGCGCAGACACCGATCTGCAAGCCATTGGCCAACCAGAACGGCTGATTGAGCCAGCCCCGGCTGATGACCACCGTCAACACCACCGAGCCAAACAGCACCAGGCGCCCCCCCAGATACCAAAAGGCCGGCTGAAAGCCCTTCCGCCCCAGCAGGAAAGCCAGACCGCTCAGCAGCAGCACACCAGCGACGGCCGAGGCCTCAAGGATGTTCTGCGCCAGCTCCATCCAACCGACCATGCCGCCAAACCCGATGGCCACCGCGCACATCAGCAAGCCCAGCTTGACGAGCTCCAGCCATCGCCAACGGGAGCTCGCCCCCTCCGAGAGAAAGGCGCCCCCGAACAAGGCGCTGAAACCCACCCAAAGGGCCGGCGCTAGCACATAGCTGCGCTCGATCCACCAGGGCGAGCCAGGCCAGAGGTAATGGGCTGTGTGCCCGTTGTAGGTGGCCAGGGTCAGAAAGGCCCCCAGCCCGGCGAGCACGTAATACAAGGAGCTCCGGTCGTGCCAGCCCCGCACCAGGGCCAGGCTGTAGAGCATCAAGGCCAACAGCACGCCGTAACACAGCCCATCGAACAGCAGCTTCTGAGGCCGGGAGGCCAGGTAACGGGCGGTGTCCCAGATCTGCAGGTTCAGCGTCTTGGCCGTGTTGGTCTGCACTCGCAGGTAGACGGTGTAGATGCCGGGTGCGGGCAGCCGCAAGCGCTGCGCGTAGCGCTCACTGCCCAGCGGGCGACTGTCAAAGGCTTGGCTCAAGCCCGTGTGGACTGGCGCTGCCAAGGCCTCGCCGGCCTGATTGAAAGGCCCGTGAAAGACCAGATCATGCATGGCCGTGCTCGGGAACAGCAGCAGCCAGTCACCCTGCGGCTCGGTTTGCTGCACCTGCACCCGCAGCCAGAGCACCTGATCATCCCCCGGGGTGCGCAACACCTGGAGCGGCTGGGTAAAGCTCTGCGAGGCCCGGACTGCGGCCAGATCAGCACGTCCGTCAGGGTCAACCAGCACCTCGACCTGGCCGGTCAAGGATTGCCCCTCAGGCAGATGCACCAATCGCAGCGGCGACGCCTGTCCCGGGCTCCAGGCCATCAGCAGCCACAGCAAGCCAGCGAGCGCACGTCGGCCCGGCCAAGCCATCAGGCCGGCCAGCCCGGACAGAAAAGAAAATCCCTTGAACATGCTCAGATCAGCTGTTGGAGACAAGCCGGGGCTGGCTACAGACCATGGGCCCGCGACGCGGACAACCCCCTTTCGTGTCATGGTAGCCCCACCGGAAGACAGGCGTGCGAAACCCCATGGGCCAGCACGTGATGCCGGGCAAGAGCAGGCCTGTCGCATACACTCTGGCCCTCGACACCGGGCATGCCCCTGCCCTGCAGCGTCTGCAGGCCGGGCGCCCCCGGCACCGGGCCGCCCGCAACGAGCCCGACCCTCCCCCTATCACCGCACCTATCAAGGCGGACGCCATGGAAATCACTGAACAATGCGTGGTCGCACTGACCTGGACCCTCACCGACACCCTCAATGAAGAACTCGACGTGCTCGACGAACCGGTGGATTTCCTGGTCGGCGGCGATGATCTGCTGAAGAAGATCGAAGAGGTGCTGCAAGGCCATGAGCCCGGCGCGAGCGTGAAGCTGCAGATCGAACCCGAAGAAGGCTTCGGCGAATACAACGAGAACCTGATCTTCCTGGAGCCGCGTGCGCTGTTCCCGAAAGAGCTGGAAGAAGGCATGACCTTTGACGGCACCGCCCTGCCCTCAGGCTGCAACCCGGAGGCCCCGCGCGACGCGCTCTACACCGTGACGGAGATCTACCCCGAGCACGTGGTGCTCGACGGCAACCACCCCCTGGCCGGGATCGCGATCCGCCTGCATCTCAAGGTGCACGCGGTGCGCGAAGCGACCGAAGAGGAGATTGGCAGCGGCACGGCCGGCACCGGTTTCTTCCGCGTGCAACCGATGGCGCCCGGCAACCAGCAACTGCACTGAGCCGGCTCACCCAAGAAAAAGCCCGTGCGCCTGTCCAGGCCACGGGCTTTTTCATGCCGGCTGCGACGCGGGCTCAGCCCTTGCCGGTCGAGCCGTAGCCGCCCTCGC
>RXJO01000371.1:0-27467 GCA_003987795.1 Curvibacter sp.
AGTTCGCCATCCTGCAGCGTGGCGTGCAGAGCCGGGAGCAGACCCGCCAGTTGGCGGATCGGGTGCGGCAGGCCTTGGCGAGGATCATCACGGTCGATGCCCTGTCGCTGCAGGTGGGCGCCTCGATCGGGGTGGCTCAGTGCCCCGACGAGGGCGACGAGGCCGATGCCCTGCTGCGTCACGCCGACCTCGCCATGTACGCCCAAAAGCGTCAGGCCGTGCGGGCCGACCTCTGAGTCAGCGCTCCCGGCGCGGCCACCGGGAGCGCGGTCGTGCTCAACCCTGCTTGAAAGGCAGCTCGCGCACCGGCTTGCCGCTGAGTCGGGCCACCGCGTTGGCAAAGGCCGGTGCCAGCGGCGGCAGGCCCGGCTCACCCATGCCGGTGGGGGCGTCGTCGCTGAGCACGGTGTGCACCTCGATCTTCGGCATGGCCGTGATGCGTGGCACGGCATAGTCGCCGAAGTTGCTCTGCTCGACCTGGCCATCCTTCAACGTGATGGCGGCGCCCGGCAGGCACATCGACAGGCCCATGAGTGCGCCACCCTGCACCTGGGCTTCCAGGCTGCGCGGGTTGATCACCCGGTTGCAGTGCACGCCGGCCGTCACCTGGTGCAGCGTGGGCACGCCTTTCTTGAGCGAGGCTTCGACCACGTAGGCCACCACCGAGTTGAATGACTCGTGCACTGCCACGCCCCAGGCGCGACCCGGGGCCAGCTTCTTCTTGCCATAGCCCGATTTTTCGACCGCCAGTTGCAGCGCCGCCTTGTGACGCGGGTGCTGCTCGCCGATCAGCTTCATCCGGTAGGCCACCGGGTCTTGTCGTGTGGTGCGGGCGATCTCGTCGATCAGTGTCTCCATCACGAAGGCGGTGTGGGTCGAGCCCACGCTGCGCCACCACAGCACCGGCACGTTCACCTTGGGGTGTTGCACGGTCAACCGCATCGGGATCTCGTAGGGCTCCTTCATGCCTTCCACCGCGGTGCCGTCGATGCCGTTCTTGACCATCATGGGCTCGAACGGCGAGCCGGCCAGGATGGACTGGCCCACGATCACGTGGTCCCAGGCCTGGATGCGGCCCTGGCCGTCAAAGCCGATGCGGGCGGTGTGCAGGTGCATGGGGCGGTAGTAGCCGCCCTTGATGTCGTCTTCGCGGCTCCACAGCAGACGCACCGGGGCGCTGATGCCGGCGGCCAGGGCGGCCTTGGCCACCTGGGCCGCCTCGACCACATAGTCGCTGGTGGGGATGGCGCGGCGCCCGAAGCCGCCGCCGGCCATCTGCACGTGCACCTGCACGTTCTGCGGGGGCAGACCCAGCACGGTAGCGGCGGCGAGGCCGTCCAGGCCGGGCATCTGGGTGCCCACCCACAGCTCGGCCTTGCCGCCCTCGACGCGCACGGTGCAGTTCAGCGGCTCCATCGGCGCGTGGGCCAGGTAGGGGAAGATGAACTCGGCGCTGATCTGGTGCGGGGCCTTGTCCAGGGCCGACACGTCAGCATCGAAGCGGCGCGGGCCGGGCTGCTTGGCCAGGGCGCGGTACTGCGCCAACTGGCGCACGCTGTCGACCTTCTCGACCGCGCTGCTGTCCCAGGCCAGCTTGAGGGCCTCGCGACCCTGTTTGGCCGCCCAGTAGCCTTCGGCCAGCACGGCCACCGCCTCGCCGCCCCGGTCGGCCGGGATGCGCAGCACGGCCTTCACGCCCTTGATGGCGCGGGCGGCGCTGTCGTCCATCGACTGCAGCTTGGCGCCAAACACCGGCGGGTGGGCCACCACGGCGGTCAGCAGGCCGGGCAGGCGCACATCGATGCCGTAGTCCTGGTGGCCGCTGGATTTGGCCGCTGCATCGAGCCGGCCTGTGGGCTGGCCGATCAGCTGGAAGTCTTTCGGGTCTTTCAGCTTGACGCCGGCGGGCACCGGCAGGGCCATGGCGGCTTCAGCCAGTTCGCCATACCCCAGTTGCTGGCCAGCCGGGCCGATCACTTGGCCTTTGTGGGTGCGCAGGGTGGTCGGGTCGACTTTCCAGCGGGCGGCAGCGGCCTGCACCAGCATGGCGCGGGCGCGGGCGCCCAGCTCGCGGTACTGGGTGTAGGAGTGCGCGATCGAACCGGAGCCACCGGTGATGTGCATGCCGAACAGCGGGTCGACATAAGCTGGGTCGTTGCTGCCGTGCACGCTCTTCACCTTGGACCAGTCGGCGTCCAGCTCTTCAGCCAGGATCATCGGCAGCGAGGTCTGCACGCCCTGGCCGAAATCCAGCCGGTTGATGGTGATGGTGGTGCTGCCGTCGGCAGCGATGTGCAGGAAGGCAGAGGGCTGTTGCGTCGGCTTGAGGGTGGCCGGCTGGGCCGCGTCCTGGGCCAGGGTGCCCAAGGGGAAGGCGCCAAGGGCAAAGCCGCTCAGGGCGCCCAATTTCAGAAAGCTGCGGCGCGGCAGGCCGCCGGCCGCAGGGGCGCTGGCGCCTTGCTCGCGTTGCATCAGGGCCTGCAGGTGGCGCGGCAGTTCGAAGGTGGCTGCGTCGAAATTCATGGGGTGCTCCTTGCGAGGTTCAGGCCAGGGCCTTGGCGGCGTCGGTGATGGCGGCGCGGATGCGCGCGTAGGTGCCACAGCGGCAGATGTTGCCCGCCATGGCCGTGTCGATCTCGGCCTCGCTGGGCAGCTTGCCGCGCGGCAGGGTCTTGAGGAAAGCGGTGGCCGACATGATCTGGCCGCTTTGGCAGTAGCCGCACTGGGCCACGTCGTGCTTCACCCAGGCCTGGTGCACGGCCTGGCCCACCTTGTCGGAGCCGCCGGCGACGGCCTCGATGGTGGTGATCTTCTGGCCATTGGCGGCCGACACCGGCGTCACGCACGATCGGATGGCCTGGCCATTCAAATGCACGGTGCAGGCGCCGCACAGAGCCGCACCGCAGCCGAATTTGGTTCCGGTCATGCCCAGGGTGTCGCGCAAGGTCCAGAGAATCGGGGTGGACGGATCCACATCGACCTCGTGGTTCTGTCCATTGATGTTCAGGGTGCTCATGGGGTGGGTCCTCTTTAGGTGAATATTTATTCGTTTAAAAAGCGTGTTGCGCTCTTGGATTCCGAGCCGGGGGTGTCAGGCCTTGATGCCGTCCCAGCACAGGCCGAAGGCCATGCCGAGTTGCTCGGGGGTGTGCTTCAGGTTGCCGCTGCGCAGCAATTGGGCGGTCTCGCGCACCGAGCCGGCAAAGCTGCTGATCAGCAGCGGCGTCGGCACGTCTTTCAGGATCTGCTGCGCCTTGGCGTTGTCGATCAGGTCAACCCAGCCCTTGATCAGTTGGGCCGACAACTGCCGGCTGGCTTCGCTGAACCAGGGCGAGTTGTAGTACTGCTCCAGGAAGACCACCTGGGCCGAATGGGCCAGCCGGTGCTCGAGCCAGTTGTCCCACATGCGGCGGAAGCGCTGGCGGAAGGGGGCACCGGGGTCATCGCCTTGCATCAGGCTCGCTGCGGTCTGGCGCTTGGCCTGTTCGTACAGGCCGACCATCAACTCTTCCTTGGATTTGAAATAGACGTAGAGCGTGCCGGTGGCCAGGCCGGCCTCCCGTGCAATCGCGGCCATGGTCAGCCCGCTCAGCCCGGTCTGCTCGACCAGGGTGAAGGTGGCTTCGGCGATCGCGCGCAGCTTTTCTTCGTCTTTGGGTTTCATCGGAGATCGATGATAGGCGAATAAAAATTCATGATTGAAACGCAGGGGTATTGCCCCTTCAACGATTCAGTTGCCTTGATAAGTTTTATGAATGTTTCAATTTGATTGGATTATCAAATTGATATAGAGGGGTGCCCAAATAAATCCCATGAAATTGCTTGATATGCGTGAAATACCCATGGAAATTGCTCGCGTTTCGCGTTATTTTAATTTTGCAGATTACTGCTTCCACCTAGAATCCCGGCCTGCTCCAATCTAGAAGGTACCCCCATGGTGCAACTCTCCAGACGCCAGTTCATGAAAGTGACTGGTTCGACTCTGGCGGGCTCCAGCCTGGCTCTGATGGGTTTTTCACCCACTGCGGCTCTGGCGGAAGTCCGTCAATACAAATTGGCGGCCACCACCGTCACCCGTCAGACCTGCACCTACTGCTCGGTGGGTTGCGGCATCCTCATGCATTCGCTGGGTGACGGCGCCAAGAACGCCAAGCTGGCATTGATCCACGTCGAGGGCGACCCGGACCACCCGGTCAACCGCGGCACGCTGTGCCCCAAGGGGGCCAGCCTGCTCGACTTCGTGCACAGCCCGAACCGCCTGAAGTACCCCGAGTACCGCGCGCCAGGCTCGAACGAGTGGAAGCGCCTGTCGTGGGAAGATGCCCTCACGCGCATCAGCAAGCTGCTCAAGGAAGACCGTGACGCCAACTTCGTCGAGAAGACCGACGACGGGCTGACCGTTAACCGCTGGCTTACGACCGGCATGCTGGCCGCTTCGGCCGCCAGCAACGAAGCCGGTTACATCACACACAAAGTGGCCCGCAGCTGGGGCCTTCTTGCACTCGACAACCAAGCACGTGTCTGACACGGCCCGACGGTGGCAGGTCTTGCCCCGACGTTTGGCCGTGGAGCGATGACGAACCATTGGGTCGACATCAAGAACGCGGACGTTATTTTGATCATGGGCGGCAATGCCGCTGAAGCCCACCCCTGTGGCTTCAAATGGGTGACCGAGGCCAAGGCGCACAACAAGGCGCACTTGATGGTGGTCGACCCACGCTTCAACCGCTCGGCTTCGGTGGCCGACTTCTATGCCCCCATCCGGTCGGGCAGCGATCTGGTGTTCCTGGGCGCGGTGATCAATTACCTGCTCACCAACGACAAGATCCACCACGAGTACGTCAAGAACTACACCGACTTCAGCTTTGTCGTGCGCGAGGACTTCGCTTTCGACGACGGCATCTTCTCGGGCTACAACCCCGAAAAGCGCAGCTACGACAAGAGCAGCTGGGATTACGAGATCGGGCACGATGGCTTTGTGGTGACGGACCCGACGCTGCAGCACCCGCGCTGCGTCTACCAGTGGCTGAAGAAGCACTACGCCGAGTACACACCCGAGAAGGTCGAGAAGGTGTGCGGCACGCCCAAGGCGAAGTTCCTGCACGTGTGCGAGAAGCTGGCCTCGACGGCGCAGGCCGGCCGTGCGGCCACCATCCTGTACGCCCTGGGCTGGACCCAGCACTCCACCGGCGCGCAGATCCTGCGCACCGGCGCCATGGTGCAGTTGCTGTTGGGCAACATCGGCATTGCCGGTGGTGGCATGAACGCGCTGCGCGGTCACTCCAACATCCAGGGCCTGACCGATCTGGGCATTCTGTCGGCCAGCCTGCCGGGCTACCTGACCATGCCCGGCCAGGCCGAGCAGGACTATGCCAAGTACATCGCGGCACGCACCCAGATGCCGCTGCGACCGGGGCAGATGAGCTACTGGCAGAACTACCCCAAGTTCCACGTCAGCCTCATGAAGTCCTGGTGGGGGCCGGCAGCCACGGCCGAGAACAACTGGGCCTACGACTACCTGCCCAAGCTCGACAAGCAGTACGACATGCTGCAGATCTTCGAGCTGATGAACCAGGGCAAGGTCAATGGCTACATCGCCCAGGGCTTCAACCCGCTGGCGGCACTGTCCAACAAGGACCGCGTGCGCAACGGCCTGTCCAAGCTGAAGTTCCTGGTGGTGATGGACCCGCTGGCCACCGAGACCTCGGAGTTCTGGAAGAACCACGGCGAGTACAACGATGTGGACACGGCCTCGATCAAGACCGAGGTGTTCCGTCTGCCCACCACCTGCTTTGCTGAAGAAGAAGGCTCGGTGGTCAGTTCCTCGCGCGTGCTGCAGTGGCACTGGAAGGCGGCCGAGCCGCCGGGCGAGGCCAAGACCGACATCTACATCATGTCGCAACTGCACCTGCGCCTGAAGGCCGCCTACAAGGCCGAAGGGGGCAAGTTCCCGGATCCGATCGCCAACCTGTGGTGGCCGTACGCCGACCCTGAAGAGCCGCGCCCCGAAGAGGTGGCCAAGGAGTTCAATGGCCGTGCCCTGGTGCAGCTCAATGACCCCAAGGACCCGACCAAGGTGGTCCGCAAGGCCGGTGAACAACTGGCCGGTTTCGGTGAGCTGCGCGACGACGGCAGCACACAGAGTGGTTGCTGGATCTGGGCCGGCTGCTGGACCAGCGCCGGCAACCAGATGGCGCGACGCGACAACTCCGACCCGACCGGCATCGGCAACACGCTGAACTGGGCCTGGGCCTGGCCGGCGAATCGCCGGGTGCTGTACAACCGCGCCTCGTGCGATGTGGCGGGCAAGCCTTTCAACCCACACCGCAAGCTGATTGGCTGGAACGGCAGCGCCTGGACGGGCGCCGACGTGCCCGACATCGGCGCCACGCTGGGGCCGGACACCGGCACCGGTCCCTTCATCATGAACCCCGAAGGGGTGGCGCGCTTCTTTGCGCGCAAGGGCATGAACGAGGGGCCTTTCCCCACGCACTACGAACCCTTCGACACGCCGCTGGGCTACAACCCCATGCACCCGAAGAACCCCAAGGCCACCAGCAGCCCCGCCGCGCGCGTGCTGCCCGGCATCTGGGACACCTTCGGCAAGGCCGAGGAGTTCCCGCACGTGGGCACCACCTACCGGCTCACCGAGCACTTCCACTACTGGACCAAGCACTCGCTGCTCAACGCGATCACGCAACCCGAGCAGTTCGTCGAGATCAGCGAAAGCCTGGCCGAGTCGGTGGGGGTGAAGAGCGGTGACATGGTCAAGGTCAGCTCCAAGCGCGGCTACATCAAGGCCGTGGCCCTGGTGACCAAGCGCATCAAGCCGATGCAGATCGAGGGCAAGACCGTGCAGCATGTGGGCATCCCGATCCACTGGGGCTTCAAGGGCGTGACCAAGCCGGGCTTCCTGGCCAACACGCTGACGCCTTTCGTGGGCGACGGCAACAGCAACACGCCTGAGTTCAAGACCTTCCTGGTCAAGGTCGAGAAGGTTTGAGGAGCCCCTGATGTCATCTCTGCAATCTCTCGATATCAAGCGCCGCTCCGCCACCACCACCCCGTCGCCGAGCGCCCGCTCGGCGCATGCGGGCGAGGTGGCCAAGCTGATCGATGTCTCCAAGTGCATCGGCTGCAAGGCCTGCCAGACCGCCTGCATGGAGTGGAACGACCTGCGTGACGAGGTGGGCACGGCGGCGGCCGGGGTGTATGACAACCCGACCGACCTGAGCGCCCAGTCCTGGACCGTGATGCGTTTCTCCGAGTACGAGAACGAGGCCACGGGCAATCTGGAATGGCTGATCCGCAAGGACGGCTGCATGCACTGCGAAGACCCGGGCTGCCTCAAGGCCTGCCCCTCGCCCGGTGCCATCGTCCAGTACGCCAACGGCATCGTCGACTTCCAGGAGGAAAACTGCATCGGCTGCGGCTACTGCGTGACGGGCTGCCCGTTCGACGTGCCGCGCATCTCCAAGAAGGACAACAAGGCCTACAAGTGCACCCTGTGCTCCGACCGCGTGGCGGTGGGCATGGAGCCGGCCTGCGTCAAGACCTGTCCCACCGGCGCCATCATGTTCGGCACCAAGGAGGCCATGAAAGACCAGGCCGAGGAGCGCATCCTTGATCTGAAGGAGCGTGGCTTCGACCAGGCCGGCCTGTACGACCCGGCCGGGGTGGGCGGCACCCACGTGATGTACGTGCTGCACCACGCCGACAAGCCGTCGCTCTACCACGGTCTGCCTGATTCGCCCAAGATCAGCCCCTTTGTGGGCCTGTGGAAGGGCGTGGCCAAGCCGTTGGCCATGGCCGCCCTGGGCGCCGCCGCCGTGGGCAGCCTGTTCCACTACATCACCAAGGGCCCGAACGACGTGTCCAAGGAGCTCGAGGATGAGATGGAAGCCAAGGACCGCGAGGCCCAGGAACAGGCCCAGGCTCAAGCCAACCAGGAGACCGCACCATGAGACGCAACCCTCGTGACCTGCAGCGTTACAACGCCTCGGAGCGTGCCAACCACTGGGTGGTGGGCATCTGCTTCATCCTGCTGGCCTTGTCGGGCCTGGCCTTCTTCCACCCGGCGTTCTTCCCGCTCACGCAGCTGTTCGGCGGCGGTCCCTGGACCCGCATCCTGCACCCCTACATCGGGGTGGTGATGATGGCCTTCTTCGTGATCATGGGCCTGCGCTTCTGGCGCCTGAACGTGATCGAGCCGCGCGATGTCGAGTGGCTGAAGAACGTCAACAAGATGGTGGATGGCAACGACCACGACATGCCTGAGCAAGGCAAGTACAACGGCGGCCAGAAGCTGCTGTTCTGGGGGCTGGTGGGCGGCATGGTGGTGCTGTTCCTGACCGGTCTGCCGATGTGGCGGGCCTGGTGGAAGCTTCCGGTCGATCTGGTGCGCATCAGCTCGCTGCTGCATGCCGCGGCCGGCGTGTGGATGATCGGGCTCATCCTGATGCACATCTACGCCGCCATCTGGACCCGCGGTACCATCCGGGCCATGCTCTACGGCACCGTGACCCGGGCCTGGGCCAAGCAGCACCACCGGGGCTGGTACCGCAAGATGACGGGCGACAACAGCTGATCCTCCTGACTGTTCAACGCCCCTGATCGGGCTCACTGCCGCCTGGCGCCTGCTGTTGGCGCGCCGGCGGCTGCTTTTTTGGGACACTTCTCCATGCAACGCATTCTTCAACCCGGTGACATCGAAGCCCTGGACCGCACCCAGTTCCCCCGGGTGCTCGCGCCGGCCGCCGCCTCGCTGTTTGCCGAGCGTGCCGCCCGCCTGCGCCAATTGGCCGAGGGCAACCCGATTGCCGATTACCTGCTGTTCGTGGCCAAGATCATGGACGCGCAGCACCGCGCCGTGGCCGACGTGCCGGTGCCCACCCTGTCGGAAGAGGTCAAGGCCCGCGCCCATCAGCATGGCATGCCCCTGATGCCTGCGCTGGATCACCTGGACCCGGGCTGGCACGCCGTGCTCGACAGCCTGATCGATACCCTGGCCCGCGAAGACGGCCTGCCCGAAGCCCTGCAGCCCCTGCTGGGCGCCCTGCGCGAACTCAGCCACGCCGAGCGCGATGACATCGCCCGCAAGCTGCTGCAAGGGGAGGGCTCGGCCCGCGATGTGGGCATCTCGCCCTTCATCATGGCCGCCCTGCAGGTCAGCTTCACCCGACTCGCGGGCCAGCTCACCGAGGCCGACGTGCCCTATACCGACACGGCCAGCGTGTGCCCCGTGTGCGCCAGCGCCCCGGTGGCCAGTGTGCTGCGCATCGGTGGCCAGACTGCCGGGCACCGCTACCTGCACTGCGGCACCTGTGCCACCGAATGGCACATGGTGCGCGTGAAGTGCTCGCACTGCGAATCCACCAAGGGTGTGGCCTACCAGGGCATCGAAAACGACCAGGGTGTGGTCATGGCCGAGACCTGCAGCGAATGCGGCACCTACCGCAAGCTGGTCAACCAGGAGAAAGACCCGCTGGCCGAGCCCCTGGCCGACGACCTGGCCAGCCTGACCCTCGACCTGCTGATGGGCGAGACCCGTTTCCAGCGCGCCAGCCCCAACCCCCTGCTGTTCGTGGCCGTAGCCGAGCCGCAAGAAGGCGACGACGCTGCGCTGCCGCCCGACCTGTCCTGAGTTTTCTCACCTTCCACTTCATGACCCAGCCCGAGGCCTCCCGTTCTCCTTCTGCCGCCACCCTGGCCAAGCTGCCCTCGGTGGATCGGCTGCTGCAGCACCCTGATTTGCAGCCGCTGCTGGCCCCCTACGGCAAGGAGGCCCTCACTGAGGCCGTCCGCCAGGTGTTGGCCCGGACCCGCCAGGCCTGGCGTGAGCAGACCGCAGAGGCCGAACTGCCCGATGAGCCTTCGTTGGTGCAGGCGGTGCAGCAGCATCTGGCCCGGCGCTTTGCGCCGCGCCTGAGGTCGGTGTTCAACCTGACCGGCACCGTGCTGCACACCAACCTGGGCCGGGCCCTGTTGCCGCAGGAGGCGGTCGATGCGGTGGTGCAGGCCCTGACGGCCCCGGCCAACCTCGAGTACGACCTGGCCACCGGCGGCCGGGGTGACCGGGACGACCTGGTCGAAGACCTGCTGTGCGAACTGACCGGTGCCGAGGCCGCCACCGTGGTCAACAACAACGCCGCCGCCGTGCTGCTGACCCTGAGCGCGCTGGCGGCTGGGCGCGAGGTGATCGTCTCGCGTGGTGAGCTGGTCGAGATCGGCGGGGCCTTCCGCATCCCCGACATCATGGCCCGCGCCGGCGCCCGGCTGGTCGAGGTGGGCACCACCAACCGCACCCATGCGCGCGATTACGAGAACGCCGTCGGCGAGCAGACCGCGCTGCTGATGAAGGTGCACTGCAGCAACTACGAGGTGACCGGCTTCACCAAGAGCGTGCCCGAAACCGAGGTGGCCGCCATCGCCCATGCCCGTCAGCGGCCCCTGGTGGTCGATCTGGGCAGCGGCACGCTGGTTGATCTGCGCCCCTGGGGCCTGCCCCACGAAGTCACGGTGCGCGAGACCCTTGCGGCCGGGGCCGACCTGGTCACCTTCAGTGGCGACAAGCTGTTGGGCGGGCCACAGGCCGGGCTGATCGTGGGCCGCAAGGACCTGATCGCCCAGATCAAGAAGAGCCCGCTCAAGCGCGCCTTGCGCGTGGGCAAGCTCACCCTGGCCGCGCTCGAGCCGGTGCTGCGCCTTTACCTGTCGCCCGATCTGCTGGCCCAGCGCCTGACCACGCTTCGCCTGTTCACCCGCCCCCAGGCCGACATGCAGGCCCAGGCCCAGGCCCTGCAGCCGCTGGTGCAGGCCGCCGTGGGTCCGCGTTGGCGGGTGGAGGTGGCCGCCATGAGCAGCCAGATCGGCAGCGGCGCCTTGCCGGTGGATCTGCTGCCCAGCCAGGGCCTGCGCCTGAGCCCGGTGCAGGCACGCCAGGCCGGTCGCCAGCTGCAGCAACTTGAAGCCGCGCTGCGCCAGTTGCCCCGGCCCGTGATCGGCCGCACCCAGGACGATGCCCTGTGGCTGGACCTGCGTTGCCTGGAGGCCGCCGAGCAGGGCGCCTTCGAGGCGCAACTGCCTCAGCTGGGTGCCGTGTTGGCCCAGCCCTGATCGTCCAGGCCGCCCATGATCATCGGTACCGCAGGCCACATCGACCACGGCAAGACCACGCTGGTGCGCGCCCTCACCGGTGTGGACACCGACCGCCTCAAGGAAGAAAAAGAGCGCGGCATCTCGATCGAACTCGGCTACGCCTACACCCCGCTGCCCAATGGCGAGGTGCTGGGCATCATCGATGTGCCCGGGCACGAGCGCTTTGTGCACACCATGGCCGCCGGTGCGGTGGGCATCGACCATGCCCTGCTGGTGGTGGCCGCCGACGACGGCCTCATGCCGCAGACCCGCGAACACCTTGACATCGTGCTGCTGCTTGGTGTGCGCCAGGCCACCGTGGCCCTGAGCAAGGCCGACCGCGCCAGCCCCGAGCGCCGGGCGCAGGTGCAGGCCGACATCGCCGCGCTGCTCGCGTCCACCCCCCTGGCCGGGGCCCCGGTGTTCGAGACCGCGGCCCAGCAGCCCGATGACCCGGGCGTGGCCGCCTTGCGCCAGCATCTGCACACCTTGGCCCAGTCGGCACCGGCTCGTCGGCGTGACGGCCTGTTCAGGCTCGCGGTGGACCGGGTGTTCACCCTGTCCGGCCAGGGCACTGTGGTCACCGGCACCGTGTTCGGCGGTCAGGTGCAGGTGGGCGACACTTTGCAGCACTCGGCCAGCGGGCTGAATGTGCGCGTGCGCAGCCTGCATGCCCAGAACCAGAGCCGCCCCGAGGGCCATGCCGGTCAGCGTTGCGCGCTCAACCTGGTGGGCATCGACAAGGACCAGATCCGCCGCGGCGACTGGATCGCCGACGCCCGTGCCCTGCAGGCCAGCCGGCGCATCGATGTGCAACTGCGCCTGCTGCCCGATGCCCCGGCCCTGGGCCAGTGGGCCCCTGTGCACCTGCACCTGGGCACGGCCCACCTCACGGCCCACCTGGCCTTGCTGCAGGGCGAGCGGATCGAGCCTGGTGCCGAGTTGCGCGCCCAACTGGTGCTCGACGCGCCGGTGTTCACCCTGCCCGGCGACCGCCTGATCCTGCGCAATGCGCAGGCCAGCCGGACCATCGCAGGGGGTTGGGTGCTCGACCCCGACGCTCCGGAGCGCAAACGCCGCAGCCTCGAGCGCATGGCCACGCTGGACGCGCTGGGCGCCTTGATCACGCAGGGTGATCCACTGCCTTTGATGGCCAGCGCCCCGCTGGGGCTGGCCCGTTCACAACTGCAACGCCTGATGGGGCGTGCCGTGACGCCGGTCGAACTGCAGGCCGAGCTGCGCGATGTCGTCATGGCCCTGCCCCAAGGTGCTGACGATGCCCTGTTGATCCACCGCGACCGCTGGCTGCCTTTGCGCGATCAGGCACTGGCGCGCCTGGCGCAGTTCCACGAGAAGAACCCTGACGAGCCGGGCCTGAATGCCGCGCGGCTTCGCCGCATGGCCTTGCCAGGCCTGCAGCAGCCCCAGCACGAAGCCTTGTGGCGCGGTCTTGTCGATGCCTTGCTGGGCGAGCAGCAAATGGCCCAGACAGGGGCCTGGCTGCACCTGCCCGGCCATCGCGTGCAACTGAGTGCCGCTGAGCAGACCTTGTGGCCCCTGCTGCAAGCCAGTCTGCAGACCGGCCGCCACGATCCGCCCTGGGTGCGCGACCTGGCCCGCGCGCTCCAGAGCCCCGAAGAGGGCGTGCGTCAGTTGCTGCGCAAGCAGGCCCGCCAAGGGCTGGTCTTCCAGGTGGTGAAAGACCTGTTCTATGCCGCCAGCGCCATGGACGAGCTGGTTGCCCTCGTGACGCGACTGGCCGCCGAACACCCTCAGGGCCAGGTCGAAGCTGCGGGCTTTCGCGATGCCACCGGCCTGGGCCGCAAGCGTGCCATCCAGATCCTGGAGTTCTTCGACCGGGTGGGCTACACGCGCCGTGTGCGCGATGCCCATCTGCTGCGCCCCGATGCGCATTGGCAAGGCTGCTCGCTGCCCAACGAACCCGCCCCTGCAGCCTGAAAGCAGGGCAGGGCCCCGGTAGAATCCAGTCACCCCCGTCGGCCTCTTGCCGATGCCGGGGATTCATCTCTTGCCCAGGCCCTCAAGCGGCGGCCTGCGGCCTTGGAAGGTATACACACCCGGTGGTGTGCCCGGGCTTCAAACCCGGTCAGGGGCGTCAGCCGCTCCTGGGTAGGTTCGACTCCTGCTGCTTTCCGCCCTTGCCCAGGTGATCGCCGGGCGTCGTGCGGTATAAACCCTCTTGACAATGTCGCGCAACAATTGCCGCCCATGTCATCCACCCACCCCGGACGCTGCATGACCCTTCCCAAGCCCCGCTTGCCCGCACTGCCCGATGAAGAGCAGCGTTTCGAGTCGACGCTTCAAGCGCTGAACGAGCGCATTGCCAGGCTCTCCGTGGCCCTGGGCGTGAACCTGGCCGAGCGCGTGCAATTGCAGCAAGTGGTGCATCGTGATGCCGTGCTGTTCCAGCTCCACCGGGTCAGCCCTGCCAGCATCCGTCATCGCCGGCTGCTGGAAGAGCTTCGGGGATTGCTGGTGTTGCGCTGCCACCTGATGGCACAGAGTCTGCCCGAGCTGGGCCTGGATGCGATCGAGCATGCGGCCATCGATGCGGAGCAGCAGATGCTCAAGGAAGGCTTTGCGCCGGGCGCCGACGGTTTCGACCTGCTGGAACGTTTGTTGATGCGCCCAGCCCCCTGAGCCAGCAAGGCCGCAGCGGGCTGCGCAGGGATGCCGAGTGCGGCACAGGGCCATTTCTGACGGTGACCCAATGGGTTGGCGATGCGGCTAGCATGAGCGCGCTTCAGGGAGCCCGTTCGTCAACGCAACCGGAAGGTGTCGCATGCAACTCCATTTGAATGGCAAATCCGTCTCCCTCGACGTCGAAACCGACATGCCCCTGCTCTGGGCCATCCGGGACGAGGCGGGCCTCACCGGCACCAAGTTCGGCTGCGGGGTGGCCATGTGCGGAGCCTGCACCGTGTTGCTCGATGGGGAGCCGGTACGCTCGTGCAGCCTACCTGCCAGCGCGGCCGTGGGGCGCAAGATCACCACCATTGAGGGCCTGCGCGGCACCTCGGCCCTGCAAAAGGCCTGGATCGCCCAGCAGGTGCCGCAGTGCGGTTACTGCCAGTCGGGCATGCTGATGGCGGCCACCGCCTTGCTGGCGCGCAAGCCGCGCCCCACCGATGCCGACATCGATGCCGCCATCACCAACCTGTGCCGCTGCGGCACCTACCCGCGCATCAAGGTCGCCATCCATGAGGCCGCCCGCCTGGGCAAGGCCCGGGCTTGAGGAGGCACACATGAACACCCGCCTCCCTTCTCACACCCCGGCCGGCGCTTTGCGCGGTTCTCGCCGCAGCTTCCTGAAGGCCGGTGCCTTGGCCGCTTCCGGTTTCGCCTTGGGTTTTCATTTGCCTGCGGGGGCCCAGAAGCTTGCGTCACCCACACCCGAGGCTGTTGACATCAATGCCTGGATCCGCATCACCCCGGACAACCAGGTGGTCTGTGAGGTCGCCCGGGCCGAGATGGGGCAGGGCACCAGCACCAGCCTGCCGATGATGCTGGCCGAAGAGCTGGAATGCAGATGGACCGACGTGCGCATGGAATTCGCCTCAGTGAGCGAGCACCTCGCCCGCAACAAGGTGTACGTGACCTTTGCCACAGGCGGCAGCCGGGGCACCCGCGACTCGCAGGCGGTGATGCGCAAGGCGGGTGCCGTGGCCCGCGAGATGCTCAAGGCGGCGGCGGCCCAGCAATGGGGTGTGCCGATCACCGAGGTGGTGGCCAAGGCAGGCCGCATCACTCACCCGGCCAGTCAGCGCAGCCTCACTTACGGTGCACTCGCCGCCCAGGCGGCCCAGCAGCCGGTGCCCCAGTCGGTCAAACTCAAGGCGCCCTCGGAGTGGACGCTGATCGGCAAGCCCGTGCCACGCCTCGACATCCCCGCCAAGGTCAATGGCAGCGCGGTGTTCGGCATCGACGTGCGCCTACCGGGCATGCTGTATGCGGCGATCGTGCAATGCCCCGTGTTCGGTGGTGCACCCGCGAGCGTGGATGAGGGCACGGTCAAGAACCGTCGTGGCGTGAAGAAGGTGGTCACCGGCCCCGACTTCGTGGCAGTGGTGGCCGACAACTGGTGGCGTGCCCAGCAGGCCGTCAAGGCGCTCAAGGTGGTCTGGGACTACAAAGGCCAGGATAAGCTCGACGACACTGCCGTGCGCAAGCTGCTGGAGGCCGGCACCCAGGCTGCGCGGCCCCTGCGGCAGGTGGGTGACTTCGCCAAGGCCCAGACCGGGGCCGGCGCTGGCAAGGTGATCGAGGCCGAATACTTCGTGCCCTACCTCAGTCACTTCACCCTGGAGCCGCAGAACTGCACCAGCTGGCTGCAGGGCGACGCGCTGGAGGTCTGGGCCCCCACGCAGAATGCCGAGGCCACGCTCGCCATGGCCGCCAAGACAGCCGGACTGCCCCTGCAACAGGTCAAAGTGCATCGACCCTATCTGGGGGGTGGTTTCGGTCGGCGCGGCGGCTTCCAGGATTTTGTGCGCCAGTCGGTGCAGATCGCCCAGTCCCTGCCCGGCGTGCCGGTCAAGCTGCTGTGGAGCCGTGAGGAAGACATGCAGCACGACTTCTACCGCCCGGCGGCGCTGTACCGGCAGCGCGCCGTGCTCGACGCCGAGGGCCAACTGGTGGCCTGGCAGGCCTTGCTCGCCTCGCAATCGATCGTGGCAGCCATCCGCCCCGAGTCGCTCAAGAACGGGCAGGACTTCCAGGCCGGTGAGTCGTTCCACGACATGCCCTACCAGGTGCCGAACCTCGATGTGCGCCACGGCCTGTGCGACATCAACGTGCCGGTGGGCTTCTGGCGCTCGGTCTTCCACTCGCAGAACCCGTTTGCGCGCGAGTGCTTCCTGGACGAAGTGCTGAGCGCGGCCGGCAAGGATGCCTTGCAGGGCCGACTCGATCTGCTGCCCGCCGAAAGCCGTGATCGCCAGGTCTTGCAGGCCGTCGCGAACGCGGCCCAATGGGGCAAGCCGCTGCCCAAGGGCCGCGTCCAGGGCCTGGCGGTGCAGGATGCCTATGGCAGCTTTGCCGCGGCCGTGGTCGAGTTGTCGGTCTCGGCACAGAAGGCGGTCACCGTGCACAAGGTCTGGGTGGCAGTCGACCCAGGCCATGTCGCCAACATCGATTCGGCCCGCGCTCAGATCGAAGGCAACTTGATCTACGCCTTGACCACCATGTTCATGAGCGAGATCAACCTGCGCGATGGCCGGGTGCAACAGAGCAATCTGCCTGACTACCCCTTGATGCAGTTGCGCCAGACCCCGCAGATCACCTCCATCCTGGTGCCCACGGGTGGCGAGGTCTGGGGCGGCATGGGCGAGCCCCCCTATGCCCCCATGACCGCCGCGGTGGCCAATGCGATCGCCCGGGCCACGGGCGAGCGCCTGCGTCAGACCCCGTTCTCGCATGCAGGGTATGGCCTGGCCTGAGCGCCCGCCGGTTTCACTGACCCAAAAGAAAAAGCCCAAGCTGCCGAAACAGCTTGGGCGGGTATTGGCGGAAGCGGTGCCAAACGAACTTAGCGCAGGCTGCTGTGGCCAGGCTTGCGAACTCGATACACAGTGCGCTTCACAACGGACTCCGACACCTCAAACATCTGAGCGATGGCGCGCAAGGTGTACACCCCAGTGTCATAGAGCCTGATCACCTCAGCCTCAGCTACCGGTGAAAGAGTCCGAGCCCGACCGCAATGCACGCCTCTATCACGCGCAGCTTTCTGACCCGCGATTGAGCGCTCAGTGATGATACCCCGCTCGAGCTGAGCAACAGCCCCCAGGATCTGAATCACAAACGCCCCCATCGCCGAAGTTGTGTCCAGCGGCTCAGTCAGAGACTTCACAAGAGCCCCCGCCGCCTTGATCTGGTCGAGGATCGCCAACAGATCTATCAACGACCGCGCAACACGATCCAGCTTGTAAACGACAAACACGTCACCAGGCGCAAGAGATTCCAAACACCGCCGGAGCTGAGGACGAGCACCGACGCTAGACGTTTTTTCCTCAAAGATCACAGTTACGCCAGCGGCATGCAAAGCATCGATCTGCAGATGCGTTTCCTGATCGCGAGTAGACACCCGCGCATATCCAACCAACATTATTTTTTCCCTGAACCGTATAGACCAACCTGCCGCCAATTGCGATTGGTCAGGGCAAACCGGACCATCGAGGCGAGCAGCTCATTTCGACTGCAGTCAAGGTCAGATGCTATTGAGGCGAGGGTCTCGCCAATGGCTGGAGGAAGCAGGACGTCCATACGCACATTGCGACTTCTGAAAGCCGCCGTCTTTGCAGAATCACTTGCATGGACTCTTGGCCTGCCGCGCTTTTTCGGTGCGGTTCCGAAATTCAATTCTTGCTGAGGGTCACTCATATACCGCCCGCATTCGATCAGGCTCTGTGACGAGCCAATAACGCCCACCAGACCAATCATCACGAGTCGCACGATGCGACACAACGCGATGCCCACGGTCAAGCCTAAATGACAACTCAACAACATCCTCAAAGGCACAGGCAGGATCAAGACCAGTGACAGTCACGGTATAGGGCTTGCCAACCTTAGTCCCCTTGGAATGGCTGTATCTGTTCGCCTCGCCTGGCATCAATTCATAGTGCTTGATGATGTATTTCGAGACATATGCAGCCATCTGCGCGATGGACATTCGGGAACGCCGAGGAAGGCCATGACGCGTCTTGCCACCAACGAAGCACAGTCCATTGTCAGCACCAACGATAGACCGCCAGACGGCCGTTCCGAGCTTCCAGGCATCGATGCGAACGCCTTGATAGAGAACAGTTCTAGGCAGCTTGTGACAGGCGACATGGGCATGCCATGCGCCCCTCTCTTGAGGCTCAAAGCCTGCACAGTAGCGGAACTCACCGAGCGCCCGTTTCATGCGCCGATGCCACTCTGCAAAGTGCTTCTTAAACAACTCAACATCGGTTTGATTCTCCCGATACGTAAGGGTCAACAGTTCGTTGAAGGCCTCTGTCTTGATGATGCGCCGGCATTGAGTCTTTGCACGCCCTGCAGCACGCTTGAGGTTGCGTTCTGCCCGCTCTGCCGCAGCCTGTTCAGCCTCTGCCTGGCGCTCAGCTTCAGTGAGGTGCGACCCCGCCTCGTCCATCATTTGCATGGCAATGGGAGACAATGTTCCAGCCTCAGACCAAATGAGCTTTGGCCTGGCTGAAATCTCACGATGACCGTTCGCTTCCCAAATGCGAACATCCCACGCATCAGGGCAGACCTTGCCCTCTAAAAGTACCCGCTCGCCGTCAGGCATCACTACAATTCGGAACATTGCAAGTCCTGTTGCTTTGTTGCAATCACGAACCCCGGCGGCCTGCCAGCTGCGCGGGGTTCACTTTTTTCTAGACGTCTATCCAACAATCGCCGGGATAAAACACCTCGAGATGAGGCACGCCGTGCCAGTACGGACGCTGCCAAAGCCGCCAAGGCCAGCAAACACGACCATCACCCCAGACCCACACCACCAGAACGGAAAACGCCCGTTTCCCCCTCTGTGTCGGTATGTGTCCTATGAATAAATTAGGCTCGCTGCGCTCGCCTGCCTCGCCGCTCATGCTTCGCGCCGGGCAGGCGGCTGCATCACTCGCCCCAACCACTTCACAGGCCAGCACATGAGCCGAGGCAGCAGAAGACCGCTTATCAAGCGCGAGGGAAGGGCGGAGGGGCATGGAGGCCAGAGCACGCGAAGCAGCATCAGCGACGTGCACCCAGCCGGATGCAGCAGCGAGGCACACAGCACCACGGGAAACCAGCTCAGTGCGGCCTAGGCAAGCCCTGCCCACGGCGCAAGGTATGGAGCCGGGAAAGGTTGACATGGGGCGCTGCCCCATACCCCAGTCACTCACCGCCGCACCCGCTGGCGAATGAATTGCCATCCGGGATCGTCACCGGAGGCCGCAGGCTGCGCGTCAGCCACTCGCACAGGCTCAGAAAGCGCCGACATGGCCGCATCGACCTCTTGAGAAGCCTGGCCAACCCTCAAACCAGAGCCCATCGCACCAGGTGCACCGCGCCCCATCGCCTGGCCTAAGGGCTGGAGCTGCCGCTGGCTCATTTGCTGGGCCTGCAGAGCCTGCTGATTGGCCTGCAACTGCTGATTGCGAACAGCCATCGCCCGCGCTTCATCAGCCTCACGCCTGGTACGGACATCAGCCTCATGCTTGAGTGAAGCCGCAACCGAAGGGGACGCCCAGTCCATGAAAAAACCCCGCTGGACGATCATCCTGCACAGGTCTGCGGCGACCGTCAGGAGCGTGGCTTGCTGGCTATAGCACTTGCACCCATCACGCTTGGACTCAATGCAGGCCGCAGGGTAGGGCGCATCAACAGGTTCCGTGACCTTGTCGTACACGGGCGCTGTCTGCGGCAAACCGTCCACACGAGGCACCCTATCGCGCAACCAGTCCTCACGGGTCTTGACCATTCGCGGCACGTCTTGCACGACCTGGCCGGGCTTTGATGGCGCGGGGTCGACCTTATCGGCACCAGTCTGACGCATCAACGAGCGATAGCCCATGAACCCCAGCACCGGGATGATGATGAGACAGGCCGCGAGTATCAGCACCTGGCGGGGGATGCGCTTTTTTCCCGTATGAAGGACAGCGCTCGAATACCAGGCGTAGACCTCTTTCGGAAAGGCCCGCATGGTCACAACGCCATCACGACTCGCACCTGGCTTCTCACATGAATCATTGACGTACGCCCATTCGAGCTGGCTCACCAGGTCGGCGCCGAAGTTACGCTTCAAATGCCGATGCCAACCAGGCGCCCCAATCAGCTTGCGGACGAACGTCGAGATATTTTGAGGATGTTGGGTGATGAGGTAGAAATCGAACCCGCGCCGCCGATGCTCCCCAAGGGCCTTGATGTACTCAGGAACGGGCGCACCGCTCGACAACTTCGGCATGTCGTTATGGCACTCGTCAATTAGGAAGATGGCCCCGTCCGGGCAATCCTGCCAATCCTTGAAATCGACTTGCTTCCAACCAAAGCCCTCACCCTCAACAGTGAGCGTGAAGCGCCCATTGTGATAGACCGGGCGGTTTTCCTTGAGCTGCTTTTCACGGACTTCCTTGAGCGTGAAGAGCGTTTTGCCGGTGCCATTTGCACCCGTAGTGAGATACAGCATTACTTCGTAATCCGCCAGGCTTTGGTCGACCCCGATTTGAAGCCGCTGAGCGACATGCGCATCACCACCGCCGAGCAGACCATGCTCACGCACTGCCCGACTTTCAAGACACCGAGCATGCCGAAGACTGGGGGCGGCAGCGCCGTCAAATGCTGCACAGCCATTGACTTAAAAAACGACAGCGACGCATCGACGCCGGTATACGTCACAGCCGCCATACCCAGTGACACAAGCACCTGGCCGACTGTTGAACCAAGGATCGCTAAAAAGCCCGTCCAGAGGGCCGCAATGATTGCAGGCATGTCGTTATCCCCTTGTCACGATGCGAGCGCAGAGCAGGAACGTCACCGCCATCAACACCTGCCCGAGCATTGCCAGATGAGGGCACACATTGGAGAACGGCAGCGAGATTGACTGACCCATGATCGACACACTCAGGTCACTGATGCAGCCACCACCGCCAAGCAGATCGGTTTGATCGAACTGGGACGGACCAACGTCCACCGCATCAACGTTATCGGGGTTATTGAAAACCCCGGTCTTACCCTTGGCCGCATCGAAGAGTGAGTGATCGGCCCCGCTGGCATCGAGAGCGCAAAGCATTTTGTTTGTTGCCGTCGCAACAGCGCACATCACCGCATCGCCATCACACGTGAAACCTGCATTGCAGGCACCGCCAAAGCTTCCGTTATTCGTGCAACCGGCAGCCTTAGGGTCAGCCGTACAGTCCGGTTTTGAAGGGGTTGGAGGGTTGCCGCCACCGCCGCCGCCACCACCGCCGCCCGTCGGGGTGCCAGGTGTAGGCGTCCCGGGGGTAGGCGTGCCAGGTGTTGGAGTACCTGGCGTTGGAGTGCCAGGCGTAGGCGTGCCAGGTGTTGGAGTGCCTGGCGTTGGCGTACCAGGATCACCCGGTGTAGGCGTCCCGGGTGTAGGCGTACCAGGTGTTGGAGTGCCAGGCGTCGGCGTACCAGGATCACCAGGCGCACCAGGTGCACCAGGCGTACCGGGAGCGCCGGGAGTACCGGGAGCACCAGGTGCACCACCACCAGAGCCGCCAGAGCCGCCTGAGCCACTACTGCCCCCCGACGAAGGAGTGCCAGGTGTAGGCGTCCCAGGCGTTGGAGTGCCAGGAGTCGGCGTACCGGCTGCAGCCTGATCGCCCCACGGGTTAGGCGGGCTTGCATTCGGGCCAGGGTTCGCAATACAGACTGAAACGCCGTTGACCTGGCCGAACTGGCCGTTGCAAGTCGCAGGGGTCGGAACGGGCGGTGATTGGTTCTGCAACTGTGTCGGCGTTGAACACGTACCGCCGTCAAAGACGGCGGACCCATTCAAGCTCGCATAGGTTGTCGTCCCATCACCGTTCGAGCGACCAGGCGCCCAGCCCAGCGAGAAGCTAGCCGAGCAATTGCCGTTACCGCCAGGATTGGGTACGCAGACGGAAGAGGGCGTAGCCTTATAGAGTGCAGCACCGCCGCTGGGGATGGTCAGCGACCCCAGGCTAATCGACTTGGTGACGCCCGCATCGCACCCATTCGACGGGACGCATTGACCGTTCTTTTCGACGTAACTGGACTTGCACTGACAACCGCTGTAATCGCCGTTGGGCTCAGCATTGGCCTGACAGCTACCAGGATCATAGATAGTCATGAGCTGGCTGTAACCGGTAGGAATCAGCACACAGCCAAACGTCCCATTAACACGGTCGATAGCGACAGTGGCTGTGAATCCCCCACTAGCTGCCCACCCAGAGCACGCAGTCTGGAGGTTAGAAGACTGACCGAAACCCGGTATACCGTAGGACGGCGGAGAGGCCCACGGAAGGGCGTTCGCAGCGAGGGAAAACAGCGCCAGGCAGAGCGTCAGCAGTACCCGTCTCAGGCCGTGAAAATCAGCCATACAGCCCCCAACAATGCCAGCAGCACAAATAGACCCATCGCGTCACCTCTTTTGACAGTGGACGGTTTGTCCACTGACAAAAGAGGGGTCAGGCGTCCCCGACCCCCACCCCAATCAGCTCAGGGCGCGGCGCACCCAGTGGAAGGCCTTAACAGCCACATACACGCCCAGGCAGGCGCCACCGATGAGGCCAATGGGGGCCAATTGAGCAGTGATCGTGGCAGTCGTGCCAGACACATCAACAGCGCCGTCAGCAGCACGAGCAGCAGCGGCAGAGACCATCACACCAGCGGCAACCAGGCCGCGAACGATATTTGCGTTCATAGAACACCTCACAAGAAAACCCCCTGTTTGAAACCGGCCAGGGGTTAGCCGTTATCTGCCTCAGCACTGCCGTCAGCCGTGCTGTCTCGAATGACTCGAATCACCATCCGAACTCCCCAGGCCACAGCCCAGCACATGGCAACAGCACCCGCGACCTGAGCACCGTCAGCGGGAGTCATTTGCATGGGGGAATTCACCAGCTGACCGTACTCAGCTGGAGACAAGAGAACGACCTGGCTTGGATCGCACGTAGTCGCATTACTGACGCCGAGCGTCAGCAGGCCGTTATCGTTCACCAGGTCAGCGCAGCGCATTTCAGGCCTTAACAGCGGCAGGAGCAGGCGCCGGAGATTGACCAGGCGTCTTGCGAATGTCGTAAGCCAAAAAGGCATGGGGACGAGACGTCATTTCGCGAGTCTTGTAATCAATGTGATTGGCCCAAACGAGCTGATAAATGCCAGGCTTAGGAGCAGACTCACCTTGCAAGTGAGTGGGCAGGCGAATGGTGAAGACCTGGCCCATAACACCGTCTTCATCGATGGCAATGCACTCAGCGTTCTGAGAAACCCACTTGCGACCATCTTTCTCGCCAGGCTTAGGGTCAGTGACAGTAAGGACACGGCAAAGGTTTTGCATAAGTTCAAGGGCTCAAAGGCCTACAAATTCACCCCAAAAACAGGGCCTCATGCCCCGACCCGCGACGCATGGGGCCGTGCTTTCAAGAGAACCGCACCGGGTACGATGGCGCAACCAGTGAGAGGAACGAGATGAAAAATTGGGAAGCCCAATTCAACGAAATGATGTTCAGAGCGACCCTGTCGGGCTTGGTAATGACGGTGGTAGCAACCGTCATCACGGCATGGGTCACGTACTTACTCTTGAAAGCCGCCATCAGAGACGGCCTGCTGGAGTACGACAAAGAGAAAGCCCCTCTTCTAAAAGTACCGAGGAAGCACATCCCACCTGCCGACGCACCGCCTGGCTTCAAGTGGGTGCTGGTACCAGACGACGCCTTACCAAACACAGCAAAGCCCATGGACATGCGAGCCGACTGAGCCAAGGTGCCCCCCTGCCTGCCGGACGAGCCGGGCCGAGCTACCGACGCCGGAGCGCCGCTGTTGACAGGAGGGGGGCAAAACTTGGAAAGGAGCTTGACCCCGTATCGCAGAATGCGACGGTCGGCCAATGAAAGGGAACCATGAAAACCGAACTCATCACGGACACAAAGATCGCGGAATACGACGAGGACATCCTCAAGGCTTTGAAGGCAGCAGGGCGAAAGCTCGGAGGATCGTCTAAGCCGTACATCGTCGGGATTCGGAACGAACACGGCACCATCTACCGAAAGGCAGACATGGGCGGCCTGCAGCAAGTCATCTACTTGGCCGAACGTCTCGAAGACCTTGGTTTCGAGGACGAGCTTCTTGAAAACGACAGACCCCCGAAGGGATGGGACAGCATCTTCAGCAGGGAGAAGTGAACTAGGCATGGGTAGCTCCATGAGTGACAATTACCAACAAAGGGTCACATGACCCCGTAAGGTCATTATGACCCTTTAAGGTCATCAGTCAAGCAGGAGTACGCATGGAAATAAAAGAATTGATCGAAAGAGCAGCCGACAAAGTGGGTAGCCAGAAGGCACTTGCAGAGCTCATAGGCGAGATACCGACACATCTCAGCGCTATGAAGG
Source organism: Curvibacter sp. (assembly GCA_003987795.1). Taxonomy (GTDB): domain Bacteria; phylum Pseudomonadota; class Gammaproteobacteria; order Burkholderiales; family Burkholderiaceae_C; genus Curvibacter. The sequence continues at coordinate 24,234 of RXJO01000371.1, forward strand.
CAGGAAAAAGGTACTGCGGCTACAGAAAGCGAGCGCAGATGGCAGCACTAATCGGAGAAAACCCTGCACGAACGATCATTGCCGCGATCGCAGAAGAGCTAAGGGACGAGGTGCCGCATGAAGCGGAAGCAAAAAAGGCACTCAGCGCAATACTGAGTGCCTTCCCTGCTGAGACAGACGAACCCCACGAGGTCGTCGATAAACGATGGCGGAAGCGGTGAGATTCGAACTCACGGACCCTTTCGGGCCGCCGGTTTTCAAGACCGGTGCAATCGACCACTCTGCCACACTTCCGTAGACCGGCATTGTAGCCGGCCTTGAGGCTCTGTTCGGGCCGGAGAGCGGGTGTCGCTCGCCGGGTCGATGGCTTGAGGGCCCGGCAGGCAGAGGTTTCTCCACTGTGTGCGTTTGGCGTACTTTGGGTGTGTCGAAACTGTAAGCAGATGCTTACAAACCACGTTTCTAAGGCTGGAACAGGCGGGTGTTCCGGGTCTATTTGAGTCGCTTCGGGGGGGGGGCGGTGCGTAGACTTCGGCGTCTTTCGCTCTCGATTGCCCATGCAACACATCCTCGTGGTTGACGATGATGCAGACATCACCCAACTGCTGGCCCAGTACCTGTCGCGCTTCGGTTTCACGGCCCACACGGCGCGTGATGCCGACACCATGCGCATGGTGCTGGCGGCGCAGCCTGTCGATCTGGTGGTGTTGGACGTGATGCTGCCCGGCACCGACGGCCTGGTCCTGGCGCGGGAGCTTCGCTCGCGTTCGCGCATCCCGATCATCATGCTCACGGCCCGGGGAGACCCCTATGACCGCGTGATCGGGCTCGAGATGGGGGCTGACGACTACATGAGCAAGCCTTTCGAGCCGCGTGAGCTGGTGGCCCGCATCCAGACCGTGTTGCGCCGGATCACGAGCGGTCAAGCCCCGCCGCCCGAGGAGTCCGAGGTGGTGCACTTCGATGGTTGGCAACTGCACCGCATGGCGCGCCACCTGGTCACGCCTGAAGGGGTGGTGACGCCGTTGTCGAATGCCGAGTTCAGGTTGCTGTGCACGTTTCTGTCGATGCCGAGGCGCATCTGCAGCCGGGACCAGTTGATGGAGGATGCCCGTGGCCGATCCATGGAGGTGTTCGAGCGCAGCATCGATCTGCTGGTGTCGCGCCTGCGCCAGAAACTGGGTGACGATCCGCGCGAGCCCCGGTTCATCAAGACCGTGCGGGGGGCGGGCTACCTGTTCAACGCTCGCCAGGTGCAGGGCCGCATGGGCTGGCAGCCCTGAGCGCGACCGATCCGACCGCACCGCCATGTTCACCCTGGTGTTCCAGCCCCTCATCAAGCCTTCGCGCTGGCGTGCCTGGCTCAGACGTTGCCTGCCGGCGTCGCTGTTCGGTCGCCTGGCTTGGGTGATGGTGGGCATGGCCTTGTTGGGGCAGTTGCTGTTGGGGCCGTTGCTGCTGGGTTTGCGTGCCTGGGTGTTCGATCTGGAAGGGCCAGGTTTGGCCGCACCGCTGTCCTGGCACGGCGCACTGGAGTGGGCGCTGGGACTGCTGGCGTCCCTGTTGGCGGCCTGGGTGGGAGCGCGCTGTTGCGCCGCCCCGATCGAGCGATTGATGTCGGCGGCGCGTGCCATGGGGCAGGGCGTGGAGCGACCGCCATTGCCGGAGGATGGCAGCACCGAGTTTCGCGAAGTCAGCCGGGTTTTCAATCAGCTGCAGACCTTGCTGCAGCAGCGCCTGCAAGAGCGTGATCAAGTGGTGGCTTCGGTGTCGCATGATCTGCGCACGCCGCTCACGCGCCTGCGCCTGCGTGCGGAGCGCCTTGATGATCCGGCCGACCGCCGCCTGTTCCGGCGCGACATCGCGGAGATGGATGCCTTGATCACCACCACGCTGGATCACCTGCGCGGCCTGGCCGCCCCCGAGGCGCCGGTGTGGATGGACATCAAGGCCTTGGTCGACAGCTTGGCCGACGACCAGCAGGCCTGCGGGCACCATGTGCCTGTGCAGGGGCATGCGGGGGCCTTGCTGGTTCAGCCCCTGGCGTTGCGGCGCTGCCTGGGCAATCTGTTGAGCAATGCGATCCGCTATGGCGTGCAGGCCGAGATCTTGTTGCGCGATGAGGGTCGCGAGGTGGTCATCGAGGTGCGTGACCAAGGGCCTGGGCTGCCCGAGACCGAGCTGGAACGCGTGCTGAAGCCCTTTGTGCGTCTGGAGGGCGCCATGCAGCAGTGCCGCAGCGGCATGGGCCTGGGCTTGTCGATCGCAAGGGAGATCGCGCTTCGCCACCAAGGGCAATTGCATTTGCGCAACCGGGCGGATGGCGGGGGCTTGCTGGCCGTGGTGACCTTGCCCAGGCTGGGTGTGCCGCCGGCCCGGGTCTGAAGCTCAGCCTGCTGGCGTCAGCAGCGTGCCGCAGTGCTTGCACTTGACGGCGTCTTCCTTCACCTTCTCACCGCATTTGGGGCAGTTGACGATGGAGAAGCCACGCACCAGCAACTCACTGTCGAAATAGCCGCTTTCTTCGCCGTCGGGCAGCACCACCTCAGGCTTCTTGATGGCCATCACCCAGGCCACCACCCAGCCCACCACGGTCCAGCCCAGGAAAAGGTTCAACAGGGCCACTGTCAAGCGCTTGGGCTGGCGCAGCCGGAAGGCCTCGTAGGTGGGCAGGAGGTAGAGCATGGGGCCGAACACCAGCAGACCATAGGCCACCGCCGTCCGGAAACCGTGGCTTCTGGTGTTGGGGGATACCCCGGCGTAGTAGCTGTAAGCCACCAGAACCATCAGAACAAACAAGCGAACGTACATGGCCTCTCCCGCCCTTCAGGGCATTGATCTATTTGGGCCGAACTTATCAGGAGAGGCGTTCAAAAACAAGCACTTGTAACCGAAAGTCGAGTCCGAGACCTGTTTGCCGGGGTGTGCCGGCCCTTTGTGCGACCCAGCATGCGTCGCACCGTCGGGGCGGTTGGCTCATGCCAATCAAGCCTTGAGCATGCCCTTGGTCTCGATGAACGCCACCACCTGGCTCAGGCCGTCCTGCGTCTTCAGATTGGTCATCACATAGGGCTTCTTGGACCGCATGCGCTGGGTGTCGGCTTCCATGACCGCGAGATCAGCACCGACGTGGGGCGCCAGATCGGTCTTGTTGATCACGAACAGGTCGCTCTTGGTGATGCCAGGGCCGCCCTTGCGCGGGATCTTCTCGCCCGCGGCCACGTCGATCACGTA
>RXJO01000371.1:27517-30219 GCA_003987795.1 Curvibacter sp.
AGGTGGCGGCCAGGTTGTCGCCACCCGATTCGACGAACACGACATCGGCGTCGGGGAACTGCGCGAGCATGCGGTCGATGGCCTCGAGGTTGATCGAGGCGTCTTCGCGGATGGCGGTGTGCGGACAGCCACCGGTCTCCACGCCCAGGATGCGTTCGGCGGGCAGGGCGCCGCTGACCGTCAGCAGTCGCTGGTCTTCCTTGGTGTAGATGTCGTTGGTGATCGCGATCAGGTCGTACTGGGCGCTCATGGCCTTGCAGAGCATTTCCAGCAAGGTGGTCTTGCCCGAGCCGACGGGCCCGCCGATGCCCACGCGCAGGGGGGGCAGTTTCTTGGTTCGGCCGGGAATGTGGTGCAAGGCGGTGCTCATGTGGGGTCTCGGGGAGGTATGAGGTGAGGGGGTCAGCTTCGGAAAAGCCGGGAGTATTGGGTTTCGTGGCGGGCCGACAGCACGGCCAGTCGAGGAGTGAAGGCCTGGCGTCCGGCATCGTCGAGGGCCATCGCGCCGGCCACGGCCGCCGGGATCTCGGCCGCCAGCCTGGCCAGGATGCGCTGGCCTGCACTCTGGCCCAGCGGCACGGCCTTGATGGCGGTCTGGCTCATGTTCTCACACCAGCCAAAGGCATAGGCAGCGCAGATGTCGGCCGTGCTGGCGCTGGTGCTGGCCGCCGCCGCAGCAAAGGCGACCGGGTAGGTCAATCCCAGGCCCTGCACGCGCTCGGCCTGCTCGGGATGCAGATTGCGCAGCCAGTCGATCAGCGAGCGGCCCATCTGCACGCTCTGCAGACGCAATTCGCTGGTTTCTCGGGTGTGGAGCACCCATCGATTGAGTTCGTCCACCCGGTCCAGGCGATCGGCGCGCAGGGCCTCCACGCTGGCGGCCAGCACGGCCAGATCGCCACGGGCCAGCCCCAGGTGCAATTGGTCCAGCAGCCAGTCGGCTGCTCGGGCCTCCTGGTCGACGCCGGCCCATTCGACGGCCGCCTCCAGCCCCTCCGAATAAGAGAAGCCGCCCACCGGCAGGGCCGGCGAGGCCAGCCAGATCAGCGACAGCAGACCGGCTGTGCTCTGGGCTGCGGCGTCAGTGGCGGTGCCCATGGTCGTGATCGTGGTCGTGTTGGCAGCCCGGGCCGTGTTCGTGGCCATGATCGTGTGAGTGTTCGTGGGGGTGTTGATGAGTGTGTCCGTGCCCATGGTCATGCCCATGGTCGTGGCCGCAGTCTTGCGTGTGCTCATGCGGAGCGCCTGGGGCGGGTTCGTGGGCAGGGTGCTGATGACCATGGTCGTGGTGTTCATGGCCATGGTCGTGTCCATGCCCATGATGGTGCCCGCCGTGGTCTCCATAAGCTCCCGATTCGGGTTCGAACGATTCATCCACCGCGTTCACGATCAGGTGCATGCTGCGCAGCATGTCGGCCAGCACGTGGTCGGGCTCGATCTTCAGGTGGTCAGGCTTGAGCTCGATCGGCACGTGGCGGTTGCCCAGGTGGTAGGCGGCCCGCACCAGGTCGAAGGGGCTGCCATGGCTGCTGCAGGGGGTGATGCGCAGCACCGGCTGGGGCGCCGCGATCACGCGCACCAGCGAGCCGTCCTCGGCCACCAGCACATCGCCGCCGCGCACCGTGGTGCCGCGGGGCAGGAACACGCCCAGGTGGCGGCCACCTGAGTCGGTGGCATCGAAGCGGCTCTTCTGGCGCACGTCCCAATCCAGTTCAAGGGTGTGGGCGCGCTTGAGCAGCACGGGCGCCAGGCCCTGGCCACCGGGGATGATTTTGGAGATCTGCAGCATGTCGGCTATCCAGACGGGAAAGTGGAAAAGGGGGCCGAAACTTTAACGCCTCGGCCCCGGCCCTGGCGGCAGCCAGGTTTCAGGGGATCGACCCGGTCTCAGAACAGGAAGTAGCGCTGCGCCATCGGCAGGCTGGTGGCCGGCTCGCAAGTGAGCAACTGACCGTCGGCACGCACCTCGTAGGTCTGGGCATCCACTTCCATGCGCGGCGCATAGTCGTTGAGCAGCATGTCCTTCTTGCCCACGTTGCGGATGTTCTTCACCTCGGCCAGGGTCTTGTGCAGGCCGTAGCGCTGGTCGATGCCTGCGGCCAGGCCAGCTTGTGACACGAAGGTGAGCGAGCCCTTGGCGATGGCGCCGCCAAAGGCGCCGAACATGGGCCGGTAGTGCACTGGCTGGGGCGTGGGGATGCTGGCGTTGGGGTCGCCCATGGCGGCCATGGCAATGAAGCCACCCTTGAGGATCAGCGAGGGCTTCACGCCAAAGAAGGCCGGGTTCCAGATCACGAGATCGGCCCACTTGCCTTCTTCGATGCTGCCCACGATGTGACCGATGCCATGCGCGATGGCCGGGTTGATGGTGTATTTGGCGATGTAGCGGCGGGCCCGGTAGTTGTCGTTGCGGGCCGTGTCGGCGGGCAGTTTGCCGCGCTGTTGCTTCATCTTGTGCGCGGTCTGCCAGCAGCGCAGGATCACCTCACCCACCCGGCCCATGGCCTGGCTGTCCGAGCTGAACATGCTGATGGCGCCCAGGTCGTGCAGGATGTCTTCGGCCGCAATGGTTTCCTTGCGGATGCGGCTTTCGGCAAAGGCCAGGTCTTCGGCGATGTTGGCGTGCAGGTGGTGGCAGACCATCAGCATGTCCACGTGCTCGTCCAGGGTGTTGATGGTGTAGGGCCGCGTCGGGTTGGTCG
>RXJO01000094.1 GCA_003987795.1 Curvibacter sp.
ATGGGCAACTTCAATGCCGAGCGCTTCGGCATGTCGGCGGCGGCGCTGGGCTTCAGCCAGGCCTGCTACGACGAGGCCCTGGCCTGGGCACGCCAGCGCCAGACTTTTGGCACGCCCCTGGTCGAGCGTCAGGTGATCCGGCACAAACTGGTCGACATGCAGATGCGCATCCATTCGACCGCGGCCTGGCTGGAGCAGATCGCGGCCCGTGCCGACGCGGGCGACACCGGCCCCGACTGGGTGGCCCAGGTCTGCCTGTTGAAGAACCACAGCACCCAGACGATGCAGTTCTGCGCCGATCAGGCGGTGCAGATCCTCGGCGGCATGGGCTTCATGCGCGGGACGGTCAGCGAGCGGATCTACCGCGAGGTCAAGGTGATGATGATCGGGGGCGGCGCCGAGGAAATCATGAAAGACCTGGCCGCACGACAATGGGGTTTATGAGCAAACACCCAGCCCCCCTGCCCGAGGCTTTCGAGCCCGAATTCGAAACCGGCCTGAAGAAGATTTTCGAAGAGATGATCGTCTTCAACACCGTGCTCGGACTGAAGATCACCTCGCTCAAGCCCGAGAACGTGACCGCGCGCATCGACATGAAGCACGAGCTGATCGGCCACTTCAGCTACAACCGGCTGCACGGTGGCGTGATCGCCTCCGGGCTCGATGCCCTGGCCGGCCTGGCGGTGATGGCGGCCATCGGCGCACGCCACATGGACGAGCCGCCGACGGACCGCCTCAAGCGCTTTTCCAAGCTCGGCACCATCGACTTGCGCATCGACTACCTGCGCCCCGCCATCGGCGAGTTCTTCACCCTGCACGCCGAGGTACTGCGCCTGGGCTCGCGGGTGGCGTCCACCCGCATGGAGTTCCGCGGGCCGGACGGCACCCTCATGTCGACAGGTACCGCCGCCTACATCGTTTCATAAGCTGCCGGACGGCCTCGCCGCACCGGTGTCACCCCAGGAGACTTCCATGACCCCCAGCGACAAGGCCATCATCACCTGCTCGATCACCGGCGTGCTGACCGACCCCGGCCAGCACCATGTGCCCGTGACCCCCGCCGAACTCGCGGCCGAGGCGCGCCGCGCCTACGATGCCGGGGCCTCCGTGGTCCATGTGCACTTCCGCCAGCAAAGCCCGGGCAAAGGGCACCTGCCCAGCTGGGACCCGGCCGTGGCCCTGGCCTGCACCGAAGCCATGCGTGAGGCCTGCCCTGGCCTGATCATCAACCAGACCACCGGCGTGGTCGGTCCGGACTACCAGGGCCCACTGGACTGCCTGCGCGCCACCCGCCCCGAGATGGCGGCCTGCAACGCAGGCTCCCTCAATTACCTGAAAGTGCGCAGCAACGGTCAGTGGGCCTGGCCGCCGATGATGTTCGACAACCCCCCGGCCAAGGTGCAGGATTTTCTGGACGTGATGCGCGAGACCGGCACCCTGCCCGAGTTCGAGTGCTTTGACGTGGGCATCGTGCGCTGCGTCGAGATGTATGTGCAGACCGGCATGTACAGCGGCCTGCCCGAATACAACTTTGTCATGGGGGTGGAATCGGGCATGCCGGCCGACCCTGATCTGCTGCCCATCCTGCTCAAGCTCAAGCTGCCCGATGCCCAGTGGCAGAGCACCGTGATCGGCCGCGCCGAGATCTGGCCGGTGCACCGCCGCACCGCCGAGCTCGGCGGCCACCTGCGCAGCGGGCTGGAAGACACCTTCTACCTGCCCACCGGCGAGAAGGTGCAGTCCAACGGCCCCTTGATCGAGCAACTGGCCCGCTACGCCCGCGAGGCCGGGCGAGAGGTGGCCACGCCGGCCGAAGCCCGCGAAATGCTGGGCCTGACCGCCAGGACATCGGTCGCTGTATCAAATTGATTCAACCTAGAAGGGCATTTCAGGGACTTGTTTGTCAGCCAGGTGGCACCATATGGCGTTTTGAAGCGGGCAGCCCGGTTTTGCGCAACACGCACAGAACGCGCTGCCAGCCGCTTGAAGGAGCTCTTGAACATGATGCTGACTGCCTTTGAACCCACTGCCGCAAGCCGCACCGGCGCCCACGGGCGGCGCCTGCTGGCCGGTCTCGCCCTGGCCCTGGCCGCGTCGTTCGCCTGGGCCCTGCCCACGCCCAAGGACATCGAACAGGCCGTGAACGCCGGCGAGTACCGGCAGGCCGAGACCCTGCTGCGCGAGGTGATCAAGGAAAAGCCTCAAAGTGCCAAGGCCCAGTACGAACTCGGTGAGGTGCTGGCCCGCGAAGGCCGAAACATCGAGGCCCGCGCCGCCCTGCAAGAGGCCCAGCGCCTGGACCCCTCGCTGAAGTTCGCCTCCAGCCCCGAGCGCTTCAACGAGCTGCTCAACAAGATTCCGAAGACCGATTCGCTCTCGTCCAATGCACCTGGCGCCTCGCTGGGTGGCCCGGCCGCCAAGCCGGCCCAGACCCACAACGCGCCGGCGGTGGTGAGCCAGAGCGCGCCGGCCCCGGCCAGTTCAGGCTCCTCGTTTCCCTGGGGCTACATCCTGATCGCGGGCGGCGTGCTGTTCGTGGTCTGGAAGCTGGCCACCCGCGTGCTGCCCTCCCCAAGCCCGACCCCGGGCATGGCGGGCGACGCCGCCTTCGGCCGTGGCCCCGTGGCCCAGCCCGGCTTCGGCCAGCCTGGCTATGGACAAGCCGGTTACGGCCAGCCCGGCTATGGCGCAGCGCCCAGCAGCGGCCCCGGCATCGGTGGTGTGGTGCTCGGTGGCCTGGCCGGCGCAGCAGCCGGCTATGGCCTGGCCAAGGTGCTGGAGCACAACAACGAAGACCGCGGCAGCCACGACTCGGGCGGCGGCTATGGCAGCTCAGGGGGGGGCAGCAACCTGGGTGGCGGCAGCGGCTACAGCCCGATCGACAACCCGCCGGACTATGGCTCGTTCGATGCCGGTAGTGGCAGCAGCGACTCCTGGGACAGTGGGGGTGGGTCGTCGGACGATAACAACTGGTGATGCAAGGGCATCGCCGACGCTGGCTGGCGATGTGGTTTGCATCGCTGGTCGCGGGTTGAAAGAGCCGGGCTTGCCCGGCTTTTTTGTTTTTTAAGGCAGCTTTTGGGTTTGTTGCGGGAATGGCTGATTTGCCTTGTCCACCTGCTGTGGGTTCTTTGTTACCGCTTCGCTCAGTGCCTTCTGCTCTTTGTTGAAGGGCGGAGGCCGGGGGTTCGTCCCGGCGGCCGAGGCACTTTTCTTTGTCTCGCCAAAGAAAAGTACCCCAAAGAAAGGCGACCCGAAGTCAGGGCCACTTCGTGGTTCCCTGCGCTGCTCGCGCCAGGGGGGTCCCCGCTAAACTCGCTGCGCTTGTATGTTCTAGGTGTCGGGGTGGAGGGACTCGCTTCGCACTCGGCCGCGGCAGCGGACCGACAGT
>RXJO01000328.1 GCA_003987795.1 Curvibacter sp.
CGGTGTTTGCTGAATGCCTGCAGGGCATTGCCAGCGCGGCCAGCGCGGCAGGCCATGCGATCGCGCCCCTGACCACCGACTACCGGGTAGGCCACGAGGAGCAGGCCGTGGCCAGCCTGCTGGCAGGCAATGTGGACGGCATGATCCTGGTGGTGAGCGACCCCGCCGAGTCGACCGCACTGCAGCGTCTGCAGGCTCTGGGCCACCCCTATGTGCTTTGCTACAACCGCCACCCCGAGCACCCTTGCGTGTCGGTCGATGGCGAGCAGGCGGTGGCCGCCCTGGTGAGTCGTCTGGTGCAACTGGGACACCGCCACATCACCATGGTGAGCGGTCAGCGTGCGGCCTCCGACCGCGCCCAGCAGCGCTGCCGCGGCTACGCCGCCGGCATGCGCGCCGCCGGCCTGAGCGCGGCCCCGGTGCTGGAAGTACCGTTTCTGGAACCGAGCCAGCACACCCTGATAGAGCACCTGCGCAGCCCGAACCGCCCCACGGCCCTGATCGGCTCGAATGACCTGCTGGCATTGCGTTGCCTGCGCGCGGCCCGTCTGGCGGGCCTGTCGGTGCCCGGCCAGCTCAGCGTCGTGGGCTTTGACGGGATTGCGGTGGGTGAAGACCTGAGCCTTCGCCTGAGCAGCATCACCCAACCCAATGCCGAGCTGGGACGCCAAAGCGTCGAGTGGCTGCTGCAGGCCTTGTCGGAAGGCCTGCCGCCACCGCCCAGCGGCAGCCGCAGCCTGGCCCACGGCTTCCGCGTGGGTGAGACCTGCGCGCCGCCCGAGAACCCCCTGGCCCCTTGAGAACTTTCCTTTCCACCACCCTGGAGTGAACCGATGCGACAACTCATCACCCCCCTGCTGCGCGCCGGCGTGCTGGCCGCTGGCCTGGCCGCCAGCACCCTGAGCCTGGCCCAGAACGCCATCTGCTACAACTGTCCGACCGAATGGGCTGACTGGGGCAGCCAGATCAAGGCCATCAAGGCCAAGACCGGCATCACCGTACCGCCTGACAACAAGAACTCCGGCCAGTCGCTGGCCCAGCTGGTGGCCGAGAAGGCCAGCCCGGTGGCCGATGTGACCTACCTCGGCGTGACCTTCGCCATCCAGGCGCAAAAGGACGGTGTGGTGGCCGCCTACAAGCCTGCCGCCTGGGCCGACATCCCCGAGGGCCTGAAAGACCCGCAGGGCCATTGGTTCACCATCCACTCGGGCACCCTGGGCTTCATGGTCAACGTGGACGCCCTCAAGGGCAAGCCGGTGCCCAAGTCGTGGGCCGATCTCCTGAAGCCCGACTACAAGGGCCTGATCGGCTACCTCGACCCAGCCTCGGCCTTCGTGGGCTATGTGGGCGCCGTGGCCATCAACCAGGCCCGTGGCGGCACGCTGGACAACTTCGGCCCCGCCATCGATTACTTCAAGGCCCTGCAGAAGAACGAGCCCATCGTGCCCAAGCAGACCTCGTATGCCCGCGTGCTGTCGGGCGAGATCGCGATCCTGCTCGACTATGACTTCAACGCCTACCGCGCCAAGTACAAAGACCAGGCCAATGTTCAGTTCGTGATCCCGACCGAAGGCACGCTGGTGGTGCCCTATGTGATGAGCCTGGTGGCCAATGCCCCGCACGCCGACAACGGCCGCAAGGTGCTCGATTTCGTGTTGTCCGACGAAGGCCAGGCCTTGTGGGCCAACGCCTACCTGCGCCCGGTGCGTGCCAGCGCCATGAGCAAAGAGGTCCAGGCCCGCTTCCTGCCGGCCAGCGAATACGCCCGTGCCAAGACGGTGGACTACGCCAAGATGGCGGCCGTGCAGAAGGCCTTCTCTGAGCGCTACCTCAAGGAAGCCCAGTAAGCCGCCGCGCCAGCCCCACCGCACATCACCATGCCCACCCTGTCACTCCAGGCCTTGAGGCTGGCCTGCGCCGCCCCGGCGCTGGCTTTCTTTGCCGCCTTCTGGTTGCTGCCCGTGCTGCAACTCGTGGCCCTGCCTGCCCAAAAGGGCTGGGCCACCTACTTCGCCGTGCTGACCGAGGCCCGCTACCTGAAGAGCCTGCTGCAGACCCTGGGCTTGTCCTTGGTCGTGACCGCCACCACCCTGCTGCTGGGGGCTGGCGTGGGCGTGACCCTGGCACGGCAGCGCTTTGCGGGGCGGGATCTGCTGCTGTCAGGACTGACGCTGCCCCTGTCGTTTCCGGGCGTGATCATCGGCTTCTTCATGATCCTGCTGGGCGGTCGCCAGGGCCTGGTGGCCGACCTGACCGAGGCCCTCGGCGCGGGGCGCGTGACCCTGGCCTACGGGCTGGGCGGCTTGTTTCTGGCCTACCTGTACTTCTCCTTGCCCCGAGCCATCGGCAGCTACACCGCCGCGGCCTCGGCCATGGACCCGGCGCTGGAGGATGCGGCCCGCTCCCTGGGCGCCGGTCGCTGGGCGGTGGCCCGCGATGTCTGGTGGCCGGAGCTGGCGCCCACCACGGTGGCCTGCGGCGCCATGGTGTTCGCCACCGCCATGGGCGCCTTCGGCACCGCCTTCACGCTGGCCAGCCAGTACGAGGTGCTGCCCATCACGATCTACAACGAGTTCACCAACTACGCCAACTTCGCGCTGGCCGCCAGCCTGTCGCTGAGCCTGGGCGCGATGACCTGGGGTGTGCTGTGGCTGGCACGGCGGCTGGGCCCCGAGACCCGCCACCACCCGCTGGCCGGAGCCTGACACCATGCGCACCTCGCGACAAGCTTCTCCGCTGCTGCTGGCGCTGACCGCGCTGGTGGCCCTGTTCATGCTGGCCCCGATGGCGCTGTCGGTGCTGGCCGGCCTGCTCAACAACTACAGCCGCGGCCTGAAAAGCGGACTCACCACCCGCTGGCTGGCCGAGGTGTGGGACACCTATGGCAACACGGTGCTGGCCTCGCTGGGCCTGGCCGGAGCCTGCGTGCTGGCCTGCCTGCTGCTGGGCGTGCCCTGCGCCTACGCCTTGGCCCGCAGCCGATCGCGCTGGGCTCGGCTGTTCGAAGAACTGCTGACCCTGCCCGTGGCCGTGCCCGGCCTGGCCAGTGCGCTGGCCCTGATCCTCACCTACGGCGCCTGGCAGGGCCTTCGCCAGAGCTATGGCTTCGTGCTGATCGGCCACATCGTGTTCACGCTGCCCTTCATGGTGCGCACCGTGGCCGCCGCCTTTCAGCGTGATGAGCTGCGCTCGCTCGAAGAAGCGGCCCGCTCGCTGGGCGCACGCTTCGACCAGCGCTTTCTGGGCGTGCTGGTGCCCGCCGTGCTGCCGGCCATCGTGTCAGGCTGCCTGATGGTCTTCACGCTCTCGGTGGGGGAATTCAACCTCACCTGGATGCTGCACACCCCTT
>RXJO01000359.1 GCA_003987795.1 Curvibacter sp.
GGCTGGGGCTGGCGATCAGCAAGAGGCTGGCGGCGCTGATGGGGGGCGAGGTGGGGGTGGACAGCGAGCTGGGGCAAGGCTCCACCTTCTGGTTCACTGCCCGCCTGCGCAAATCAACCCAGGTGCCGGCCTTGCACGAGCCCTTGCCCGATGTGCGCGGCAAGCGCGTGCTGGTGGTGGACGACAACCCCCGCGCTCGCGAACTGCTGGGGCAGCAGCTCACCAGCCTCAGCTTTCAGGTGCATCAGGCGGCCACGGGCGTTGAGGCCCTCGCGCTGCTGCGTGACACCGGACTCGAATCGGCGATCGATCTGGTCTTTCTGGACTGGAAGATGCCTGATGTGATGGGGGTCGATCTGGCGCGTCAGGTCCGCTCGCTGGGCTTGGCCGCTTCGCCCCGTCTGGTGTTGGTGGCGGGGCATGGCCGGGAAGATCTGCGACCCGCCGCCCGCGATGCCGGGATCGACGCCCTCATCGTCAAGCCGGTCAATCCCTCGCTCCTGTTCGACACCCTGATCAGCCTGCTGGGATCGCCCGGTGCGGAGCGTCGTCGCCAGCGAAGGGCGCAGGTCCAATGGGCGGGTACCCGGCAGGACTTGCTGCCGGTGCAAGGCGCCCGCGTCTTGCTGGTCGAGGACAACGACCTCAACCAGGAGGTGGCGGCCGGCATCCTGCGCCTGGCGGGCCTGATGGTGGACATCGCGGGCAATGGCCAGATCGCCATCGACAAGATGGCACAGAACCCCTATGACCTGGTCCTGATGGACATGCAGATGCCTGTCATGGACGGGATCACGGCCACCCTGGCCATCCGCCAGCGTGAGGCGTGGCAGCACATCCCCATCGTGGCCATGACTGCCAATGCGCGCGACAGCGACCGCGAGCGTTGTCTGCAGGCCGGTATGGTCGATTTCGTGACCAAGCCGATCGAGCCCGAGGAACTGGGGCGCGTGCTGTTGCGCTGGATTCCCGACAAATCGGGTGCCCCGAAGGACAATCCAGAGGCGGACCCTGCGGGCGATACGCAAGCGTTGCGGCCGGTGCTTTCCAACGGGCGCGTGGAGGGCGCTGAGGTCTCTGCCGGGCCATCGCTGCTGGAGCAGGCGGTGCTGCAGATCCCGGGGTTGGATGTCGGCCAGGGGCTGCGCCGCGTGATCGGAAGCATCCCCTTGTACCTCTCGCTGCTGCGCAAATTCGTCAGTGGCCAGCGCGATGTGCCCGACCAGATTCTTCAGGCCCTGGATCAGCGCGATTGGGAGCGTGCCGAGATCCTCGCCCATACCTTGAAGGGCGTGACCGGCAACATTGGGGCCACCGGCCTGCAGCATTTGGCCACCGAGTTGGATGCGCTGGTGAGTGAGCGCGCTGACCCCGATGCGGCCTTGGAGCTGACCGGTCGCCTCAAGGTGCAACTCGCCGTGGTGGTGCAGGGGATCGAGTCACAGCTTTCGCCTGCGGTCCCGGCGACCAAGCCGCCGGCGCCGGCCGTGGATGAGGCCGGCCGACGTCAGGTGCAGGAACTCCGACAGCGTCTTGAGGCCTTGCTGGCCGATGACGATCCCGAGGCCGCTGACCTGTTGGCCCAGCATGCCGAAGTGTTCAGACGTGAACTGGGGGTTGCCTACCACGCCCTGGAGTCGGGTATACGGGGCTTTGATTTTCCAGCGGCCTTGCAGGCCTTGCGCGGCCAGGCATCGTCATGAACCGTTGCGCCGGCCTGACTTTGATGAATGGGTGGTGTGCCCTGGTGGACAGGCACACGTGCCCGAAATGACTGGTTATTCCCATGCAAGCTCCTGCCTTACCCTCTGATGAGACCCTGCGCCTGGCTGCCCTGCGCGGCACGGGTCTGCTTGACACACCGCGCGAAGATCGGTTCGATCGGCTCACACGGATGGCGCGGCAACTGCTGGGTGTGAAGATCGCGGTGGTTTCGCTGGTCGACAGTGACCGGCAGTGGTTCAAATCCTGCGATGGCCTGGACGCCGAGTCCACCTCGCGCGATGTCTCCTTCTGCGGGCACACCATCCTCCAGTCCGAGATCTTCGAGGTGCCCGATGCCCTCCAGGATCCCCGCTTTGCCGACAACCCTCTGGTGCTCGGCCCACCGAACATCCGCTTTTATGCGGGCGCTCCCCTGCGTTCGACCGATGGCCTGCGCTTGGGTTCGCTGTGCGTGATCCACGACGAGCCCCGGCAACTCGATGCGGCTCAGCGGCGCACCTTGCGCGATCTGGCCGATCTGGTGGAGCAGGAGATCAATCAGCAGGTGCTGCGCGAACGCACCGAGGCCCTGCAACGTGCCCGCTACCTGGGTGAGGTGCTGGTCGATACCCAGGCGCTGTTCATCCGGGATGCCGATCGCTCAGGTGTCTTCGAGAACCTGCTGACCCAGTTGCTGGAGCTCACTGAGAGCGATGTCGGTTTTCTGGGCGAGGTCTACAAGCTGGGCGATGATTTCCCCAGCCTGCAGATCCAGGCCATCCATGGTCTGCAGCCTCAGGCACCCTCCACGCAGATGGTGGACATCGGTCTGGAGCCGGACCCCTTCAGCGCCGATCTCAAGAGCCTGCAGCGGGTGTTTGCCAGCGTGCTCTCAGATGGCCAACCCGTGTTGCGGGAGCAGGGGCCGGCCACCAGCGATGAGCTGGTCTGGGGCGAAGCCCGGCTCAGCGCCTTCCTGGCCGTCCCCATCCACCACGCCGGTGATCTGGTCGCTCTGCTGGGTGTGGGCAAGCTGCGCCACACCTACGAGCCTGGGTTGACCGACTTTCTGCGGCCCTTGCTGGTCACCATCGGCCAATTGATCGAGGCGGCCCGCATCCAGGCCGAGAACACGCGCATCCAGCGCGAACTGACCCGCCTGTCGAGGGTGGCGAGCGAGACCACCAACGGCGTGATCATCACCAATGCGCGCGGCGAGATCGACTGGGTCAACGATGGCTTCACCCGCATCACGGGCTACCGCCTGGAGGAGGTCCGCGGTCTGCGCCCGGGCCACTTCCTGCAGGGGCCCGACACCGATCTGGGCACCGTGGCCCACATGCGCCGCTCGCTGAAGGCCGGACAGGGCTTCCGGGTCGACCTGCTCAACTATGCCAAGTCGGGGGCGCCGTACTGGATCGACATCAGCTGCAACGACCTGCGCGACAGTGCCGGGGTGCTGCAGGGCTTCATGGCCATCGAGACCGACATCACCGAGAGCAAGCGCGATGAACAGGCCTTGATCCAGGCCCGCACCGAGGCGGAGGCGGCGAACCGTTCGAAGAGCGAGTTCCTGGCGAACATGAGCCACGAGATCCGCACGCCGATGAACGCGGTGCTGGGGATGTCGC
>RXJO01000121.1 GCA_003987795.1 Curvibacter sp.
GCATGTCCCCATCCCGACGTGCTGGTGGTGCCGGGCGGCGTCGTCGACCGGGCGGCCCGCTGCCCGGCCACGCTGGCCTGGGTGGCCGAGGCCGCACGCCATGCCCGGCTGACGGCCTCGGTGTGCACGGGGGTGTTCATCCTGGCCAGCGCCGGGGTGCTGCATGACGAGCCGGTGACCACCCACTGGGAGGACCTGGACGATCTGCGGCGTCAGCACCCCAACCTGGAGGTGCGAGAGGGGCTGCGTTGGGTCGAGCACGGCCGCCTGATCACTTCAGCCGGCATCAGTGCCGGCATCGACATGAGCCTGCACCTGGTGGCCCGGCTGGCCGGCCAGGCGCTGGCAGAACGCACGGCACGACAGATGGACTACCGATGGCTGCAACAGGCGGATTGACGCCAAGCACCCGACGGCCCAGTCGGGTGCTCGTGCACTTCGTGTTGCTGGACGACAGCCTGATCCTCGACTGGGCCGGGCCGGCCGAGGCCTTGCGCATCGCCAATCAGGTGCTGCTGGCCCAGGGGCAGGAGGCGGTGTTCGAGCTGCATTTCGTGGGTACCAGCGCGAGCACGCGCAGCTCGGTCGGCGCCTTCATCAGCCAGATCGAGCCGCTGCCCACGCTGGGAACGGACCACCCGGCAGAGGCGGAGACCTGCGATTGGGTGGTGCTGGTGGGGCAGCCCGGGCGCCGCGTGGATCTGTCGCACGCAGGGGGGCGCGCCGTGCTGCACTGGCTGCGCGGCCTGCGCCTGCAAGCCGGCCGGCTTGAACTGCTGTGCGTCTGCGCCGGGGCGGTGATCGCGGCCCACGCGGGCTTGCTGGCCCGGCATCGGGCCACCACCCACCATCAACACCTGGACGAACTGCGCGAAGTCGAGCCCCTGTGCGAGGTGGTGCAGAACCGGGTCTTCGTGCTGGATCCGCCCTTGAGCAGCAGCGCCGGCGTGACCACGGGCATCGACCTGATGCTGCACCGCATGGCCGGCGTCTGCGGTCCGGCCGTGACCGCTCAGGTGGCCCAGACCCTGGTGGTGGCGCTGCGCCGCGGCCCGCAAGACCCGGAGCTGTCGCCCTTTCTGACCCACCGCAACCACCTGCACCCGGCCCTGCATCGGGTGCAGGATGCCGTCAGCCAGGCCCCTCAGCTGGATTGGACCGTGCCCCGCATGGCCGATGTGGCCCACACCTCGGCGCGGCACCTGGGGCGGCTGTTTGCCGAGCACGCGGGCATCGCCCCGCTGACCTATCTGCGCCAACTGAGGCTGGCCGTGGCGCAGGCTGCGCTGCAGTCGGGCCACAACGTCACCCAGGCCGCCGCCCTGGCCGGTTTCAGCTCGGACACCCAGTTGCGCCGCACCTGGCACGACCTGGGCATGGCCGGCCTGCCCTCGGCGCCATCCAACCCCGGCTGAGCCCAGGCGGCAACCACGACTCAGGCGCCCGAGGGGCGCAGACTGGCCAGCCGATCCGCCACTTCGGCCACGTCGACCGCGTCGAGGGCGTGCCGCAGATAGGTCTGGAGGTCTTCGCGGGCCAGCGCATCCTGACCTTGCTCGGCCAGGGCCAGGCCACGGTCGCGGTACTCGACCCAGGCCTCGGGCAGCAGGATCACCAGGCGGTTCTGCACCGCCACCAGGCGCTCCCAGTCTTTCTGGGCCCGGTGGATCTCCTTGAGGTTGCGCAACATGCGCGCCACGATGTCGCGCGGGCGTGCCGCCTGCAGGTACAGGCCCAGCGGGGCCTCGAAATCATCGCCCAGGCCGCTGCGGTGCCGGAACGGCTCCAGCCGCTCGGACAAGGCCTCACGCCCCAGCGACAGGCCGTTGAAAGGATCGATCACGACCTGCCCCTCCGGCAGGTTCACCTTGACCAGGAAGTGGCCCGGGAAACCCACGCCCTGCGCCTGCAGACCCAGCCCCTGAGCCAACTCGAGCCACAGCACCGCCAACGAGATGGGAATGCCCTGGCGCGTGCGCAACACGGCGTGCAGGTAGCTGTTGTCGGGGTCGTAGTAGTTGTTGAGGTTGCCGCCAAAGCCAAGGTCGACAAAAAAGAACTGGTTGAGCACCTGCAGGCTGTGCATGGCATCCGCGTCCGCCGCGAGGCGCCGACGCAGGCGCGCCTGCAACTGGTCCACATCACCGAGCACCTGCTGCACATCGAGTTCGGGATACTCATCCTGGCCAAGGCTCGCCACGGCTTCGAGCAGCGGAAAGTGGTCGTCACTCTGGACCAGCGAACCGAAGTACGCCAGCGGGGTGGGAGCGGAGAAGCTCAGTTCCATGGGCAGGTTTTAAATGGGGTGAACACGACCGTCAAGCCCGTGATGCCGACGGGCCGACACGGGATCCGCGGCTCAACGCCGCAGCAGATGGCGCAGCTTGAGGCCGGCAGCCCACAAGGCGCCGAAATAGATGGCCATGGCCCCCAACATCACCCCGCCCAACAGCGCGACGCGCACCAGGGGGGTGTCACGCAGGGACAGCCAAGCGTAGTTGTTGGCCGCCCAGATCAGGAAGATGGCCAGCACCGCGCTGCCCGCCACCACCTGCAGCATGAACAAGCCCCAACCGGGCAGCGGGCGGTAGGAGCCCCGGCGCATCAGCCCCACCAGCAACCAGGCGGCGTTCACCAGCGCACCAAGCCCGATCGACAGCGTGAGCGCCGCGTGCTGCAGATACGGCACCAGCAGGTAGTTGAAGACCTGGGTGAGCACCAGCACCCCGATCGCGATGCGCACCGGTGTGCGCGTGTCCTGATTGGCGAAATACCCCGGCGCCAGCACCTTGATCGCCACCACACCGATCAAGCCCACGCCCCAACCCATCAAAGCGGTGGTGGTCTGCAGCACATCGCGATCACTGAAGTGGCCATAGTGGTAGAGCGTGGCCACCAGGGGCTTGGCAAATGTCAGCAGGGCCACGGCGCTGGGCACCGACATCAGCATGACCAGCCGCAGGCCCCAATCGAGCAGTTCGGAATACCCCGCGGTGTCCTTGCGCGAGCGCGCGGCGGCCAGTTGAGGCATCAACACCACGCCCAGGGCCACGCCCAGCATGGCGGTGGGGAACTCCATCAGGCGGTCGGCATAGGTGATCCAGCTCACGCTGCCCGGGGCCAGGTGGGAGGCGATCTGGGTGTTGATCATCATCGAGATCTGGGCCACGC
>RXJO01000243.1 GCA_003987795.1 Curvibacter sp.
CGCCGTCCGAGGTCTGCGAGCTGTTGCCGGCGGTGACCGAGCCACGCGCGGCGAACACGGTCTTGAGCTTGCCCAGACCTTCCAGCGTGGTGTCGGGGCGGGCGCCTTCGTCGAGGCTGACGGTGCGGGTTTTCAGGCTGACCTCGCCGCTGGCCAGGTCGACGCGGCGATCGGTGACTTCGATCGGGGTGATCTCGGCCGTGAACTCGCCGGCCTGCTGCGCCTTGAGGGCTTTCAGGTGCGACTGCAGCGCGAACTCGTCCTGGGCGTCGCGGCTGACCTTCCATTGCTGAGCCACCTTCTCGGCGGTCAGGCCCATGCCATAGGCAATGCCCACGTCGCCGTCACGCTCGAAGATGCTGGGCGACAGCGAGGGCGAGTTGCCCATCATGGGCACCATGCTCATGCTTTCGACACCGGCAGCGATCATCACCTCGGCCTCGCCCACACGGATGCGGTCGGCCGCCATCTGCACAGCCGACAGGCCGGAGGCGCAGAAGCGGTTCACGGTGATGCCGCCCACGCTGGTGGGCAGGCCCGCCAGCACCGCGGCCACACGGGCCACGTTCAGGCCTTGCTGGGCCTCGGGGATGGCACAGCCGCAGATGATGTCTTCGATGCTGGCCGGGTCCAGATCGGGCACCTGGGCCAGTGCGGCCTTGAGGGTGGTGGCCAGCAGGTCATCGGGGCGGGTGTTGCGGAAGAAGCCGCGGTGCGAACGCCCGATGGGGGTGCGCGTGGCAGCGACGATGTAGGCGTCCTGGACGGGGTGGGCCATGGTGAAACTCCTTCAGTTCTTTTTCGGGCGGCTGGCGGGAACCCAGGCCCAGACAAATTCGCATTGCACCGGCGCGGTGCCGGTGTCGTCGGTGACCGTGACGGACACGCTCAGTTCGCCCTGCTCGTTGGCCTGCATATAGGCCGACTGCTCGGGCGTCAGCACGGCCACGGCCTTGAGTCCGCCCTTGGGGCGCTGCAGCAGTTGCAAGGCGGCCCGCTGGAGCACCGGGGTGCAGTCATCGCGCACGTTCATGCCGATCACCAGCCCGGTGGCACTCTCGGCCAGCAGGTGGATGGCCGAGGTGTGCACGTCACCGCTCTGGTTGTGCAGCCGGGGCGCCGACGCCAGGCGGACCTCGGCACGCTCGGTGTCGAGTTGCGCAAACCGCAGGCCGACCGTGCCGGTGAAGGGCACGGCGCGGCGCAGGATGATGCTCTGCACCCAGCCCCGCATGAAGGCAGGGGCCTCGTCCAGGCGCATCAGCGAGCGCTGCAGCTTGTTGGGAGCGCGGTCCATGGCGGTCACGGTGGTCACGGCGGGTGGGCTCGACGCCGGGCTCAATTGCGCACCGGCTTGCCGGTGGACAACATGCCCATGATGCGTTCCTGCGTCTTGGGGTGCACGATCAGCGAGCAGAAGGCCTTGCGCTCGAGCGCCATCAGGTACTCCTCGCTGACCAGGGTGCCTGCATCCACGTCACCACCGCAGACCACGTTGGCGATCAGGCTGCCGATGTGGAAGTCGTGCTGGCTGATGAAGCCGCCATCGCGCATGTTGACCAGCTGGCCCTTGATGGTGGCCAGACCGCTGCGCCCGGCCACCGGGAACAGGCGCTTGAGCGGAGCGCGCCAGCCCCCATTGAACAGAGCCTTGGCCTCGTTCAGGGCCACGAACAGCAGCTCGTCCTTGTTGGGCACGATGATGTCGCTGTCCAGCAGGTAGCCCAGCTTGCGCGACTCAAGCGCGCTGGTGCCCACCTTGGCCATGGCGGCGGCGGTGAAGCCTTCGGTCAGGAAGGGCAGCAGATCCTTGCCTGTCGAGGCGGCCGCGTTCTCGGCGGCGCGGCGTGCGATGTAGGTCAGGCCGCCAGCGCCCGGTACCAGGCCCACGCCGACTTCGACCAGGCCGATGTAGCTCTCCATGGCCACCACACGGCGGGCCGAGTGCACGGCCAGCTCGCAGCCGCCGCCCAGGGCCAGACCGCGGATGGCAGAGATCACCGGCACACCGGCATAGCGCAGGCGCAGCATGAGCTGCTGCAGCTCATGCTCGGCGCCCTCGATGGCGTCCACCCCGGCGATCATGAAGGCCGGCAACATCGACTGCAGGTCGGCGCCGGCGCTGAAGGGCTCGTCGCCCGACCAGATCACCAGGCCCTTGTACTGCTGCTCGGCCAGCTCGATGCCTTGCTGCAGGCCCTCGACCACGCCCGGGCCGATCGCGTGCATCTTGCTCTTGATGCTGGCGATCAGCACCTCGTCATCGAGCGTCCACAGGCGGATGGCCTCGTCTTCGTGCAGGGTCTTGCCCGCGGTCTCGAACCGGGCCGAGCCGTCGCCCAGCAGGGCTTCGGGGAAGTGCTGGCGCTGGTACACCGGCAACTGGCGGCGCGGCTCGAAGGTGTTGGTGCTCGGGTTGTACGAGCCCTGGGGCGTGTGCACGCCACCGGCCTCGGCCACGGGGCCATTGAACACCCAATCGGGCAACGGTGCATTGCACAGCGTCTTGCCGGCGGCGATGTCTTCGTTGATCCACTGAGCCACCTGCAGCCAGCCAGCCTCTTGCCACAGCTCGAAGGGGCCCTGCTTCATGCCGAAGCCCCAGCGCATGGCCTGGTCCACGTCGCGGGCGTTGTCGGCAATGCTGGCCAGGTGCACAGCGGCGTAATGGAAGCTGTTGCGCAGGATGGCCCACAGGAACTGGCCTTGGGGGCCCTCGGCATTGCGCAGCAGCGCCAGGCGCTGGGCTGCAGGCTTCTTGAGCATGCTGCCATACACCTCGTCGGCTTTCTGGCCGCCGGGCACATAGTCTTCGCTTTCGAGTTCGAAGCGCAGCACGTCGCGGCCCACCTTCTTGTAGAAGCCGGCCTTGGTCTTCTGGCCCAGGTGGCCGAGCTCAAGCAGCTTCTTGAGCACCGCGGGGGTGCCGAAGCTGCCGTAGAAGGGATCCGTTTCGAGCGTGAGGTTGTCCTGCAGCGTCTTGATGACGTGGGCCATGGTGTCCAGGCCCACCACGTCGGCGGTGCGGAAGGTGCCCGAGCTGGCGCGGCCCAGCTTCTTGCCGGTCAGGTCATCCACCACGTCGTAACTCAGGCCGAAGTTCTCGACTTCCTTCATGGTGGCCAGCATGCCGGCGATGCCGACGCGGTTGGCGATGAAGTTGGGCGTGTCCTTGGCGCGCACCACGCCCTTGCCCAGGCCGCTGGTGACGAAGCTCTCGAGCTGGTCGAGGATCACGGGCTGGGTGGTGGGGGTGGCAATCAACTCCACCAGGTACATGTAGCGCGGCGGATTGAAGAAGTGGATGCCGCAAAAGCGCGGCTTGATGGCTTCGGGCA
>RXJO01000494.1 GCA_003987795.1 Curvibacter sp.
TGCGGCCCGGCGCCGCTTACTGAGGCGGATGCTGCCGGGCCAGCGCGCCCGGGAAATGCATCTCGGCATACGGCACCAGCCGGCTGCCGTGCGCCAGGCGCCAGCCCCACCACATCGCCAGAAACACCGGAATGCCCAGGTAGGTGGCGACCAGATCACCCCAGGGCACGGGCCCGGTGCCGTGCAGGGCGTCAAAGCTCTGTCCCAGCACCACCAGCAGGCACATGCCAAACGCAAAGAAAGGCCCCCAGGGAAAGAACGGCGACTGGTAGGGCAGCAGGCCGGCAAGGTCGATGCCCTGCACCATCAGGCCGCGCCGGAAGCGGTAGTGGCTGACGGCAATGCCCAGCCAGGCGATGAAGCCCGTCATCCCCGACAGGTTGAGCAGCCACAGGTACACCGTCTGCCCCTCGCCCAGAGAACTGAGAAAGCACAAGGCCCCCATGGCCGTGGTGGCCAGCAGGGCCGGCACCGGCACACCGTGGCGGCTCAGGCGCTTGAACACGGTCGGAGCACGCCCTTCGACCGCCAGGTTGTAGAGCATGCGGGTCGAGGCATACAGGCCGGAATTGCCAGCAGAGAGCACCGCCGTCAGGATCACGGCATTCATCACGCCGGCCGCCAGTGCCAGGCCCGCGCGCTCGAACACCAGCGTGAAGGGGCTCACGCCCACCTCGCGCAGGTCGGTCTTGATGAGGTTGGGGTCGGTGTAGGGCAGCAGCACGCCGATCACGCCCACCGCCAACACGTAGAACAACAGGATGCGCCAGAACACCTGGCGCACCGCACGCGGGATGTTGCGTGCCGGGTCGACCGACTCACCCGCAGCCACGCCCACCAGCTCGGTGCCCTGGAACGAGAAGCCGGCAATCATCACCACACCCAGCAGGGCCGGCATACCACCCACAAAAGGCGCTTCGCCGTGGCTGAGGTGGCTCAGCCCCGGGCTGGGTTGCCCACGGAAGACGCCCAGGATCATCAGCAGGCCCAGCACCACAAAGCACAGCACCGTCAGCACCTTGATCAGCGCGAACCAGAACTCGGCCTCGCCAAAGCCCCGCACCGAGATCACATTGAGCGCGAACACCAGCAGCAGGAACAGCGCACTCCACCAGACCCCAGGCACCGCTGGAAACCAGTACTGCATGACCAGTTGCGCAGCCACCAATTCGACGGCGACCGTAACCGCCCAGTTGTACCAGTAGTTCCAGCCCAAGGCGAAGCCGAAGCCGGGGTCGACATACAGCGACCCATAGGTGGAAAACGAGCCCGCGACTGGCATGTAGGCGGCCAATTCGGCCAGGCTGGTCATCAGGAAGTACACCATGGCACCGATCAGCACATAGGCCAGCAACGCCCCACCCGGGCCAGCCCGCGAGACCATCGCGCCCGAGGCCACGAACAACCCGGTGCCGATGGATCCGCCGATGGCGATCATGCTGAGATGGCGCGCCTGCAGCGAGCGCTTGAGGCCAGGCGCCGGGGCGACGTTGTGCGATGGGAGAGCGGTCATGGGGGTGGGGTCTCGCGCCCCGGCTCGCCCGGCAGGCACGGTGCCTGGCCGGGGCGGGGTGCCTGATTAAAGACGCGACCACGATGCCACCCGGCTTGACTCGACCCGGCAATCCTCCCGGCGGTCAAGTCACACCACTGAGTGGTATCAATGCGTCGGCGGCAGGGCCTCGCTGAGACGTGCACGGTGCACCGCCACCGCCTCGCGCATGAAGGGGCGCAGGGCCTGACCGGCCTCGGCGTCGAGTTGCTGCAGGAATTGCGCCCGCATGCGCGGCTCCCAGAACTTGCGGATGTGGTCGGCAGCGCCGGCCAGGGCCTCGGCGCGGTCGGGCATGGACTCGAAGAACTGGCCGATGCGGTTGGCCATCACGATCAGGTTCTGGGTGTGCGGGTCGTTGCTCATGGCTCAGGCCTCAAGGATCACGCGCTGGGCATGGGTGTAGATGGAAAAATCGTCGCCCCGGGCAAAGCCCAGCAGGCTCAGGCCGGCGACCTCGGCGGTGTGCACGGCCAGTTCGGTCACGCCCGACACGGCCGCCAGCAAGGGCACACCGGCGGTGGCGGTCTTTTGCGCCATCTCGTGGCTGGCGCGGCTGGTGACCACGATGAAGCCGCGGCCGGCCTGGGCCTGCCAGGGCTGGCCCGGGCGCAGCAGGGCTCCGATGAGCTTGTCGAGCGCGTTGTGCCGCCCCACGTCCTCACGCGCCAGCTGCAACTGTCCTGAGGCATCGCACCAGCCGGCCGCATGGGTGGCGCCGGTGGCGCCGAGCAAAGGCTGGTGGGCGCGCAATTGGCCCATGCCCCGGCTCAGGGCCTGCGGGCTGAAGTGGGCCGTGCTGGTCAGTGGCTTGACCGGACGCACCGCCTGGGCCAGGTTCTCGGCGCCGCACAGGCCGCAGCCGGTGCGGCCCGCGAGGCTGCGCCGCTGGTCTTTGAAACGGGCAAAGCAGGCCGAAGCCACCTCGATGCGCAGGGTGATGCCGGCCGGGCTGTCGTCGACGTCGATGCCATACACCTGATCGGCCCGGTCCACCAGGCCCTCGGTCAGCGAAAAACCCAGCGCGAAGTCGGTCAGGTCGCCCGGCGTGGCCAGCATCACGGCATGCGACAGACCGTTGTACTCCAGCGCCACGGGGCGTTCCTGGGCCAGCAGGTCCTGCGCCTCGTGCCACTGGCCCTGGCGCCAGCGGCGCACCGGCACCGGCGCGCAACCGGTGGGCTGAAGGGGCTGGAGGTCGGGCTTCATGGCACTTCGGTCGGGCTCAGTCGCCCTGGGTGGCGGCGTGCAGCAGTTCGAGCTGGGTTTCATGGAAGCGAGCATAGCTGCGCTGCCAGTCCGACTGGGGTTCGGCCTGGGATCGGCCTTCGCCCACAGGCTGGCGCACCGGCATGACATTCACCGCCGTCACCTTGTACTCGGGGCAGTTGGTGGCCCAGTCGCTGCTGTCGGTGGTGATCACGTTGGCACCCGACTCGGGGAAGTGGAAGGTGGTGTAGACCACGCCAGGGGCCACGCGCTCGGTCACGGTGGCGCGCAGCACGGTCTCGCCGGCCCGGCTCTGGATGCCCACCCAGTCGCCGTGGCGAATGCCGCGCTCCTCGGCATCGTGCGGGTGGATCTCGAGCCGGTCTTCGTCGTGCCACTGGTTGTTGGCGGTGCGCCGGGTCTGGGCCCCCACGTTGTACTGCGACAGGATGCGCCCGGTGGTCAGCAACAGCGGGTACTTGCGGGTCACCTTCTCGTCGGTGGGCACGTACTGGGTGATGATGAAACGGCCCT
>RXJO01000302.1 GCA_003987795.1 Curvibacter sp.
CGAGGGCACCCTGGCTCAGGTGGCCACCGAGCTGCAGGCCCCGCCCGAATGCGCGGCCCTGCTGCAACGCGCCATCCTGCCCGAGCCCGCGGCCCTGGTGCGCGATGGCGGCGTGATCGCCGAAGGCTTTGACGCCGAACTGGACGAG
The DNA here is from genome assembly GCA_003987795.1 of Curvibacter sp. GTDB lineage: Bacteria > Pseudomonadota > Gammaproteobacteria > Burkholderiales > Burkholderiaceae_C > Curvibacter. The sequence continues at coordinate 149 of RXJO01000302.1, forward strand.
TTGCGCCACATCCAGGACCACGCCGACAGCTTTCTGGTCGAGCTGGAGGTGCGCGAGCGTGAACGCACGGGCATTGCCAACCTGCGCGTGCAATACAACAAGGTGCACGGCTTCTACATCGAAGTCACCCAGGGGCAGCTCGACAAGGTGCCGGCCGACTACCGCCGGCGCCAGACCCTGAAAAACGCCGAACGCTTCATCACGCCCGAGCTCAAGGCCTTCGAAGACAAGGCCTTGTCGGCGCAGGAACGCGCCCTGGCGCGCGAGAAATGGCTGTACGAGCAGGTGCTGGACGCCCTGCAGGCCCACGTGCCGGCGCTGAGCCGCGTGGCCCGCGCCATGGCCACGCTGGACGTGCTGTGCACCCTGACCGAGCGCTCGCTGACCCTGGGCTGGAACGCCCCGGTGTTCGCCAAAGAGCCCTGCATCGACATCACCCGGGGGCGCCACCCGGTGGTCGAGGCGCGGCTCGCCGAAACCTCGGGCGGCAGCTTCATCGCCAACGACACCCGGCTGGGCCTGCGCCAGCGCATGCAGATCATCACCGGCCCCAACATGGGCGGTAAGTCGACCTACATGCGGCAGGTGGCATTGATCGTGCTTCTCGCCAGCATGGGCAGCCATGTGCCCGCCGAGGCCTGTCGCCTCGGGCCCATCGACGCCATCCACACCCGGATCGGCTCCGCCGACGACCTGGCCAATGCCCAATCGACCTTCATGCTGGAGATGACCGAAGCCGCCCAGATCCTGCACAGCGCCACGCCCCACAGCCTGGTGCTGATGGACGAGATCGGCCGCGGCACCTCGACCTTCGACGGCCTGGCCCTGGCCTCGGGCATCGCCACCCAGTTGCATGACCGCACCCAGGCCTTCACGCTGTTCGCCACCCACTATTTCGAACTCACCGAATTCCCGGCCAAGCACCACCAGGCGGTGAATGTGCACGTGAGCGCCACCGAATCGGGCTCGGACATCGTGTTTCTGCACGAAATCCAGAACGGCCCGGCCAGCCGCAGCTACGGCATCCAGGTGGCCCGACTGGCCGGCATGCCGGTGGCCGTGCTGCACCATGCCCGCCACGCCCTGGAGGCGCTGGAGAGCCGGGCCAGCGAATCGCAGGCCCAGGTGGACCTGTTCGCGCCGCCACCAGCTACGGAATCCATAGCACCGAGCGCCTTAGAATCAAGGTTTTCCGAGATCGACCCCGACACACTCAGTCCGCGCGAAGCGCTGGACCTGATCTACTCCCTGAAAAAACTAGCGTCTTCCCAATGACTTACTGCGTCGCCATCAAACTCAATGCGGGCCTGGTGTTCCTGTCCGATTCGCGCACCAATGCCGGTCTTGACCAGATCAGCACCTTTCGCAAGATGATCGTCTACGAAAAGCCGGATGACCGCTTCATGGTGCTGCTGTCGGCCGGCAATCTGAGCATCTCGCAATCGATCCGCGAGATCCTGCAGGTGGAACAACTCAAGGACCACGAAGGGGGCGAGCCGATCACCATCTGGAACGCCAAGAGCATGTTCGACGCCTGCCGCGTGCTGGGCTCGGCCGTGCGCCGGGTGTACGAGCGCGACGCGGCCTCGCTGCGTCAGGCCGGCGTCGAGTTCAACGTGTCGATGATCTTCGGCGGCCAGATCAAAGGCGAAGGCATGCGCCTGTTCCAGGTCTATTCGGCCGGCAACTTCATCGAGGCCACGCCCGAAACCCCGTACTTCCAGATCGGCGAATCCAAGTACGGCAAGCCCGTGCTCGACCGCGTCATCACCCCGGCCACGCCGCTGGACGAGGCCGCCAAGTGCGCCCTGGTCTCGATGGACTCGACCCTCAAGTCCAACCTCTCAGTGGGCCTGCCCCTGGACCTGGTGGTGTACGAGGCCAACCAGTTCAAGACCGAGAAGGTCATCTGCATCGACGAGAACAACCCCTACTTCCGCATGGTGCATGGCAGCTGGGGACAGAAGCTGCGCGAAGTGTTCGACAGCATCGAAGACCCGATGTGGGGCGACGGCCAGACCGAAGTGCCGCTGATGGTCCACAGCCCGCGCAGCAAGCCGCTGCGCAAGATCGCCACCCCGCAGGAAAAACTGATCTGAGACGCCCCACCGGATTGAAGCGACCGCGATGTCTTTGATCATCTTCTCGCACGCCAACAGCTTTCCGGCTGGCACCTACCAGGTCCTGTTCAAGCAGTTGAGGCAACGCGGCTTCAAGGTCAAGGCCCTGGAGCAGTTCGGTCACGACGAACGCTACCCGGTCACCAGCAACTGGCCCCACCTGGTGCAGCAGCTGGCTGACTTCGCCGAGCGTGAAATTGTCAAGGCCGGAGAACCTGCCTTCCTGGTAGGCCATTCGCTGGGCGGCTTTCTGAGCGTGATGGCAGCCGCCCGCCACCCCAAGCTCGGGGGCCATGGGGTCAAGGGCGTGGTGCTGATCGACTCGCCTCTGCTTGGAGGCTGGCGCGCCAACGCGCTCGGCGTGATCAAGCAGACCCAGCTGGTGGGCTCGGTGTCGCCCGGCAAGATCAGCCGACGCCGGCGCAACGCCTGGGCCAATGCCGACGAAGCCCTGGCCCACTTCCAGCACAAGAAAGCCTTCGCCCGCTGGGACCCGCAGGTGCTGCAGGACTACATCAGCCACGGCACCCGCGACGAAGACGGCCCGCAAGGCCCGCGCCGTGTGCTGTGCTTCGACCGCGACGTGGAAACCGCCATCTACAACACCCTGCCCCACAACCTCGACAGCCTGCTGGCCCGCCACCCCCTGCGCTGCCCCGCCGCCTTCATCGGCGGCCTGGCCTCGCAGGAGATGCAGCAGGTGGGCATGGCCATGACCGAGAAAGTGGTCAAGGGCCGCATCATGATGCTCGACGGCAGCCACCTCTTCCCCATGGAAAAGCCCCTGGCCACCGCCGCTGCCCTCGAGGCAAGCCTGCGCAACCTCGAAACCGTCAAGGCCTGAAGGTCGCCCGGGCCACCCCAAGGCGGCCTGCGGCCCCCTCGGGGGACAGCGACAGTGACCGGGTGCGCAACCCTGGGATCGCCAGTTCCCTCTTGAATCTTGAATTCAGCAGAGACCTGAAACGAAGCCGTCAAGCCGGCGCCGGGCCGCCCCAAGGCGGCCTGCGGCCCCCGCGG
>RXJO01000496.1 GCA_003987795.1 Curvibacter sp.
CTTTTTGCCGCCTGGTTCCTGTTGCCGCCGCCGTCGTGCTGGCCTTTGTCCAACCTCCCCTGGCCCAGGCGGCCACCGCGTCTGAACGCGCAGCTCCAGAGCCGCCGTCGCTGATGGATGCCCAGTTGTTCTATGAGATCCTGCTGGGCGAGATCAATGCCAAGGGGGCCGACCCCGCCACCGGCTTTGCCCTGCTGCTCGACAGTGCCCGGCGCACCAATGACAGCCGCCTTTACCAACGGGCCATGGAGATCGCGTTGCAGGCCCGCTCAGGCGACTCGGCCTTGCAGGCCGCACAGAACTGGCGACTGGCCCAACCCGAATCCCGCGAAGCCAACCGGTATGTGCTGCAGATCCTGCTGGCACTGAACCGGGTGAGCGACTCCATTCCGGCGCTGCAACGCGAATTGGCGTTGGCATCGCCCACTCAGAAACCTCAGTTGCTGGCCGCCATCCCCTCACTTTACGGCCGGGTGGGGGATCGCGCGCTGGCGGCCCGCGTGGTGGAAGAGGCACTGGAGAAGGAAGAACGCGACCCGGAAATCGCAGGGGACGCCTGGGCGGCCGTCGGCCAGTTGCGCCTGGCAGCTGGCCAGACGCCGCAGGCCCTGGAGGCCGCGCAGGCCGGCCTGAAACTGCAGCCCGGCTCCGAAGCCCCAGTCCGTCTGGCCCTGCAGATCATGAGCCCCAAGACACCCGGGGCCGAAGCCCTGGTCAAAGGCTACCTGGATCGATACCCGCAAAAGGGCGAGATGCGCATCGCCTACGCCCGCACCCTGCTGGACGCGCAGCGCTACGCCGAAGCACAGCAACAACTCGTGACCGTCACCAGCAACCAGCCAGAGCTGGCCGAAGCCTGGCTCATTCTCGGCGCCCTGCAGACCGAAGAGAACCAGCAGCCCCAGGCCCAGAAATCCCTGGAACGCTACCTGGCCTTGGCAGGCGCCCAAGCCCCAGGCGAGGCACGTCAACGCGGCCTCTCCCAGGCCTACCTCTCGCTGGCTCAACTGGCCGAGAAGCGACAGGACTACGCGGCGGCCAACGACTGGCTGAGCAAGATCGACAGCCCCTCGTTGCTGACCACAGCACGCACCCGTCGTGCGGCCATCCTGGGCGCCCAGGGCAAGGTCGACGAGGCCCGTGCGCTGCTGAAATCGCTGCCAACCGGCACGCCCAGCGAGGCACGCACCCGCCTGATGGCCGAGGTGCAACTGCTGCGCAGCCAGAAGGCCTACGAAGAAGCCATGCAGTTGCTGGACACTGCCGTGCAGGCTAGCCCCGACGACACCGATCTGCTGTACGACCAGGCCATGATGGCCGAGAAGCTGGGCCGCTTTGATCAGATGGAAAAGCTGTTGCGCGACATCATCGCGCAACAACCCGAGAACCAGAACGCCTACAACGCCCTGGGCTACTCGCTGGCCGAACGCGGCGTGCGCCTCGATGAGGCCCACCAGTTGGTGAGCAAGGCCCTGGAGCTGGCGCCCAACGACCCCTTCATCAGTGACAGTCTGGGCTGGGTGGAGTTCAAGAGGGGCCGCCTGCAGGAGGCCATCCAGATCCTGGACAAGGCCTTCCAGACCAAACCCGATCCCGAGATCGCCGCCCATTTGGGCGAGGTGCTCTGGGTCGCCGGCCAACGCAGCCGGGCCACCGCGATCTGGCGGCAGGGACTGACGCTCGGACGCGACAATGAAACGCTGCAGGACACCATGCGGCGCTTCAACGTCAAGCCATGACACCCGACACCTTGCGGCGTCAACGCCGGGGCGTGGTCGCTGCGGCCATGCTGTCGCCCCTCTGGCTGCTGGGTTGCGCCAGCGCCAGACGCACACCGTCTGTCAACGGGGCCACCCGGCCAGTCGATCTCTGGAGCGGACGTCTGGCCCTGAAAGTGGACGGCGACGCCCCTCAGTCCTGGTCAGCCAGCTTTGAGCTGCAAGGCTCGCCCGATCGGGGCTCACTTGAACTCTTCAGCCCCCTGGGCAGCACGGTGGCCCACCTCGAATGGACGGCCGATCGGGCGGTGTGGCAGGCTCGCGGGGAGACACGGCAGTACGCCTCGCTGGACGCGCTGGCGGCAGACGCCACCGGCACACCCGTGCCCATCACGGCCTTGTTCCATTGGCTCCAGGGGCAGCAGCCCGACCTGCCCGGCTGGCAGGCCGATCTGAGCCAGCTCGACGATGGGCGACTGAGCGCTCGGCGCAACCACCCGCAGCCGGCCCTCGATCTGCGCATCGTGCTGGACCGCTGACGACCGGATGCCCCGGATAATGCGCCCATGAAGGCGATTTACGACGTTCCGGCCCCCGCCAAACTCAACCTGTTCCTGCACATCACCGGGCGCCGCCCCGATGGTTATCACCTGCTCCAGTCCGTGTTCATGCTGATCGACTGGTGTGACACCCTGCACTTCGAGCTGCGTCCGGACGGTCGCATCGAACGCACCGATCTGACCGAGCCCCTGCCTGCCGACGATCTCGCCGTGCGCGCAGCCCGGCTGCTGCAGCAAGCAGGTCAGGTGCAGGCAGGGGTGCACATCAGCGTCGACAAGCAGATCCCGGCACAAGCCGGCATGGGAGGCGGCTCATCCGACGCAGCCAGCACGCTGCTGGCACTCAATCGCCTCTGGAAGATCAACTTCAGCACCGAGCGCCTTTGCGAGTTGGCGCTTCGGCTGGGTGCAGACGTGCCATTCTTTGTCCGAGGCCGCAACGCCTGGGTCGAAGGAATTGGTGACATAATCCAGCCGCTGGAAAATTCTGCGCAGTGCCCGCCGGCACGTTTCATCGTGGTGAAACCTCAGGCCGGACTGGAGACTGCCAAAATTTTTTCATCGCCTTTGCTGGAGTGGTCAAAAAACGCTGCTACAATCGAAGGCTTCGCTGCTGATCACTACCGATACGGTAGAAATGACCTGCAGTCAGTTGCTCAGCAACTTTGTCCTGATGTTTTAAATGTCATTGATTGGCTAAAACAACAGAATTTAGATGCTAGAATGACAGGCTCAGGAAGTGCTGTGTTTTCACACATCACTGACTCGATAGATCTGAGAGATGCGCCAGGCATCTGGAAGATCCGAGAGTGCAGCAACATGGAAGTTCACCCTTTGTGGGGTTGGGCTTCCAGCGAAAAGTTGTTGGTGGGTGTCTGACTTCAGACATCAACCTGTGTAGGGGAGTCGCCAAGTTGGTTAAGGCACCGGATTTTGATTCCGGCATTCGAGGGTT
>RXJO01000468.1:0-2908 GCA_003987795.1 Curvibacter sp.
CCTGGGCTATGCCGAAGCCGATCCCACCTTCGACATCGAAGGCGTGGATGCGGCCCACAAGGCCACCCTGATGAGCGCCATCGCGTTTGGCATCCCGGTGCAGTTCGACAAGGCCTATGTCGAGGGCATCACCCGCCTCTCGGCGGCCGACATCCGCTATGCCGAACAACTCGGCTACCGCATCAAGCTGCTGGGCATCACCAAGCGTGCAGCCAATGGCATCGAGCTGCGCGTGCACCCTAGCCTGGTGCCGGCCAAGCGCCTGATCGCCAATGTGGAAGGCGCCATGAACGCGGTGATGGTGCAGGGCGACGCCGTCGGCACCACGCTGTATTACGGCAAGGGCGCCGGCTCCGAGCCGACTGCCAGCGCAGTGATCGCCGATCTGGTCGACATCACCCGCCTGCACACGGCCGATGCCGCGCAGCGCGTGCCTCACCTGGCTTTCCAGCCCGACGCCATGAGCGACGTGCCGGTGCTGCCCATGAGCGAGGTCGTCACCAGTTACTACCTGCGCCTGCGCGTGTCCGACGAGGCCGGCGTGCTGGCCCGGGTGACCGGCATCCTGGCCACGGCCGGCATCAGCATCGATGCGGTGCTGCAGCGCGAGGCCGACGAGGTGGGGGGTGAAGGCTCGACCCAGACCGATCTGATCATCCTCACCCACGACACCCGCGAGGGCATCATGAACACTGCCATGGCAGAAATGCAGGGCCTGCCCACGGTGCTGGCCCCCATCACCCGCATCCGCAAGGAAGAGCTGGCCTGAGGTCGCAGTCCCCAGTCGTGATCGCCCCCCATTGATTCGGACGGCGATCGCGTCAAAATGGCAAGCGGACCGGTCCTCACCGGCGCTTTGCCCATGAATTGTTGGAACAGGAACTAAACGTGAAGTACCTGAGCACACGAGGTCACGCCGACCGCAAGCGCTTTTGTGAAATCCTGCTGGAAGGTCTGGCGCCCGATGGCGGGCTTTACCTGCCCGAGCACTACCCCCAGGTCGACGATGCCACCCTGACGCGCTGGCGCGAGGTCTACCACCAGCAAGGCTACGCCGAGCTGGCTTTCGAGATCCTGTCGCTCTACATCGACGACATCCCGGCGGCCGACCTGCGTGCCCTTTGCCACAAGACCTACACCGCCGAGGTGTTCGGCACGGGCGAGATCGTCCCGCTGCGCCACCTCGAAGATGGTCTGTGGCTCGAAGCCTTGTCCAATGGCCCCACGCTGGCCTTCAAGGACATGGCCATGCAATTGCTGGGCAACCTGTTCGAGTACGAGCTGGCCCGGCGCGGTGAAGAGCTCAACATCCTGGGGGCCACCTCGGGCGACACCGGCAGCGCAGCCGAGTACGCGATGCGGGGCAAGAAGGGCGTGCGCGTCTTCATGACCAGCCCGAATGGCCGCATGAGCCCCTTCCAGCAGGCCCAGATGTTCAGCCTGCAGGACGAGAACATCCACAACCTCGCGGTCGAAGGCGTGTTCGATGACTGCCAGGACATCGTCAAGGCCGTGTCCAACGACCTCGAGTTCAAGCGCAAGTACAAGATCGGCACGGTCAACTCGATCAACTGGGCCCGCCTGCTGGCCCAGGTGGTCTACTACTTTGCCGGCTATGTTCAGGCCACCGAGTCGAACCAGCAGAAGGTCAGCTTCACCGTGCCCTCGGGCAACTTCGGCAACGTCTGCGCCGGCCATGTGGCCCGCATGATGGGCCTGCCCATCGACCGCCTGGTGGTCGCGACCAACGAGAACGACGTGCTCGACGAGTTCTTCCGCACCGGTGTCTACCGGGTGCGCGGCAGCGCCGACACGCACGAAACCTCCAGCCCCTCGATGGACATCTCCAAGGCCAGCAATTTCGAGCGCTTCGTGTTCGATCTGTTGGGGCGCGATGCCGCGCGCACCAAGGATCTGTTCGGTGCGCAGTTGTCCAGCCAGGGGCGCTTCGACCTCAGCGCCGACCCGCTGTTCGCCCAGGCGGCCCAGCGCTACGGCTTTGCCAGTGGCCGCAGCACCCATGCTGACCGCCTGGCCACCATCCGCGACAACTTCCAGCGCCATGGCGTGACCATCGACACCCACACCGCCGACGGGGTGAAAGTGGCTCTTGAGCAGCGCGGAGATCCCGCTGTGCCGATGATCGTGCTCGAGACGGCCTTGCCGATCAAGTTCGCGGCCACCATCGCCGAAGCCCTGGGCCATGAGCCCGAGCGGCCGGCCCGTTTCGAAGGCATTGAACAGTTGCCCAAGAAGGTCCAGGTGATTCCTGCGGATGTGGCCGTGGTCAAGGCCTACATCGAGCGGCATTGCGCCTGATCGGCACATTGCGACTGTGATGGCTGCGCGTTGGCGCTGAAGCACAAGGCCAGCGTCCTGCTGGCCTTTTGTCATCTGATACCCCAGAAACAGGTCTGGCCCGCAGCACCGGGTGCGCAGGGCAGGCCCAGGAGACTTGCATGAAAGTTGTCGGCTTTGCGGGCTATTCCGGCTCGGGCAAGACCACCTTGCTCGAGCGCGTGATCCCGGCCCTGCGCCAGCGCGGGCTGCGTGTGTCGGTGGTCAAGCATGCGCACCATCGCTTTGACATCGACCACCCGGGCAAGGACAGTTGGCGCCACCGCCAGGCCGGTGCCTTCGAGGTGGTCGTGGCCAGCGAGCACCGTCTGGCGCTGATGCGCGAATATGAGCAGCCCTACCGGCTTTCGGTGCATCAGATGCTGGCTGAACTGTACGACGGGGTGGACTGGGTGCTGGTCGAGGGCTTCAAGGAGAGCGACCTCCTGAAGATCGAAGTCTGGCGACAGGCCACTGACGATTTCAAAGGCCATCCGGTGCGTTACCCCGAAGACGATTTCATCGTCGCCATCGCCACCGATGTGTCCGCGGACCGTCTGCCCGAGCCCAC
>RXJO01000468.1:2958-3127 GCA_003987795.1 Curvibacter sp.
TCGACAGCGGCACCATGGAGTTCACCGACCGTGACTCCGCCACCCGCTCCCCGCTGGCCGAACGCCTGTTCGGTGTGCCGGGCGTGACCGGCGTGTTCTACGGCTCGGATTTCGTGACCGTCACCAAGGACGACAGTGACTGGCAGCACCTCAAGCCGGCGATCCTTGG
>RXJO01000468.1:3177-3389 GCA_003987795.1 Curvibacter sp.
TGTCCGGTGCGCCGCTGCTTGCTGACGGCCAGGTTGCCGACGGCGATGCGCCCCACGCCGAGGAATTCTTCAGCGAGGCCGACACCGAGACCGTAGCGGTCATCAAGGATCTGCTCGAAACCCGGATTCGCCCGGCGGTCGCCAGCGACGGCGGCGACATCACCTTCCGCGGCTTCAAGGATGGCATTGTCTATCTCGACATGAAGGGCTCC
>RXJO01000282.1 GCA_003987795.1 Curvibacter sp.
CTTTGGCCAGACGCATCTCCAGCTCGGCCAGGCGCAAGCTCGTGATGTCGAAGTCAACCCCCACCATCTGAGCGGGGCGGCCATCGGTGCCGCGCGTCAGGGTGGCCGCACAGCGCAGGTAGCGTTCGCTGCCGTCGGCCCAGACCACCCGGAACTCGGTGCGCAGGCCCTTGCCGTTGCGCAGGCCCTGATTGAACTCTTCAAACACGCGCTCCCGGTCTTCCGGGTGCAGGCGCCGGCCCAGCTCGGCATAGTCGCCACTGAACTGGCTGAGGTCGATCTGGAACAGCTTGGCCATCTGTTGATCAAGCCAGACCTTGCGGGTGTTGACATCCCAGCCCCAGACGCCGACACCTGCCGAGCTGGTGGCGAGCTCGAGACGGCTGGCCGCCTCGGCCAGCGAGGCTTCGATCTGCTTGCGGCGAGTGATGTCGGTCCGGATCGCCACATACTGATAAGGCAGGCCGTCGATGTCGAGCGAGGGCACGATGGTGGCGGACACCCAGTAGGTGGAGCCATCCTTGGCACGGTTGCACAACTCGCCCTTCCAGACCTGCCCGCTGGAGATCGTGTGCCAGAGCGACTCGTAAAGAGACGCCGGATGCACCCCGGACTTCACGATGCGGTGGTTGCGTCCCACCAGCTCATCGCGGCTGTAGCCACTGATCTCGCAGAACTTGTCATTGGCATGCAGGATCACGCCCTTGAGATCGGTGACGCTGACAATTGCATGCTGGTCGACGGCAAACTGCTGGTTCTCGCGTTCACGCCGACTGGCCTCGCGCTGGGCCACCAGATCGGACAGCAGCAATGAGAGCGACTCAAGGCTCATGTCGACCGCGCCCGGCTGCGCGACATCGGGCACGAGGTGGTTCACCGTGGCGTGCAACGACTCGATGGCGCGGTCACGACTGGCCAACTCCTGACGCAGGCGCAGGTTGACGGCATCCATCTCATCAGCGCTGAGCATGAGGCTGCGGGTGCGCAGATCCAGGTCACGCTCATACTGGTCATAGGCCTCGCCGACTTGCTGGACCAACGGGCCCAGACCCTGCAGCACCTGCCCCAGCGGCGCAGGCAAGCTGGGGGCCAAGGCCTGCAACTGGGCCAGGCAGGCCTCCCAGGCCTGATCGTCCTCGATTCCGAGTTGGCGCTTCAACTGACGCCGGAGTCCACGGTGCATCAAATCTCCAATGCTTCACCCATCGTGGTGATGGTCATCGTCTGGTTGTGCAATTGGCAAGCCCCCGCCTCGCCCAGCGGAGAGATCTCGCCATTGGAATAGAAACCCGCCAACACCGGCCGTGGCCCCAGCACATCGCCGACCGCCTCGACCTCGTCGTCGACACGGCTGCCCATGACCAGCTTGCGCCCCACGCAACTGACCAAAATAGCCAGAGAGTCAGCCGCGGGGTCCAGGGCCTGTGCGGATTCGGCTGCGTGTTCGGCCCCATCGACCAGCCGATCGGTGCTGGCCTGCATCAGCCGGAGCTGTGCGCCCAGAGGTACATCACCCGCCAAGGTCAGGCTGCCCCGGGCCTCATCAACGCCGAGGATGGTCCGGATCAGGCCTTGAGCACTCGACTCGGCACTCTCCATCAGGAAAGGGAAGAGCAAGCCCGAAGCAGGCAGATCCTTGGCGTGATCGCCGAGGTATCGCTTGTAGATCGTGAGCGCCGGTTCGCCATCGAGCTCCTGCAGGACATTGCCATCAACCCCGGTGACCCGGCGGGCCGGGCCGAAAGGCAACCAGCCTCCGTACGACCCATGCCCAAGTCGCAAGCTGCTGCCATAAAAACCCAGGGCGACCGCCTGGCGATCCGATACACCCTCATCGCCCAGCACCCAGGTCCGGACAAAGGCGCCATCATCACCGGCCAGGCCACCCGTGATCGGCACGACGCGCCCGAGGCCCTGGCTCAGACCGGCCACCAAGGCGCTGCCATTGACCGCCACGCCGGGCCCGTAAATCAGCACGGCCTGCAGGTCCGGTGCAGCCAGTGCCTGCCCCAGGCTCTGACCCGTCGGATGGGAGTCCTGCATGGCAGGAACCGTCAGGGTGACGCTGCGCAGACGGGTCCGATCGAACTTCAGGGCCGTGACCACACAGGTGTTTGAATGGACACCCTCGCGCGAGATCTCGCCAGCGGTCGAACAGCCCAGCAGCCGGGCCTGTGGAAAGCGCTCGCGCAAAGCCGCGTGCAGTCCACCCTGTTCAAACCAGGACACCGCACCGAACACCAGCACGCCATCCGGCTCCATGGCGCGCAAAGCGTCCAGTGGGGCCCAGTCCTGGGCCATCGTCAGGGTCACCTGCTGTACACGCATACGCCTACTCCTGGGATAGGTGGCGGGTTGCCGCCATGAATCGGCCCCACCGGATCACTTCAAATGTAACCAAAAGATCAAGGTCAGAGGGCTTCGACACCCCCTGCATCCGGCAATTTCAGCTTCGGGCCGACAACAGAATCCAGACCATCTGACACAGACGCTGGACACCGTTTGGAAAATCATTTATACAATTTACACGCATTTCAAAATCAATTTATTTGATTCTTATGATACTCGGTATCGACGAAATGGGGCACCGGGTCGACACAGGCGTGGCCGTCATTTCAACGCATCCGATCTTTACCATCGAGCCACCGTCAAGCCAACAAGGCTCGACATGCAATCCGCACACTGAGGACCTCATCGCAAAGGACCTCAACTTGAAAACCATCCCACTCCGCCTGCCCCTGGCCATGGTGCTGGCCCTGGCCGGCCACCTGGTCCAAGCCCAGCCATCTTCTTCCGAAGACGGACAGCGGCCTCCCCGTGGCGGCCCGCCAGCCGAGGCCATCGCAGCCTGCAAGGGCAAGGCATCGGGCGCCAGTTGCAGCTTCACGGGCCGTCAGAACGAAACCGTCAGTGGCAGCTGTGACAGCCCGCCCGGGCCTCCGCCCGGTAGCAGCAATTCAAGCAGCTCGAGCAGCTCCAGCACGGCCAGCGTGCTGGCCTGCCGCCCCTCGGGTCCTCCGCCGCAGCGCTGAGGCGCCCCATCAGCGGATGTCAGCCCAGGGTGGCCACACCCAAGAAAAAGGCCACCCGAAGGTGGCCTTTTGAGTGTGGCGAAAGCCGCTGAAGATCGGGGGCGATCAGTTCAGTGCCGTCTTCTTGCCATCCTTGTAGGTGTACAGGGTGATGGCCGGGTTCTTCAGTTCGCCATTGGGCTCGAAC
>RXJO01000410.1 GCA_003987795.1 Curvibacter sp.
CTTGTCGACCAATGCCAGCGCTGCCGTGTTGCAGCATGTGAAGAGTGGCCGTCTGCAGCCCTTGGCGGTGGGCGCGGCCAGTCGTCTGGAGGCCCTGCCCAAGGTGCCCACGCTGGCCGAACTCGGCTATCCGGCCGCCAATCTGGCCTCGCAATTCGGCCTGCTGGCGCCGGCCCGCACCCCGGCTGCGGTGGTCGAGCGCCTCAATGTCGAGGTGAATCGCGTGCTGGCCCAGCCGGAGGTGCGCAGCCGGCTATTGGCCAGCGAGAACCTGCCTGCGGGGGGCAAGGCCAGCGATTTCGCCCGCTTGATCGCCCAGGAGTCGGAGGCCAACGCCCGCATCATCCGACAGGCCGGGATCAAGGCCGAGTGATCACCCCAGTCCAGCCCCGTCGGGGCTGGCGGCGGGTCGTCAATCGTTGAGGGATTCGGCCCAGTCCAGGGCCTGCAGGTGGGCCCAGTTGACCTGACGATTGGACAGATGGAGCTCGGTGGCCACGCGGGCGAACACCGCGTCATCGCCCGATTCGCAGGCGATGGTCAGCTCGAGGAAGGGCCAGAACACGCCAGTCTTGTGCAGCAGGGCATCGATCACGTTCTGTGGCAGTGACACCGTGTTGAGCGCCTTGTCCAGCGAGATGCCCAGCATGGTGTCGAGCAGCGAGAACACGCCCACGATGAAGGCGTTGTCGCATTCTTCGGGCGGCAGCAGCTCGGCGGCCAGCAATTCCATCAGGCGGCCGCGCACCACGGCGGTGGTGCCCACGGCCGGGGGCGCACCATCTTTCGAGGTGGTAAGCAGCAGGGCAGCCCAGCGGAACAGCTTCTTCATGCCCAGCATCATCACGGCGTGGCGGAACGAGGTGACCTCGACTTGCAGTCCGAACCCGGCCGAGTTGATGAAGCGCAGCAGGTTGAAAGACAGGGTCGGGTCTTTCTTGAGCAGTTCTTCGATGTCGCCGGCGTCGGCTTGTTTGCGCACCAGGTTGATCAACTGGATGATGGTGGCCTGGGAGGGGCGGATGGTCTTGGCCTGCACCAGCGAGGGCTTGGCAAACCAGAAGCCCTGGAACAGCTTCACGCCCAGTTTGGCCATGCGCTCGAACTGTTCGGCGGTCTCCACCTTCTCGGCGATCATCTCGGCCTTGGTGTTGGCACGTGCGAACTTGATCAGGGGCTCGGCCAGCTCCGGCTTCAGGATGTTCATCTCGATTTTGATGAACGAAGCCAGCGGCAGCCACGACGCGTAGGCGCGGCGCAGCATCATGTGCGGGAATGCCAGTCGGAAACCGCGTTCGCGCAGGTCTTTCAGGATCAGGGCCCGTTGCTCGATCAACTCCACGTCATCGGTGGGCATCGGGGGCACTTCCAGCACCACCTTCTCTGGGCTGATCAACTCCAGGTGACCCCCGGCCAGACTGTCGTGCGTGCAGTTGATGAACACCGTCTTTTTGCCCACCAGGGCTTCGGTGCCGGCATAAGACAGGGCGTTGAACAGCAGGGCCGCATCACTGGCTGCGGTGTGGGTGGCGCCGCGCGTGGAGCGGTCGAAAAGCTCGTAACCGTAGACGGCACGGTGCTCGTCGACGATGGCCTGGCGGGCGATCACCGAAGCGTTTTCGTCCTCCGCCGGTGTGGCTGGGGTGCTGTCGGCGATCTTGTCCAGGGGGGACAGATTGCTGTCGCCTGCCGAGGCCTCAATGGAACTCATGGGGTGTCCTTCCTGAATGGCTGTGATCTGTGTCGGGCCGATGGTGTCGGGGCGCTCAGGCCTCGTTGACCATCTGGTCGGCCCAGGCCAGGGCCTGCAAATGGGCCCAGTTGGCTTGCTGGCCGCTCAGCTTGAGGCGTTGGCAGGCGTGGTTGAAGCGGACTTCGTCGCCCAACTCACAGGCTTCTGCCAGCTCCAGCAAGGGGGCATAAGGGCCTTCGCGTCGCACCAGCACGTCCATCACCGTCTGCGGCAGGGTGAGCGTCTCCAGGGCCTGGTCCAGGGGCACGCCCAGCATCACGTCCAGCAGCGAGAAGATGCCCACCACGAAGGCGTTGTCGGCGTCCTCCGGGCTGAGCGCCTGTTCAGCCAGCAACTCCATCAGGCGGCCACGCACCACGGCCATGTTGCCGATGGTGGCCGGCGAGTTGTCGGCCCGGGTGGCCGTGAGCAGCAGGGCGGCCCAGCGGAACAGCTTCTTGAGGCCCAGCAGCATGACGGCCTGACGGAACGAGGTCACCTCGCGCGCATAGCCGAAACCGGCCGAATTGATCAGGCGCAGCAGGTTAAAAGCCAGACCGGCGTCCTTTTTCAGCACTTCCTCGATCTCGTCGGTGCTGGCCTGGTTGCGCACCAGCTTGAGCAATTGGAGGATGTGGGCCTGCGACGGCGACACCATGCGGGTCTTGACGAGGGTGGGCCGGGCGAACCAGTAGCCCTGGAAGAGCTGAACCCCCAGGCTGGAGATCCGGTCGTATTGTTCGGCTGTCTCGACTTTTTCTGCGATCAGCGCCGCGTCGGTGCTGCGTCGGGCGGTCTTGACCACCTCTTTCAGATCGCTGTTGGCGATCAGCGCCAGGTCCAGCTTGACGAAGGCTGCCAGCGGGCGCCAAAGCGCGTAAGCCGGCTCCAGCACGTATTGGCCGAATGCCAGGCGAAAGCCTCGCTGGCGCAGCTGCGCCAGGATCGGCAGCCGGTGTTCGACGTTCTGGGGGCTGTTGTCTTCGAGCGGCGGGATCTCCAGCACCAGGCGCTCCGGGTTGACCAAGTCCAGGTGCCCGCCGGCCAGGCTGTCATGTGTGCAGTTGACGAACAGGAACAGTTTGCCGAAGAGGTCTTCCTCGCCGACATGGGACAGTGCATTGAAGACCAGCGAAACGTCTGTGGCTGCCGTGTGGTCGCCCGAAGCCTGGCTGCGGTCGAACAGCTCGTAGCCGACCACCTTGTGGGAGGCATCGACGATGGCTTGGCGCGCAATCATCGGCGCCTGAGATTGTCCGTTTGCTGCGGAGGGAGGCAGGCCAGCGGGTGTGGCGGTGTTCGGACGTGCAGCAGTCATTTTTGTAGGCCTTTCACGGCGCCTATTTTAGAGACGAACGGAGGTTGGGGGCTTTCTAAACGGCCTTCCGCCCAGCGGTTTATCCGCTTTGCAACCATTCCATCTCGATTTCCGTGAAACCCGCCGCACGCCGTGCCGAGTCATTGAAGGGTGGGCGCATGCGCGGGGCTTCGTGGCGGCGTGTCAGTTCGGGGTAGAGGGCCACCGGGTCCAGG
>RXJO01000038.1 GCA_003987795.1 Curvibacter sp.
TGAGCTTCAAGTTCACGCAACAGGGTGGGTCAGATCGAGATGGAATTGGTGGGTTCGGATTGCATGGAAATCAACACTCAACGCCCTGGCGGGCGGATCAGCGCTGGGGCAGGACGCAGCCGCAGGATGATCAGCGCAGCGATCAGGCAGGCACCACCGGCCACGAACAGGGCCGGTGTGTACGAGGCCAGCACCGAGCGAGACAGCCCGGCGCCGTAGGTGGCCGTGGCGGCGCCGAGTTGGTGGGCGGCAAAGACCCAGCCGAACACCACGCTCGCGCGTTCCGGGCCGAACTCGGCGGCGGCCAGCTTGACGGTGGGTGGCACGGTGGCGATCCAGTCGAGCCCGTAGAACACCGCAAACATCGACAGACCGACCAGGGTGAATTCAGAGTAAGGCAGCCAGAACAGCGAGAGCCCGCGCAGACCGTAGTACCAGAACAGCAGCTTGCGGCTGTCATAGCGGTCGGACAGGTAGCCCGACAAAGTGGTGCCCACCAGGTCGAACAGCCCCATCATCGACAGCACCGAGGCCGCCGGCACCGGCCCCAGGCCGTTGTCGCCACACAGCGAGATGAAATGCGTCTGGATCAGCCCGTTGGTGCTCAGCCCACAGATGAAGAAGCTGGCCGCCAACACCCAGAACGAGGGCACCCGGACCGCGCTGGCCAGGGTGCGCAGCGGCAGGCCCCAATCGGCGCGGGCCGCTGCGGGTTGGATCGCCACATCGGGGCTGGCACCGTAGGCATTGAGGTTCAGATCGGCCGGGTGGTCGCGCATGAACAGCAGCATCAGCCCAAACACCAGCAACGAGGCCGCAATCACAGGGGCCAGGGCCCAACGCCAACCGTACTGCTCGATGAGCCAAACCACCAGCGGCAGGAAGACCAGTTGCCCGGTGGCGCTGCTGCCGGCCAGCAGCCCCATGACCAGGCCTTTGCGTTGCACAAACCAGCGGTTGGCCACCGTGGCGCCCAGCACCATGGCGGTCAGGCCGGTGCCGACGCCCAGCAGCAGCCCCCACAGCGCAAAGGCCTGCCCGAGGCTGCGCATGAACACACCCAGCAACAAGGCGCTGGCGATCACGGCGGCGGCCACCGCCACCATGCGTGACACGCCGTAGCGCATCAGTACCATGGCAGCAAAGGGCCCCAGCAGTCCGTAGAGTGCAAACCGGATTGCAAAGACGGAGGACAGCTCGGTGGTGGTCCAGCCGAACTCCTGGCTCAGTGGTTGCATCAGGGCACCGGGCAGCCCCAGGGCTGCTGAGGTCACCAACATCGCCAGGAAGGTCAGTGCCGCAATCACCCAGGCGTAGTGGATGCCCAGGTGTTTCAGATACGAAGCCAGACGAGGTGCGAGCATGCGGAGGGTCCTGTGTGAGGAAGCAGGCGGGTCGTCCCGGCTTGAACGAGGCCGTCGGTTTCGGTTGATCGAGTGAGTCTTTATTTATGATAATGGTCGATATCAAAAATTGTCAACGAGGTGCGCAGCCATGAAAGTGACCAAGGAGCAGGCGCAGCAAAACCGTCAGGCCTTGCTGGAGGCGGCCGGCAGGCTGTTCAAGAAGCACGGGATCGACGGCATTGGCGTGGCGGATGTCAGCCGAGAGGCCGGGCTCACGCCCGGTGCCTTGTACAAGCACTTCGTGGACAAGCAGGATCTGGCTGCCCAGGCGTTCAGTCATGCCTTCCGCTTGGGCTTCGATCGGGTGAACGCGCCACGTCCAGAGGCCCGACGCAGCATCGACACCTACTTGAGGGTCTACCTCAGCCCCCGCATCCGCGACGATCTGGAGGCAGGTTGTCCTCTGATCGCCACGGCCTGTGAGACGGGACGTCAGGGCGAGCAACTGAGTCAGAGTTTTGCCGATGCCTTTGTCGAGTTTCGCGCTGGCGTTGAATCCGTTCTGCCCGAGACAGGCGATGCCGCGCAGCGAGCCGCCTTGGCCAGCCTCTTCGTGGCTGCCTTTGTCGGTGCGAACGCCATCTCCCGGGGGGTAGTCAAGGCCGACCGCGACCTGGCCGACGAGGTGCTGGATCAGATCCGCAGCGTCCTGGTTGGCCTGGCGCCGTCGCCAGAGCCGACGCAGAAGGCGCCGTCAGGCACTGAACTGGCTTGAGTCGGGCTCGGTTCTAGTTCTTGCTTTTGCAGCGATACGTGCGCAGGGCGGCTTCACGGATCAGGTAATTGGCCGGCAGATCCCATTTCTCGGGGTGTTCGCGCACATGCTTGGCCACGATCTGGTACATCTGCGCCGACGCGAAATCGTCGGGGGTGCACAGAAAATCCCGGTCACCCAGGGTGGCGTCCCAGACGCCCATGACATAGCCCATGAACATCAGG
The DNA here is from genome assembly GCA_003987795.1 of Curvibacter sp. Taxonomy (GTDB): domain Bacteria; phylum Pseudomonadota; class Gammaproteobacteria; order Burkholderiales; family Burkholderiaceae_C; genus Curvibacter. The sequence continues at coordinate 2,346 of RXJO01000038.1, forward strand.
ATGTCTCGACCATCCTTGACGCTTTGAAGCCCCAGGCGCTGCCGTTCGTAGGCTTCAGACCAGCGATTGAGTTCAGCACCGTCGATGAATTCGGCACGGGCGCTGAGGCACACCAGGCTGCCTAGCAAGGCGGCAACACCGCGTCGCAACTGCGCACCGGAGGGCTTCCAGGGACGGATCTGGGCGGTAGGGCGGACAAGGGACATCGACAGGGGCTTGATCAGGGTGAGGGCTTGTTGGCAGCCGGGGCATGGGCGAGCGATCTGCCAGGGGCTTCTGCCTGGCCTGTCGGCGCCAGGATGTCGGTCCGGGACAGATCTTCGGCCGGCGGGCGGCTGGTCTCAGGTGGTCGTGCTGGCGGCAAGGGGGTGGAGTTCCACAACAGCATCAATCCGACAGTGCACACCAGCGTCACGGCCATCAGGGCGATCGCCACGATCTGGAGGATGCGGTTGGCAGGCTCGTTGGAGGGGTGTGCGCCGGTTCCGGCTTCGCCACGCCAGGCTTTGCAATGAGGACAGACGAACGCATCGGATGCGAACGCCGTGCCGCATTCACGGCAAGTCACCAACGCCATTGATCACTCTCCATCCACCCCATGCTGCCACCTCCCTGTGTGGCTGGATTTTGCCCAATTCCGGCGCCTTCGGGGAGGCATGCCTGCAGATTCGCGAAGGACCACTTGAAAGCGCGACCTGCTGCCAGCGATTTCAAAAAAGTGTCGCGATTTCCTGGAGGCCTTCAAAAATGATGCATAATTGCGGTCTTCGCACAACGAAGCGCTTCTGGTCTGAAGCAAAGCGATGCAAAGCAAGTAAGAAAAAATTTTCAAACTTCGCAAAACACGCTGAAAAATCAGGTTAGAATACAAAGCTCAGCGGCTGTAG
>RXJO01000337.1 GCA_003987795.1 Curvibacter sp.
CTGCGCCTTCATGCCCACGCCCACCATGGCCGAGCGGGCCAGCTTGATGGTCTCTGGGTTGGTGGCGTTGAGCATGAACATGGCCGCGGCATTGCCCGGGCGGAAGCTCTTCTGCCCCATCTTGCGCAGCAGGTTGCGCATGTTCATCGACACATCGCCGAAGTCGATCTTGACCGGGCACGGCGTCACGCACTTGTGGCACACGGTGCAGTGGTCGCCCACGTCGGCAAACTCTTCCCAGTGCTTGATCGACACGCCGCGGCGCGTCTGTTCTTCGTACAGGAAGGCCTCGATGAGCAGCGACGTGGCGAGGATCTTGTTGCGCGGGCTGTACAGCAGGTTGGCGCGCGGCACATGGGTGGCGCACACGGGCTTGCACTTGCCGCAACGCAGGCAGTCCTTGACCGAATCGGCGATGGCGCCGATGTCGCTTTGCTGCATGATCAGCGACTCATGGCCCATCAGGCCGAAGCTCGGCGTGTAGGCATTGGTCAAGTCGGCGTGCAGGGTCTCGGGGGTGCCGGCCGGGGCGCGCAGCAGCTTGCCCTTGTTGAAGCGGCCCTCGGGGTCGACCTTCTGCTTGTATTCGGTGAACGGACGCAGCTCGGCATCGCTCAGGAATTCGAGCTTGGTGATGCCGATGCCGTGCTCACCCGAGATCACGCCGTCCAGGCTGCGCGCCAGCACCATGATGCGGGCCACGGCCTCGTGGGCGGTCTGCAGCATCTCGTAGTTGTCGCTGTTGACCGGGATGTTGGTGTGCACGTTGCCGTCACCGGCGTGCATGTGCAGCGCCACCCAGACCCGCCCCTTGAGCACGCTCTGGTGGATGGTGTTGACTTCGTCGAGGATGGGCTTGAAGGCCGCACCCGTGAAGATGCCCTGCAGCGGGCTGCGGATCTGCGTCTTCCAGCTGGCACGCAGGCTGTGGTCCTGCAACTGCGGGAACAGCGTGTCGACCTCGTTGAGCCAGCCGGCCCACAGGTCACGGGTTTCCTGCAGCACGGCCAGGGCTTGGGAGACGCGCTGCTCCAGCAACTCAGGCGAGGGCATCTCGCTGGCGTCATCGGCCTTGCCCAGGGGCAGCTTGCCCTGCTTGAAGAAGGCCTCCAGCTCATGGCACAGCTTGAGCTTGTTGCGCAGCGACAGCTCGATGTTGATGCGCTCGATGCCGTCGGTGTACTCGGCCATGCGCGGCAGCGGGATCACCACGTCTTCATTGACCTTGAAGGCGTTGGTGTGGCGGCTGATGGCCGCCGTCTTCTTGCGGTCGGCCCAGAACTTCTTGCGGGCATCTGCGCTGATGGCGATGAAGCCTTCGCCGTGGCGCGTGTTGGCGATGCGCACCACTTCCGAGGTGACACGCGCCACCTCGTCGGCATCGTCGCCCGCGATGTCGCCGATCAGCACCATCTTGGGCAGGCCGCCGTTGCCCTTCTTGCTCTTGGTGGCGTAACCCACGGCCTTCAGATAGCGATCGTCCAGGTGCTCCAGGCCGGCCAGCAAGACGCCGCTGCGTTTTTGCTCGGCGAACATGAAATCCTTGATCTCAACGATGCTGGGCACGGCATCTTTGGCATTGCCGAAGAACTCCAGGCACACCGTGCGGGTGTGCTCGGGCATGCGGTGGACCACCCAGCGCGCGCTGGTGATCAGGCCGTCGCAGCCTTCTTTCTGGATGCCCGGCAAGCCGGCCAGGAACTTGTCGGTCACGTCCTTGCCCAGCCCTTCCTTGCGGAAGGTCTTGCCCGGGATGGCCAGGCGCTCGGTGCGGACCGGCGTCTTGCCGTCGGCCTCGAAGTACTTCAGCTCGAAGGTGGCGACCTCGACGTCGTGGATCTTGCCCAGGTTGTGATCGAGGCGCGTCACCTCGAGCCATTGGGCTTCGGGCGTGACCATGCGCCAGCTGGCCAGGTTGTCGAGGGCGGTGCCCCACAGCACGGCCTTCTTGCCGCCTGCATTCATGGCAATGTTGCCGCCGATGCACGAGGCTTCGGCCGAGGTCGGATCGACCGCAAAGACGAAACCGCCCCGCTCGGCGGCATCGGCCACGCGCTGCGTCACCACGCCGGCTTCGGTCCAGATGGTGGCCACCGGCTCGGCGATGCCGGGCAGCTGCACCTTCTCGACCTCGGTCATGGCCTCGAGCTTTTCGGTGTTGATGACCACGCTCTTCCAGGTCAGCGGGATGGCGCCGCCGGTGTAGCCGGTGCCACCCCCACGTGGGATGATGGTCAGACCCAGCTCGATGCAGGCACGCACCAGGGCGGCCATCTCGGCCTCGGAATCAGGTGTCAGCACCACAAACGGGTACTCGACCCGCCAGTCGGTGGCATCGGTGACGTGGGCCACCCGCGACAGGCCGTCGAACTTGATGTTGTCCTTGGCGGTGACCTTGCGCAGGCGCTTGCTGACCTGGGCACGCAGCGAAGCGGCCTCCTGGAACGCGGCGTCGAAGGCCTTGACCGCCTTTTCGGCCATGCCCAGCACCTCGCCCACCAGGGCATCGCGGGCCGCGTCGTCGCCCGGCGTACGCCGGCGCTCGATCTCGCCCAGGCGGTGGCGCAGGGCCTCGACCAGCAGGCCACGGCGCTTGGGGTTGTCCAGCAGGTCGTCCTGCAGGTAGGGGTTGCGCTGCACCACCCAGATGTCGCCCAGCACTTCGTACAGCATGCGGGCAGACCGGCCGGTCTGGCGTTCACCACGCAACTGGCTCAGCAGATCCCAGGCCCGCGAGCCGAGCAGCCGGATGACGATTTCCCGATCGGAAAACGAGGTGTAGTTGTACGGAATTTCGCGCAGTCGGGCAGGCTCTGCGGCCTGCGACAAGATGGCGGCCAACGCGGTGGGTGCATTCATGGGGTAAACCTGGGGGGTGGGCATGGACATGCCCATGGACCTTGGGGCCCGGATTTTACGGTACCGGGAAGAAAGGCTGGGATGGACGGCAAGAAAGCCACCCACCCGGCCAGGGCGTCAAAGCCAGCGCCGGGATCGCCAGGAGGACGCACGCACCGACGACAGCACCCGGGCGGGCTGTTGAGGCAGATCGGACAGGAGCGTGAGCAGTGAGGTCATGGCGGGCATCAGGGTCAGGCGGGGCCTGAGTCAAAACTGTTGCATTGCACAATTTAACGCATCCGGCCAATCCTTGACGACTTTCAGGGTTATCCGTCGCGGTGGGACAGGGAATCTCCGGATGGAGTGATTGCAACACGTATGACACAACCGACTTCCTTTTGTCACACCACGCGATTAGCATCCGCGCTTTTCGTACCCCCGCAGGAGATTGCAT
>RXJO01000365.1 GCA_003987795.1 Curvibacter sp.
CAACTCATTTTGCCCGGGCGCCAGCAAGGCTTGTTGCAAAGGATCATGGCCCGCCATCGTGGCGGGCTCTGGGCCTGGGCTGGTGCCGGCGGGGCGCCTGGGGGCGCCAAGGGGCGGCTTGGCGGGTTGCGCGGCTGCTGATGTCCTCAGGCCTGCTCAACCGTCGGATCTGTTGCGCCGCCCGCAGCCTCACAGGCCGTGCTGCCATAGGCTCCGAGAAAGGTCCGCAGCGCCCGTTTCACTGCCTCACGGATGCGGTCGGGCGGCATCTCGGTCTCGATGCCCAGCAGCAGGGGGATCACGGTTTCGCACTCGAGCAGGGCGGCCAGTTGCTGTGCGGCGAGCTGGGGGTCTGATGGCCTGAGCTTGCCCAGTTCCATCTGGCGGGCCAGGAACTCGGCCACTTTCTGCATGCCTTCCCTGGGGCCTTGTTCGTGAAAGCGCCGGCCGATGTCACTGCGCCCGGATTCCGCGACCACGACCCGGCGCGACTGGATGGTCGGGGCAGAGCACAGGAAACCCAGCACCTGTTCGCCGAAGGTCTGAAGGGCCATGGGCAGGTTGTCGTTGTCCTGGCTTAGGGCATCGACCAGGGGGTCGAGTTGCTGGTGGGCCGCGCGGTGCATCACGTCGACGAACAACTCTTCCTTGGATTTGAAATAGCTGTACAGCGTGGCTTTCGAGCCGCCGACCATCTTGGCGATCTCGGCCATCGAGGCACCGTCAAAGCCGGCCTCGAGAAACACTTTCGAGGCCGCATCGAGGATAGCCTCGCGCTTGGCTTCGGTCTTCACTCTCATCGATATATCCTTTTTCTGAACCAGGGTGTTCAGTTTTCCTTGACGCTGTTCCAACCCCAATCTAACATGGCGCCACCTTTTTAAACATACCGTACGGTTTGGTTATATTGAATGGAGCGCCACCCATGCCCACATCACCCCGCCTTTTCCTGAACCTGCGCTCGACCAGCGCCGTGCTGGCCTTGTCCTGCCTGCTGAGCGCGTGCGGCAAGCCGCCCGGCGGCCCGCCGCCCGCTGAGGGCACACCTGTCATGGGTGTGCTTGCGGTCAAGGCGCAAGCCGTGTCGCTGAACACCGAGCTGCCCGGTCGCACCGTGCCCTATCTGATTGCCGACGTGCGGCCGCAGGTCAACGGCATCATCAAGACGCGAGCCTTCCGTGAAGGCAGCGACGTCAAGGCCGGGCAGACCCTTTATGAAATCAATCCGGCCACCTACAAGGCGGCCTATGACAGCAGCGTGGCAGCCCTGGCCAAGGCCGAGGCCACCCTGCAATCGACCCGCCTGAAGGCCGAGCGCTACAAGGAGTTGGTGGGCATCAATGCGGTCAGCAAGCAGGATGCCGACGATGCCGCCGCTGCCCTCGGGCAGGCCCAGGCCGACGTGGCCGCAGCCAAGGCCAATGTCGACTCCAGCCGCATCAACCTGGCCTACGCCCGGGTGGACGCACCGATCTCGGGGCGCATCGGCAAGTCGACGGTCACGCCCGGCGCGTTGGTCACGGCCAGCCAGGCCACGGCGATGGCCACCATCCAGCAGCTCGACCCGATCTATGTCGATCTGACCCAGTCGAACGCGGCCTTGCTGCAGCTCAAGCAGGCCCTGGCCCGGGGCGATTTCCGAAAGGCTGGCGCCAACGCGGCCAAGGTGCGCCTGTTGCTCGAAGACGGCAGCGCCTACCCCTTGGAAGGCCGGCTGGAGTTCTCGGACGTGACGGTGGACCAGAGCACCGGCTCGATCACCTTGCGCGCGGTGTTCCCCAACCCCAAGGCCGATCTGCTGCCTGGCATGTATGTGCGGGCGGTGCTGCAAGAGGGCGTGAAGGAATCCGGTCTGCTGGTGCCGCAGCAGGCGGTCACCCGCGACGGTGCCGGCAAGCCGCTGGCCTATGTGGTGAGCAAGGACAACAAGCTCGAGCGCCGGGCCCTGGAGACCGATCGCGCGATCGGCGACCAGTGGCTGGTGCGATCGGGGCTGAACGAGGGCGAGCAACTCGTGGTGGACGGCCTGCAGCGTGCGGCCCCCGGCATCGAGGTGAAGACCACGCCCTGGAGCCCCCAGCCCAAGCCCGCCGTGGCCCCGGTCGCCCAAAGGGCCACGCCCGCCACACCGGCCGCTGAGACGACAGCGTCGGCCCGTTGATCGATCGGAACCCGCCATGGCACGTTTTTTCATCGACCGACCGATCTTCGCCTGGGTGCTGGCCATTGTGGTCATGCTCGCCGGCGCGATCTCCATCGTCACCCTGCCCATCGCGCAGTACCCCAGCATCGCGCCGCCGGCCATCGCCATCTCGGCGAACTACCCCGGGGCCTCGGCCAAGACGCTGGAGGACACGGTCACCCAGATCATCGAGCAGAAGATGAAGGGGCTGGACCGCCTGAGCTACATGGCCTCGACCAGTGAGTCGTCGGGCCAGGTCACGATCACGCTCACCTTCGAGAACGGTACCAACCCCGACACCGCTCAGGTGCAGGTGCAGAACAAGCTCACCCTGGCCACGCCGCTGCTGCCGCAAGAGGTGCAGCAGCAGGGCATCACCGTCACCAAGGCGGCCACCAACTTCCTCAATGTACTGGCCTTCACGTCAGAGGACGGCAGCATGAATGGCTATGACCTGTCCGACTACGTGGCGGCCAACGTGCAAGAGGCGCTGAGCCGGGTCGAGGGCGTGGGCGACACCACCTTGTTCGGCTCTCAGTACGCCATGCGGGTGTGGCTGAACCCCGACAAGCTGATCAACTTCAACCTCACGCCGCTGGACGTCAAGAACGCCATCCAGGCGCAGAACGCCCAGGTGTCGGCCGGCCAGCTCGGCGGCCTGCCCGCTGTGGGCGAGCAGCAGATCAACGCCACCATCACGGCCCAGACCCGGCTGCGCACCGCCGACGAGTTCAAGGACATCCTGCTGCGCACCCGCCCCGACGGCTCGCAGATCCGCCTGCGCGACGTGGCCCGCATCGAGCTGGGCAGCGAGTCTTACACCACCGTGGGCCGCTACAACGGCAAGCCGGCGGCGGGCCTGGCGATCAAGCTGGCCACAGGCGCCAATGCGCTCGACACCGTGCGCGCCATCGATGCCCGCGTGGCCCAGCTCGAGAAGTTCTTTCCGCCGGGCATGAAGGTGCAGAAGCCCTACGACACCACGCCTTTCGTGCGCATCTCGATCGAAGAGGTGGTGCGCACCCTGATCGAGGCCGTGGTGCTGGTGTTCCTGGTGATGTACCTGTTCCTGCA
>RXJO01000097.1 GCA_003987795.1 Curvibacter sp.
GGCGGAGTTAGATGGGCTGTAAACCAGCGGCAATCCTCATGAACCGCCCACTGCCGCGTTCGACTCGTATTTGTGCAGACCATCCCTAGGAGTTCTTTATGTTGAAGTTTGAAGTTGCAAATGTGATGGGTCTGCACTATGTCAATCCTGCTCTGCGCAAGCCTTGTGCAGTTGTCGGTCAGGCCGAGCGTCAGAGTTATCTCCAACGCCTTCGCGCGATTTTCAAGCGTTGAAGATCTCTTTACGGCGTCGGTAGTACGCGTGTGTGCCTTGGCGCTGCAGCCTTTCCTAGGGTAAAGCCCAGCGTTGTAAAGTGCCCAATTGGACTTGATCTGATTGCGCTAAGCCACTGTTTCGACAGTGCACCCTGAGTCCTTGCGCCCCCCTGGGGGTGCGAGGGCTTTTCAAGTCGCCCATGCTCCATCAAGAGCGACTTGAAAAGTCACTTTTCGCCGAGTTGCTGCTAGAATAATTTTCACGTTGAGAGCCTTGCGAAGAAGTTCTGCGAGTTGCGATCCTTCTTCCAAAGTTTCTCGGCACCAAGTTATGCTTGATGCTCTGAACTCCTAGATCGGGAGCCTAATCTGTAGCAATTTCCGGGTTCGCCCGTTTTTCAAACCCAATGGGGCCTTCAGTCCCTGTTGGGGATCGTGGCCTCTGTTTTTTCGGAGGTCATATGAATATGAAAACTGTCGAGAAGTCGCCACGACTGTCTCGGCTCATGCGGCGTCGAGTCCGCTCACGCTCACGCTCTCGCTCTGAGCGCGCTGTACCAAGCCAGCAATGGTTCTGGTCGCGGCGTCACAAAAGCGAAAGGAACACCACCATGCCTCAAATTGTCATCAACTTCGACGATGACGACACGATGCCCGATCGCCTGCGCGAGCGGGCGGATGAATGGGGGATCTCTACTGAAGCAATGATCCATCGTGCGATCAACAGCTTCATGGGCGACTACGGACTCAAGTCGCCACCACCAGGCTTTGAAGCCAAAAACTTGCGCGAACTCTTTCAGGCCCATGGCGTGATGAAGTCCGACAGCAAGTAACCACCACAACTCACCCCTCGGGGTAGGAGGCATCATGATTGAGCTTTCTGCCCCAATAGGGGCAATCGTGCGCGTCTGGTTTCCTGAATCAGAAGCGGTAATGCAGCCGGGACCAAAATTCCGGCCTGCTCTTGTGTTGGATGTGACCGAAGTCGATGGATGCCGAAAGGTGTTGGTCGCCTACGGAACCAGTCAAAACACAGAGCGCACAGGGCGCGGTGAATTCACCATTCGCGCCGAAAAAACGTATTCCCTGGAAAGTGACACCAAGTTCTGCCTCATGAGGCGGTTGTGGTTGCCATTGACCAAGGAATACTTTGCTGCAGGTAAGGGTCAGCCCAAGCCTGAGGAAGTCGTTCAGAAGTGCTTTACCAGCTTCCGCACGGCAGCGGTAGAAGCATCCCTCATCTGAGGGGTCTGAGCATCTGTACCACCCATCGGGGCACGACCCCGATGGGGGCAGTGTCTCGACCCTTTGGAGACGTTCGTGATCGCAATTCCCGCGACCCGACCCGCCCCTTTGAGCAGGCAGGTGCTGCTCATGCGCATGCACAAGCATTCGCACGTGCGCACCGCAAACCATGCAAGTCTTTTCAAGACCGGCGAACTGGACCTGCAACTGCTCGTTGAAGCGGGATTGTCCGCGCCAGCTGAGATGAACGAAGGTGGAACTGTCCGGGTGAAGCTTTTCCAGATGGCGTATTGCCAGCTGCAGAAATCGTTGCGCCCTGTCTATGAAACCTACAGCACCAGTGGTCAGTTTCTTGGCCACTATTTCATCAGCGCCTTCCGGTCGCTGACCTTGTAAACATCATCAACCCCAGGGGGCGTCGTGCCCTTGGGGCATGACCGCTCCCATTTCAAATGGAGAAGTCATGAACGATAAAAGTGCAATCACCGCTGAGATGGTCGCAGCTGCCGAAATGGTATTGGCGCTGCACGCATACATCCGGCTCATTGAGGCGGTAGTGCAGGGCTATCAGCGCAAGATCCTGCTCGACATGCAGGCTCGCCCGGCAAAGGATCTGCGTCAGTTTTTCTTGAACAGTGTTGTGCTGGACGAGACGCAGGCTTACCTTCTGGGCGACGCAGACCGCGCCCGATTCATCATCGAGTGCAACAAACCCCGTGAAGCCGCAGGCTTGCTTGTCGAGTCGCCTGAACAGTGCCCACTGCAGGTTGCGCGAAACCAACTTATTGATGCTGAGAGCGCATTACTTGCGGCCATGGAACAGCATCGACGCGTGGGCTACCTATTCGGACCCGGCATGGTCTCGACCATCACTCATCGAACGCAAATGCTGGCTCTGGCCGTGCAGATGCTGACACCCCATATTCGTGACGCGGAGTCCATCTTGAGGGATCTGGTCAAGAAGGGCATGCGGTAATGAATGGAAGCTACTCCGGGCATGACCTGGAGTTCTGTCAACACATGGAGAAAGTCGATGAATCGCCATATCTTCCGAAAAGCTGCTGTGCAAGCCCGAATCAACCTCGGCATGGGGGCGGATCCCAAGGATCCGTTCTGGTTTAAGCCGCTAGAGAGAGTTGCTGCAGAGCACATTCAGACAATGCGCCACCTGTACGACCCCATGTTGGCGAGGTGTTCAACCCTCTGCCCTGATGTCCGGTCTCGCATGGCTTTGTACCCCTTGACCTAATCAGGTCGATTCATTAACCCCTGCGGTTTCCCCCGCTGGGGGCGACCGCTATTTCACTTGGAGTTTCCATGTCAAAAGTGACTTTCGCCCCCGCCGATCAATCGACTGATCCGGCAGAAGATCAGCCCACCAAAGAGCAGCTTGAGGCCCTGAAGCGTTTCGCTACGGCCCATGGCCGTTCCTGGAAGCAGCGGCTCTCTACTGCATGGACAACCGGTCGAGATGAGCGTTTGCGTGATGGGGCTTTGCTGCGCCAGGTCCGTAATCAACTCGGGCCTGAGTGGCTGAGCGCTGCGCCCGTGAACATTCACAAGCTGGCTTGAGCTGGTCACGCCACCTTCTTGGTGGGGAGTCCATCTAAACCCCCGGCCTGCCCTACACGGGCAGGCTCTGGGTAGCCAGGCCTTTGGTGCCTCTCACCCACCTTCAACCACCCTTGCAACACCAGGTGGTTTCTCAAAGGGCATGCCGCCCCGATGGCCACTTCAAATTCCCCCACTTTTGGCCAGTCAAACTCCCCCATGGCAGGACGGTGGGATTATGACGTTTCGAGCTTGGTG
>RXJO01000427.1 GCA_003987795.1 Curvibacter sp.
CGCAGCATGGCCTGGGTGATCTGGTAGAGCGCGGTCTGGGCGCTGCGGCGTGCCAGGCTCTTGGGCGCGGTGGTGTAGAGGCGGTCTTTCAGCACATCGAGGTAGAAGGCGCCCAGGTCTTCGGAGCAGTAGACCTGCAGCTTGGCCACCACGGGGTGGAACTCGTACTTCTCGTAGTGAGCCAGGATGGTTTCTTGTAACTGGGCCGCGCGGGCCAGGGCATAGCGGTCGATCTCCAGCAACTGCTCGGCCGGCACGCTGTCGGTGGCGGGGTTGAAGTCGCTGGTGTTGGCCAGCAGGAAGCGCAGCGTGTTGCGGATGCGGCGGTAGCTGTCGACCACGCGGGCCAGCACCTTGTCGTCGCCGGCGATGTCGCCCGAGTAATCGCTGGCAGCCACCCACAGGCGGATGATCTCGGCGCCCAGCTTCTTGCTGACCTCGTCGGGCTCGATGCCGTTGCCCAGCGACTTGCTCATCTTGCGGCCCTGGCTGTCCACCGTGAAGCCGTGGGTCAGCAGGCCGCGGTAGGGCGCGCGACCTTCGACGGCCGAAGCCAGCAGCAGCGAGGAGTGGAACCAGCCGCGGTGCTGGTCATGGCCTTCGAGGTACAGGTCGGCCTCGGGACCGCTTTCGTGGTGAGCGGCCGGGTGGGTGCCGCGCAGCACGTGCGAGAAGGTCGAGCCCGAGTCGAACCACACCTCCAGGATGTCGCTGCTCTTGGTGTAGTGCGGTGCGTCTTCGGCACTGAGGATGTCTTCGACCGTGACGCGGCTCCAGGCCTCGATGCCGCCTTGCTCGATCAAGGCGATGGCGCGGTCGATGATGGCCATGGTGTCGGGGTGCAGCTCGCCGCTGTCCTTGTGCAGGAAAAAGGGCAGGGGCACGCCCCAGCTGCGCTGGCGGCTGATGCACCAGTCGGGCCGGCCGGCGATCATGTCGTGCAGCCGGGCCTTGCCGTTCTCGGGGTAGAAGCTGGTCTGCTCGACCGCGGCCAGCGCGATCTGGCGCAGGGTCTGCGGGGCCTTGTCGGTGGTGAACACGCCTTCACCCTCGTCCATGCGCACAAACCATTGGGCCGCAGCCCGGTAGATCACCGGGGTCTTGTGGCGCCAGCAGTGCGGGTAGCTGTGCGTGATGTCGTGGGTGGCCATCAGGCGGCCGGCGTTGCGCAGGGCTTCGATGATGACCGGCACGGCCTTCCAGATGTGCTGGCCGCCGAACAGGGGGAAGTCGGCCGCGTAAGTGCCGTTGCCCTGGACCGGGTTCAGGATGTCGTCGTAGGCCATGCCATGGGCGACGCAGCTGTTGAAGTCGTCCACGCCATAGGCGGGCGAAGAGTGAACCAGACCGGTGCCGTCGTCGGCGGTGGCGTAGTCGGCCAGGTACACCGGGCTGAAGCGGGCATAGCCGGGGTCGACGTCGTACAGCGGGTGCTTGAAGTTGATCAGGCCCAGGTTCTTGCCCAGGGTGGTGGCCAGCACCTCGCCGTTCAGGGCATAGCGCTCCATGCACTTTTCAACCAGCGAGGCGGCCAGCACCAGCAGGCCGCGCTCGGTCTTGACCAGGGCGTATTCGAGCTCGGGGTTGAGGTTCAGGGCCTGGTTGGCCGGAATGGTCCAGGCGGTGGTGGTCCAGATCACGGCAAAGGCAGGCTGGTCCAGGGCGGGCAGGCCGAAGGCCGCCGCCAGCTTGGCGGGCTCGGCGCATTCGAAGGCCACGTCCAGGGTGGTGCTCTTCTTGTCGGCGTATTCGATCTCGAACTCGGCCAGCGAGCTGCCGCAGTCGAAGCACCAGTAAACAGGCTTGAGGCCGCGGTAGACGAAGCCACGTTCCATCACGCGCTTGAGCACCCGGAGTTCACCGGCCTCGTTGGCGTAGTTCATGGTCTTGTAGGGGTTGTCCCATTCGCCCAGCACGCCCAGGCGCTTGAAGCCGGCCATCTGAATGCCGATCTGCTCATTGGCGAAGGCCCGGCTCTTGGCCTGCATGTCGTCGCGGCTCAGGTTGCGGCCGAACTTCTTCTCGATCGCGTTCTCGATCGGCAGGCCGTGGCAGTCCCAGCCGGGCACGTACATGGCGTCCATGCCCTTGAGCTGGCGCGCCTTGACGATCATGTCCTTGAGGATCTTGTTGACCGCGTGGCCCATGTGGATCTGGCCGTTGGCATAGGGCGGGCCGTCATGCAGGATGAACTTCGGGGCGCCGCAACGGGCGTCGCGCAGCTTCTTGTAGATGCCCTTGTCCTCCCATTCCTGCACCCAGCCCGGTTCACGCTTGGGCAGATCGCCCCGCATCGGGAAGGGGGTGTCGGGCAGGTTCAGTGTGCTGCGGAAGTCAGGGGTTTGTTCAGCCATGGCGTTGTATTGGATGGGGCGTTGACAGGCTCAGACCCGGGCGCGGCCCGGTGCGGGGAGAAGTCAGCCGTTTGCCCTGAGCCTGTTCCGAGGGGCGCGCAGCACGGTGTGCCGGCGTTAAATTCGGTCGCGCGTGGTCTGGCGGTGGGTCTCGGCGTGCATGGACGCCAGAAACCGGCGAGCGTCGTCGCAGTCCTGGTTGATGCCCTTCATCAGGGCGTCCAGACCGTCGTACTTGAGCTCGTCATGCAGTTTGTGCAGCAGTTCCACGCGGACGATTTTACCGTAGCCCCCGTCGGACCCCAGCGAGACCGGCCAATCGAAGCAATGCGTCTCGAGCAGCACGCGTCCGCCATTGACGTCGTTCGGGTCCAGCGAAGGGCGTACGCCCAGGTTGGCCACGCCCTCCAGGGGCTGTTCGGTCAGGCCATGCACGCGCACCACGAAGATGCCGCTGGCAGCGGGTTTCCAGTGCGAAAAGCGCAGGTTCAGGGTGCGGAAACCCAGTTCGCGCCCCAGTTTGCGGCCATGCACGACATGGCCGCTGATGGCGTAGGTGCGGCCCAGCAGGCGGCTCACAGCGTCGAGGTCGCCGCGGCCCAGGGCCTCGCGCACGGCCGAGCTGGACACACGCAGGCCACGCACCTCATAGCTGTTCATGCGGGCCACGTCGAAGCCTCGCGCCGAGCCGCTGGCGTCGAGCAGGGCGTAGTCCCCGGCGCGCTTGGCCCCGAAGCGGAAGTCGTCGCCCACCAGCACGTAACGCACGCCCAGGCCCCGGATCAGCACATCGTCGATGAAACCCTCGGGCGGCTGGCTGGCCAGGCGGGCGTCAAAAGGCAGCACCACGGTCTGGTCGATGCCGCATCGGGCCAGCTCTTCGAGCTTGTCGCGCAGCGTGCCGATGCG
>RXJO01000404.1 GCA_003987795.1 Curvibacter sp.
ATCGATGCCCACCGCCTGATGCCCGTCCACCGGGCGTCTGCCGCCCAGACTCCTAGGCCTGCCCAAGCGGGTGGGTCAGGCCACGATCACGATGACCCCGGATTTCATGGTGGCCAACATCGCCCGCGACACGATCATGGGCAGCGTGATGAGCCGGGCCGGCTTCCGCCCCATCATCGACAGCCTGAACGGCATGCGCCTGCGCGTGACCAACGACCCGATCTATCGCGAGTTCGTGGCCAATGGTGGCGGCCTGTCCAGCATCTTCCTCGATGAGGCCAAGTTCCGGGCCAAGCTGTCCCGCTTCTACCAGAGCCAGGGCATCAGCTACAAGACTGTCCTCAACACGCCTGAGAAGCTGCTGGGCTTCATCGAAACCCTGGGCGATGCCTTCGAGTCCAGCACCCGCCTGGGCGAATACAAGCGGGCCGTGGACAGCGGTGTGAACCCTCGCCATGCGGCCTACCTGGCGCGCGAGATCTCGACCGACTTCGCCATGCGTGGGGACAGCAAGCCGCTGGGCTTTCTGTACGACACGGTGATGTTCTTGCGGCCGGCCGTAGTCTCCATGGATCGCCTTTTCCGCGGTGTGGCACATGACCCGAACCGGGGCGCGATCGCCACGAAGGCCGGCATGCTGGCCCTGATGAGCGCGGCGCTGTACCTGTACAACCGTAGCGACCCGCGGTATCAGGACCTGCCCGATTGGGACCGGGACAGCCACTGGCATTTCTTCGTCGGCGACCAACATTTCCGGTACCCCAAGATCTGGGAAGTCGGGGCCCTGGCGTCGGTGGCCGAGCGGTCCGTGGAGAAGCTGGTCGACGACGATGCCCACGGCCTGGGGGGCGACTTCGCGCGCATCCTGGGGGCGACGTTCAACCTGAACTTCATGCCGCAGTTGCTGGCCCCCCTGTACGAGCAGGCCACCAACCGCACCGGCTTCACCAAGGCCCCGATCGAGACACCCGGCATGGAAGACATGCAGCCCTTCTTGCGGGCCAAGCCCACCACCAGCGAGACGCTGAAGGCGGCTGGCATGGCAACCCGGGATCTGCCCGAGGCCCTGCAGATCAACCCGGTGCGCACCGAGGCGCTGCTGCGCGGCTACTTCAACACCTTCGCCATGTATGGCCTGGCCTTGTCTGACAAGGCATTCTTCGACGACAAGACCCCGGCCATGCGCACGGACCAACTGCCGGTGGTGCGCCGCTTCTATGCCCAAGAACCGGCCCAGCACACGAAGTACGAAACCCAGTTCTACGACATGCTGGGCGAGGCCTCCCGCCTGCGCGGCACCCTGCGCGAGCTCGACAAGATCGGGCGCTCGGAGATCGCCGACGACAAGGAAAAGGCCCCCATGGCCGGTGAATATCGCCCCCTGGAGGTGGCTTCCAAGTCCCTGGCCAGCATCAACCAAGAGATGCGCGCCATCAGGCGTTCAGCTGACACGCCTGAAGAGAAGCGCGCCAAGTTGGACAAGCTCACGGAGGAGCGCAATCAGCTGCTCAAGACGGCTGTGAAAGAGACCGAGGCCTCCATCAAGGCCACGGCCAAGGCAGCAGCCCCGCAACCATGACAAGCGGTGAACACCATGACTGATCAAGACCTGACCCTGACCCAAAAGCAAGAGCGCTTCTGCATCGAATACCTCGCCACCGCCAATTCCCGCGAGGCCTACCGCCGGGCCTACGATGTGGCCCCGGACACCCTGCCCAGCACCCTCAGCAAGTCGGCGCATGAGCTGATGCAGATGCCCGAGGTGAAGGCGCGCATTGTCGAGTTGCGCGCCGAAGCCGCCGAGGCAGCGGTGATCGACCAGGCCCAGGCGCTGGTGGAGCTGCGGCGCGTGGCCTTCTCGGACATCCGCCGTGTGATGGATGCCACCGGCAAGATCCTCATTCCGTCCGAGCTGGACCAGGAGACGGCCGCCGCGGTGCAGAGCTTCAAGATCGACGAGTACGGGCGCATCGAATACAAGTTCCACGACAAGCTGGGCGCGCTGGAGAAGCTGGCCAAGTACCTGGGGCTGTACGAGAAGGACAACCGGCAGAGGTCAGATCCGCTGGTGGAGCTGCTGCGCAGCCTGTCGGGGAACGTGGTGGGGGCGGTTCGGTCCTGGCCCAAGATGGATGACGATGAAAACGAGCGCTGAATAGGTGCTGATCCCTCAGCTGAGAAAACAGTTCCGGCATGAGTCAACGATTGTGCTTGGGCTTAGTGGTGAGCTCTTGCGACACATGGAAGCCATGATGGAGTGAAGTATCCTTGAGGTGCGGAGACTATCCGTATTTCAAGGGAAGTAATGATGAGAATTTATGATTTTATTGATGCCCAGAAGGGGTATAGAATCAACAGGGATGTTATTGCATTGAATGATGTCTACAAATCTATACTTGCCGCATTTAAAAAAGCAAATCTAGGTGAGTACGGCACATATAACGATGGCGATGGTATTACCCTCAGTGTTCCAGCTGGCAAAGTTAGGTTTGTTCTACAATATGTGAAAAGTAGCGTATTGGCCGAGCCTCAGACATATGGTCGGTTGGTTTTTGTTCTGAATGACAAAATTACCGGCGAAGATGTTCCAATAGCAGCATTGCAATTTAATACCGACTGGACGGTTTACACCTCAGACTCTCGAGAAAAAGTATTCGATTCTGGTTTTGGTGGCGTTGCATTGCTCGATGCAGGTGTAAATCATATCGCACTGGGCCTGAATGCTGCAATTGTCAGTTACTACACTGATAGACTAAAGGCATAAATATCGGCAGTGCATTGATGCCATCATGTTAAGCATCAGATGCTCGGGCTTCATCAATTCAGCTGAAGCCCTTCACGAAGTACCATTACCCCATCCTCGCGGCCATCACCAGTCTGTTATTTACCGCTGGCGTAGCTGGTTCACGCAAGGGCATGCACTTAACCGCTTAAGCGGTTGCTTACCTCCTTCCAAACAGCCTCACGAAATTTAGGGATCAGCACCTGCATGGCCTTGATTGTTTCCGGATCGATACCATTCGATGTGTAAGAGACACCGTTTGATTGATGACGGACCTGCATACGAGCTCCATCTGCATGGGCAATCTCACCGTGACGGAATTCGAGCAGGGTCGCCTTAAGGCATTGAAAATTTTCAAGCTCGGACTCTTCTGGAAAGGCGCAATTCTCCAGCTTCTCCCTTAGATGTCGCATCCCGGACGATTGCATAGACTCCAAACGCTATCCACTCTTCATGGCCCGAGCTGTTTTGAAGGAGTTGATAGAGTCCTTGC
>RXJO01000446.1:0-383 GCA_003987795.1 Curvibacter sp.
CGCTGATTGAAATTTTGGCGGCACCAAGGATGTTCCGGACGAAGCGCGAGTTGGAGAAATCTTCAGGCCGAGGAATGTTCGTCTCGCCATAAGTTTCCTCAATCCGATCAGCGCCGTCATCATCTTCGTCTCGCGCGGCTGGTTGCGCGATGTTTGACCGAGTCTCGCGTTCGTCGATGCTGTTCTGCGTGACCAATGCCGCCTCCACGATGTTGTTCGCAAAGTCGGAAAGGGAACGCAATCGATCCTCGTCAATTCGGATGCCGCGGTACTCGGGATGGTGTTCTTTTAGGAACAGCAACCACTGAGAAACAACATCAACGCGAAGAAGCAAGTGCTCTCGGTAAAGTTTTGTCTGCAAAAGGAAGCGCTTCCAGTTACCA
>RXJO01000446.1:457-1512 GCA_003987795.1 Curvibacter sp.
AGCGGAGGCTTGCTTCGTCGAGAATGTGACCATGTGCCCATGGATTCGCTTTGTTGTGACGCCAGAAATGTCGACAACAAGAACGCGGCCGTACGTGCGCTGAAGCTGGATCGCCATTTTCTCGGCTGTGGAAAGTTGTGGAAGTGACTCAGGAACCTTTCCAAGATCATAGCGCAACCCAAGGGGCGTGTTCATTCCACGCTTGCCATTCAGGAACATGGCGCAGCGAGAGCAAACAAACGCCATACCGTCTGAGACGCCGGCGGAGTACAAGCTGACAGCACATCCACCGATCAGCGCTTCAGCACGCGCATCTGTAGAAAAGGCTTGGTTCGGAGCCAGTCTCGGAAGCCAGCGCTGAAAATCTGCAGACCGGAGCTCCACCATCGAAGACTCGTGCTTTTCAGAGCAAACAGCGCAAACGACGAAAGCCAGCTGGTCAGCCAACGTCTTGAAGCGATCCGTGGCCTGCTTGGATTGATCAAAAGTGACTGGGTCGGGGAGATCCTGAATCGAAAGCGGGCAACGTTCCTTGGCGTAGATTTTCCGCCAAGGGTCATCGCATTCAGAAGGCTCCCGAAGCAACTCGTTCACCAGATCATGTTCAACTTGAAGGCGCCACTCCGCAGCGAGCTCCTCTGCACGCTCTTCTCGTTCGGCCTCTTTTTCTTTCCGAGAGGCCCGATCGGACTCGCTCTCCAAACGGCGCTCACGAACGAGCTCTGCGCGCCGCTGCTGTAGTCGAGCTTGCAGTTTTGCGCCTCGCGTATCCTCGTGCCGAAGCCTGTCGAGCAAACGGCGCTCGTCACGTTCTTGTTCTGACTCCATCTCGCGAATCATCTGTTGGCGATCACGCTGGCGCTGCAAGCGTAGCTCGGATTCCTCTTGCGACTCGGCAAGGCGGTTTGCCTCTTGGCGATCACGCTGGCGCTGCAAGCGCAGCTCGGATTCTTCTTGCGATTCAATAAAGCGACGGTCACGTTGGCGTTGCAAACGCGCCTCGTAATCCTCCTGCGATTCACTTTGTCGAAGGGCCGCATTTCGAATCCTCTCTA
>RXJO01000446.1:1602-2925 GCA_003987795.1 Curvibacter sp.
ACACAACAAACCAATAAAAACCGCATAAAATGAAAGATAATATGCAATATGACTTTCCTTAAATGTGCCTCCCAAACTTCGCGTCCATTAATGGGTTTCCGGACGACAGGTCGCGCCACGTGAAGGCGTTTGGGTAGGGCTTTGCTCCCCTTGACCTGCTATGTGCTGGCGGCTCTAAAACCTTCGGGACCAAGTCATGACCACCTGCGCACATCACGTGCTTACTAAGTGGGTCTCAAGCCGTGTGGCAAATGGGTTTGCTCACGGTGATCTGGGTCAAGGACCGTCGGGATAAAACTCCGCCGCCAGCACCTACTGGACCGGCCTGTGGCTTCCCGCTGGCGCTGGAACTCCCGCTGTCCAGCCGCCGCCTCGCCTCGGAACGAACTTCCAGGTGGGCCCTAGCCCTTGCTAGGCCAGCCAGGTTCGGTGGAACGAGCCACCGTGGCACATGTCATCCCGCAGCGGGCGAGTCAGACCGTCCCAACTCCCCGAAGGGGCCGTCCATGCCTCCCTGGAAATTCCCGGGCGCTGCACGGGGTGCGCACGAGGTGCGGTGGCGCAGGGCTCTTACTGGCGAGCCAACCCCTGCTTCCGCGGGGCATTGGGCCTAAGATCAGCCGGAGCTGATCCGCCACTGGGCCGCTGCTTATCCCTGCCCTGTTGGGCGGGAAGGCGGCCGCCAGGCGCGGCTAGGAGCCTCCGCGGGGGGTTGGCGACCCTTCCGGGGGTTGTTTCCCCCAGCTGGGACCTACTATTCCCGAGCTCTTGCTCGGTTCTTCGGTTTTTTCCCTTCTCCGGGGCACCCGCCCGGAGAAGGTCGCCATCCCGAGCCCCACGCCCAGGCGGAGGAGTTCCTGCCTTTTTCGCCCCCCAGCCCGTCCGTACTAGCCACTTGGTTGATCAGGCCAAGGGGTGCTGGCTTTCCAGACCTCTCTCTTGGAGGGCAAAAAAATGGCAGGACCTCCGTTTTTATTCAGAATTTTTACATTCTGAACCAAAAAAAAGGTCCCCCTTTTTTTTGTTTTGCGAAATCTTACCCGGCTCGGGGTCCCAAAAATGGGTGTCAAAGCACCATGTCCGGCGCGGGGAACTCGCACCCTGCGCCCTGCCTATTGATGCAGTACCATTTAACCACCACCAAAAACAAGTCGGGAAAATTTTTTTGGGCTACTTCTTTTTCCGTTAACGGTACTTTTTTCACCGCTCTGCTCATAGAAAAAATTGATTTGGCTCAAAAAACTTTTCCGACACCACGGATCATGGTTGCAAAATTGGCCGACCCCTCAGCCGGGCCGCTCTCTACTGCCCTATTGACCACCG
>RXJO01000314.1 GCA_003987795.1 Curvibacter sp.
CCAGGGCGGGGGCAGACACCCTGCCTGCCGATGAGTAGGGTCGGGCCGCGCCATCGTCCAGCACGAAACCGGCCACAGCGTCGGCCAACTCGACCGCCTGCTGCTGCAAGGACTGGGCGGCGGCCGTGGCCTGCTCGACCAGGGCTGCGTTCTGTTGGGTCGCCTGATCCATCAGGGTGATGGCACTGCCGATCTCGGCGATGCCGGTGCTCTGCTCCTGGCTGGCCAGCGTGATGTCGCTCACGATGGACGTCACGCGCTGCACGCTCTTGACCACATCGTCCATGGTGGCGCCCGCCTGTTGCACCAAGCGGCTGCCCTGGTCGACCTGGGACACGGATTCGCCGATCAGCTCCTTGATCTCCTTGGCAGCCGTGGCGCTGCGCTGTGCCAGCGTGCGGACTTCGGAGGCCACGACCGCAAAGCCGCGCCCCTGCTCGCCAGCGCGCGCCGCCTCGACCGCCGCGTTCAAGGCCAGGATGTTGGTCTGGAAGGCAATCCCGTCGATCACGCCGATGATGTCGGAGATCTTGCGGGCC
Source organism: Curvibacter sp. (assembly GCA_003987795.1). GTDB lineage: Bacteria > Pseudomonadota > Gammaproteobacteria > Burkholderiales > Burkholderiaceae_C > Curvibacter. Next base: position 540 of record RXJO01000314.1, read on the forward strand.
GAGTGTTCGATGCCCTGCATGGTGCTGACCACCTCGCCCACCACGGTGCTGGCGCGCGAGGCCACCTCGGACGCCCCGCTGGCCAGTTGATTGGCTTGTTGGGCATTGTCGGCGTTCTGCTGCACGGTGGAGGTGAGCTGTTCCATGGCGGCCGCCGTCTCCTCGAGCGAGCCGGCCTGCTGCTCGGTGCGGGCCGAGAGGTCGTGGTTGCCGCTGGCGATCTCCTGGCTTGCGACCCGCACGGATTCTGACGAGTCACGGATGCGCAGCAACACATGGGCGATCTTGTCGACAAACTGGTTGAATGACCTGCCGATGTTGGCCAGCTCGTCATCGCCGTCCGTGGTGAGGCGGCGGGTCAGGTCACCCTCGCCCGAGGCGATGTCCCGCAGCGCGGCTTCGACCAGATCCAGGCGGCGCAGGAGCCGCTGCACCGCACCGGTCAGCAAGGCGATCGACACCAGCACGCAAAGCAGCGCGATGCCTGCCGCGACCAGGATCAGGTTGCGCACCGGGCGGGTGGCATCCGCCTGATCGATGGCGATGGCCAACAACCAGGGTGTGTCCTTGACCTTGGCCGCATACAGCATCTGCGGGGCCCCATTGATTTCGACCACCATGTGCCCGCCCTGATCGCTCAGGGCCGCGAGCACCGGCAGCTCCAGTCCTGAGGCGATGGCCGACACGGGCTTGAGGATGGTCTCGGGCTTGGAGTAAGCCAGCACCTTGCCCTCGCCGTCCAGCAGGAAAGCAAAGCTGGTGGGAATGGGGTGGATCTCCATGATATTGCGGGCCACGGTGTCCAGGTGCATGTCGGTGCCAACCACCGCGATCGGCTTGTCCTTGGGGCCGACCGGCTCGACGAAACTGATGGTGAGCTTGCCGGTGCTCACATCCACATAGGCCGGTGTCAGGGCCGGCCCGCCCGCTTGCACGGCCTGCTTGTACCAGGGCCGGGCGGTGCCGTCATAGGTGTCGGGCATCGGGTGGGCAAAGATGTTTCGTTTGTCAGCGTAGACAAAATAGGTGTCATCAAAGGCACCTGCCTCTTTGGCGGCCAACAGAAAAGGAACTGGCTCGGCCTGCCCGACTGCTGTTTTCAGCGAACCGGTGATGCGCTGCTTCTCTCGCACCCACTCTGTCAGCTCGCTGGCATGGGTCTGGGTCAGTTGGTGCAGTCGGTCGTCCAGGCTGGCCCGGGTGTCACGTTGAACCACGAACAAGGTCGCCAGTGTCAGGACCAGCAGGGAGACCACGGTGATCGCCACACAGATGGCGATCAATCGGGCACGAAGCGTTTTCAGCATGGCATCACCTTTTTGTGTTGATGGCGTGATACCCCGGAATATCGCTCAAAAGTGACAATCGCTGACAACTTCCGCCGATCCCGTCAGGCCTTGTGGTGATTTCGCATCCGCGACCCTGCGGCCGGACAGGCGCCCAAACGAGCAATCACAACAAGAGGTGCTCAAATCGAGGAAATATTGCGCTCTCAGCAAGAAATCCCGACGGGTGGCAGAATGCGCCACAAGCCCGAGGGCAGCCCTGCCCCACCGGGTCCAAACCCCAGACCAACCCATTTCCGAATCCGCACCATGAACCTGAACGAATTGCTCAAGTGGCGCTATGCCACCAAGAAGATGAACCCGCAAAAGGCCGTCCCCCAGGCCAAAGTCGACAGCATCATCGAGGCCGTGCGCCTGACCGCCACCTCCAGCGGCCTGCAGCCCTACGAGCTGATCGTGGTGACCAACGCCGAAGTGCGCGAGAAGATCAAGGCCATCGCCTGGAACCAGGGCCAGATCACCGACGGTTCGCACCTGATCGTGTTCGCTGCCTGGGACAACTACACGGCCGAGCGCATCAACCACATGTTCGACCTGACCAACGACGAGCGTGGTTTCAAGAACGAAGGCTGGGAAGCCTACCGCGCCAAGCTGCTCGCGATGTACCCCGGCCGTGACGCCGAGACCAACTACCAGCATGCCGCCCGCCAGGCCTACATCGGCCTGGGCACCGCGCTGATCGCCGCTGCCGCCGAGGGCGTGGATGCCACCCCCATGGAAGGCTTCGATCCGGCCGCCCTCGACGAGATCCTGGGCCTGCGCGCCAAGGGCCTGCGCAGCGTGATCATCCTGCCCCTGGGCTACCGCGAAGAGGACAAGGACTGGCTGGTCAACCTGAAGAAGGTGCGCCGCCCGAACTCGCAGTTCGTGAGCGAAGTGAAGTAAGCACAGCCCCGCGCCTGTGCCCCGACGGCCCGTGCCCGCCCCTGTGGTGGTCACGGGCCGTTTGTTTTGGGAACGCCCGTCTGTCGCGTCAGCGAAATCGACTCGCTACCAAAGATCGCCACAATGGGAATCCACTTGGCCCCCAGAAATCCACCCATGTCAGACACCCTCACGCCCCCCACCTGGCCCGACGCCCACGCCAGCAACCCACAGGCCCTGGGCTGGATGCAGGGCTCGCCGCCGCCGGCCGACAAGACCATCCGGTTCGACGACGGCAGCTTTCTGCGCTTTCCGCAGCTGCGCTGGAGCCTGAGCCACCTGCGCGAGTTTGTGCCGACCACGGCGATCGAGCGTGCACCTGGCGCCCCCAGTGCGTTGCCGCTGGCCCTGCGCGACGACCTGGATGCCCTGCGCTTCACCTCCATGCATGGTGAAGCGATGAGCTGGCGCGAGGCGCTGCTGCGCACCTACTACGACGGCATC
>RXJO01000103.1 GCA_003987795.1 Curvibacter sp.
ATCTGCTGAGCGCCCTGGCCGCCTACCCCTGGCCCGGCAACCTGCGCCAATACGCCAGCGTGCTGCGCACCGCCATCGCCTTGCTCGATCCGGGCGAGACCACGGTCGACTGGCCGCACCTGCCCGACGACATGCTGGCCCTGCTGCGCCCGGCCGCCGCCAGCCAGGTGGTGGCACCACCCGCGACAGCCTTGACCGCAGCCGGCCCCGCGATGGGCCCCGACCAGAAACTGGCCGACATCTCCCGCGCTGCCGTTCAGCAGGCCATCCAGAACGCCCGCGGCAACCTCTCGGCCGCCGCCCGCCAACTGGGCATCAGCCGGCAGACGCTTTATCGGAAGCTGGGGTGAGGCTATCAAGCCAAGACCCAATCAGCCAGCGAAACTGACCTGTCTGACCAAGGCCTTCAGCGGCACGGTGCCGCGACTGAGAAGCGCCTGCAATCGAGTCTCGGGGTGAGGGGCCGAGGGCATCGCCTTGCGGGCCTCGGCCAGGGCGAGCTGCCGAGCCCGCTTTGGCGCCAATCGCTCCTCATGGGTGCGCAGGCTGTGCAGCACCTGGGTCCGCACCAAGGCCTTTGGCAGGGTGCCGGCCTGGACGAGCAAGTCCTCGCGGGTTCCCTGTGCGGGTCGATCATGGGATCGCAGCAGGCGACGCAGTTCTGGCACGGGGAGAAAGCTCAACCAATCTTCGATTCGCTGGCCCCGCAACAAGCGGGGTGGGCGCACCACTTCGAAACCCAGGGCGTCATCCACGGTCCAAAGACCCACTTCTGCCGGAGCCTGTGACTGCACCGCCGCCAGATGCCGCAAGGTGCACACCACCGTGACGTTTTCAAAAAAACGGCAATAGCTATCGAGCTGCCCTGACAGCCGGGTGAGGCGATCCCGGTCGCTCTTGATTTCGAAGGCTGCCAGTCGCACCCCGACCTGCACCAGGTCCACGCGGCGCTCAAAGCGATCGATGCACAGCTCGGAGATGTAGGAGGCCGACGCCCCATGCGCCTGCCGCCGCAGCCGGTCGATCAGCCCCTGACGGATCTCTGCCTCGTTCATCTCTAGTGAGCCTGATCTCGATCGGGGCAATCCAGCCCGCTCAGGCCACCCGCGGCTTGACCTTGGAGGCCGCCAGCTTGGCCGTGGCGCGGGCCTGGTCGGTGTCGGTGCCGCGGGCCAGGGCGACGCCCATGCGGCGCTTGACGAAGCTCTCGGGCTTGCCGAACAGGCGCAGGTCGGTGCCGGGAATGGCCAGGGCCTCGTCCACGCCGTCGAACACGATGCCCTGGGCCTCGACGCCGCCGTAGATCACGGCACTGGCGCCCGGGTTGCGCAGGCTGGTGTCCACCGGCAGGCCCAGGATGGCGCGGGCGTGCAGCTCGAACTCGCTCTGGTGCTGGGTGCACAGGGTGACCAGGCCGGTGTCGTGCGGACGCGGGCTGACCTCGCTGAACCAGACCTGCTCACCCTTGACGAACAGCTCCACGCCGAACAGGCCCTGGCCGCCGAGGTTGTCGGTGACGGCCTTGGCGATCTGGCGCGACTTCTCGAGTGCGGCGGGGTGCATGGGATGAGGCTGCCAGCTTTCCACGTAATCGCCGCTGACCTGCACGTGGCCGATGGGGTCGCAGAAGCTGGTGACGATCTGGCCGTCAGCGCCCACCGAACGCACGGTGAGCTGGGTGATCTCGTAGTCGAAGTCGATGAAGCCTTCGACAATCACGCGGCCGTGGCTCACGCGGCCGCCGGCCATGGCGTAGTCCCAGGCCTTCTGCACATCGGCGGGGCCGTCGATCTTGCTCTGGCCCTTGCCCGAACTGCTCATCACCGGCTTGACGATGCAGGGGTAGCCGATGCCGGCATCAATGGCCGCCTGCAACTCGGCCAGCGAGTCGCAGAACTGGTAGGGGCTGGTGGGCAGGCCCAAGGTCTCGCCGGCCAGGCGGCGGATGCCCTCGCGGTCCATGGTCAGGCGGGCGGCGCGGGCGGTGGGGATCACGCGCACCACACCGGCGGCTTCCAGCTCTTCGAGCATGGGGGTGGCGATGGCCTCGATCTCGGGCACCACCAGGTGCGGGCGCTCGGCCTCGATCAGGGCCTTGAGCTGGGCCGGATCGCTCATGGTGATGGTGCGCGCGTGGTGCGCCACCTGTTGGCCCGGGGCGTTGTCGTAGCGGTCGACCGCGATGGTTTCGACGCCCAGGCGCTGCAGCGCGATCAGGACTTCCTTGCCCAGCTCGCCGGAGCCGAGCAACATCACTTTGGTGGCCGAGGCCGACAGGGGGGTACCGAGAGTGGTCATGGTTCTGGGGCGCTGTGCGCAGGTGTCAAAGGTTGAAAACAGAAACGGGGTTGATCAAGCCGGGCGGGAGGCGCTGTGACCCATGGCCTCCCCCATGCGGATGGCACGGGCCGGAGCCCAGTCGGGGTTGAACGAGAGCGTGTCTTTGGGGAACAGCATCACCACGGTCGAGCCCAGCAGAAAGCGGCCCATCTCGGCGCCCTTGGCGATCACCACCTCCTGCGTGTCGTACCGCCATTCGCGCACCGTGCCCGGGCGCGGTGGGTTGACCACGCCATGCCACACGGTGGCCATGCTGCCGACAATGGTGGCACCCACCAGGGTGAGCACAAAGGGTCGGCGGGCCTCGTCCTCGAACACGCAGACCACGCGCTCGTTGCGGGCGAACAGCCCCGGAATCCCGCGGGCGGTGGCCGGGTTGACCGAGAACAGATCGCCCGGCACGTGGATCATGCGCAGCAGCCGGCCGGTGCAAGGCATGTGGATGCGGTGGTAGTCGCGCGGGCTCAGGTAGAGCGTGGCGAATTCGCCGTCATCGAACTGGCGCGCCAGCGCGGTATTGCCGCCCACCAGCGTCTGGGTGCTGTACGAATGCCCCTTGGCCTGGAAGATCTGGTCGCGCTCGATGCGCCCGAACTGGCTGATGGCCCCGTCGACCGGGCACACATAGGCCGCATCGGCCTGGGGGCGCGCGCCTTCGCGCAGCGGACGGGTGAAGAACTCGTTGAAGCTGGCGTAGTCGGTGGGCTGGCTCAGTTGGGCTTCGGACAGGTCCACCCCGTAACGGGCCACGAAGCGGCGGATGATCCAGTGCGTCAGGGCGCCAGCCCGGGCGCTGGCGACAAGGCCGGCAAATCGGGTCAGGGCCAGCTTGGGAATCAGGTACTGCGGCAGCACCACTAGACGGTCGGACAAGTTGGCCCCTGGAAGTT
>RXJO01000576.1:0-21508 GCA_003987795.1 Curvibacter sp.
CCAGATTCCACGGGCGAGGCCTGTCATTTCTGAGTGCCACCCGGAGGTTCTTGTATGAATGTCTTTGCGCTGATGCGCTTGTTCACCATCCGCTTCCGGATGATCGGCGCCATTGCGGTGGTCCTGGGCCTTTTGAGTCTGTTGGGTGGGGCCGGCATGCTGGGCATGTTCCGCATCCAGGCCATGAGCGAGGATTTCATGACCCACTCCTATGCCTCGATGGGCAACCTGGCGGAGCTGCGTGCTGAGCTGGGCCAGACCCGTCGCTTCGAGAAGGACATGATCATCCAGTACGAGAAGCCCGAGCAGGTCAAGCAGTTGCGGGCCAAATGGCTGGAGTCGCTGGGCCGGGCCGATCAGATGATCAAGCGCATGCTCGGCAGCGACAGCATGGGCAACAAGCCCGAGCTGGAAACCGTGGCCCAGAAGTTGGTGGCCTACCGGGATCAGTTTGCCTCGGTGGCCAACCAGCTCGAATCGGGGGGCTATGAATCGGCGACCACCGCCAACCGCATGAGCGCACGTTCGGTGGCTCAGTATGAGGAAGCCGAGAAGGCCGTGGGTGCCATTGAGAAGAGCCTGACCGCCCAGGTCAATGAGGCCGTGGCCGACCAGGCCCGGGTGTCCAAGCAGACCCAGTTGTTGTTTGTCGCGGCCGTGGTGATCACGGTGATCGTGGTGGTGCCTCTGACCTTGCTGAACATGCATTCGATCTGTCGCCCTCTCGAGATCGCCCGTCATGCCGCTCAGGCCATCGCGGGTGGCGATCTGTCGCGCCGCATCGAGGCCGAGGGCAAGGACGAGGTGACCGATCTGCTCAATGCCCTGGCCGACATGCAGGCCGGGCTGGGCGCCATGGTGTCCCAGGTGCGTGATGCGAGTGAGAGCATTGCCACCGCCAGCCATGAAATCGCCTCGGGCAACCAGGATCTGTCGGGTCGCACCGAACAGACCGCCTCGAACGTGCAGGCCACCGTGTCGTCCATCAGCAACCTGACGGGCAATGTACAACAGACGGCTTCATCGGCCCAACTGGCCAATCAGCTCTCGGGCTCGGCATCCAGCGCTGCGGTTCGTGGCGGCTCGGTGGTGCGTCAGGCCATCAGCAGCATGCATGAGATCTCGGCCTCCAGCCGCAAGATCAACGACATCATCGGCTTGATCGACACGATTGCCTTCCAGACCAACATCCTGGCCTTGAATGCCGCGGTTGAAGCCGCTCGTGCTGGCGAGCAAGGGCGTGGCTTTGCGGTGGTGGCCAGCGAGGTGCGCGGCCTGGCCCAACGCTCGGCCCAGGCGGCCAGCGAGATCAAGGGCCTGATCAAGAACAGCGTCAGTGCCGTCGACGGCGGCGTGAAGCTGGTCGAAGACGCCGGCTCGGCCATGGACGAGATCGTTTCCGGCGTGCAGCGCGTCAGCGACATCATCGGCGAGATCACCGCTGCGGCCTCTGAGCAGTCCACCGGCATCGGCGATGTGAATCAGTCGGTGAACCAGATCGACCAGATGACCCAGCAGAATGCGGCCCTGGTCGAGCAGTCGGCCGCAGCGGCCGAATCGCTGCGCGAGCAGGCCGATCGCCTGGCCAGCGTGGTTCGCCAGTTCCGTTTGAGCGACCAGCATGCCAGCGCCAGTCAAGGCGCACGCCGTGCCTCGGGCACTTACCTGGGCTCTTCGGCCGGCGAGCCGCACCTGCTCGGCATGTGACGCCGGGATGATCCAGCCCTGCAAAGGCTGGATCGCTTTTCAGTCTCAGTCCAGGCTGGCGATCAGCACGGCATTGGTGCCGCCAAAAGCGAATGAGTTCGACATGGCGTGACGCAGTCCTGGCACGGCGCGGGCCGCACCGCTGACCAGGTCCAGGGCAAAAGCCGGGTCAGGCTGGCTGAGGTGGGCCGTCGGTGGCACTTGGCCGCTGGCCAGGGCCTGCAGGGCCACCAACAGTTCCATCGCGCCACCGGCCCCCAGCAGATGGCCATGGATGGCCTTGGTCGAACTCACCGCCACCCCGCGTTCCCCGAACACCGTCTGCAATGATTCGGCCTCGGCACGGTCCCCCGCCTGGGTGGCGGTGCCGTGGGCGTTCACATAACCGATGTCCTGCGCCTGCAGGCCGGCATCGCGCAGGGCGGCCTGCATGGCACGCACCTGTCCAGCTGCATCGGGCTGGCTGATGTGTCGGGCATCGCTGTTGGTGGCATAGCCTGACAGCTTCAACTTGTGCTGTGCCCCGCGTGCCTGCGCATGGGCCGGGCTTTCCAGCACCAGGGCTGCAGCGCCTTCGCCCATCGCGAATCCATGCCGGTCGGCCGAGAAAGGCCGGCAGGCCGAGGCCGCCTGGGCGCCCTCGGGGCCGGTCGGGGCCATCACCCGCATGGCCTGCCAACTGGCGAGCACGCCAGGGCTGAGCATGGATTCATGCCCCCCCACCACCGCCACATCGATCCAGCCACCGCGCAAGGCACGCATGGCCTCGCCGATGGCCACGGCCGATGAGGCGCAGGCGCAGGCATAGGTGAGCGAGGGACCACGGATGCCGAGTTGCAGGCTGATCTCGGCCACGGCGGCGTTGGGCATGGTGCTCAGCACGGTGGTCGGGCGCAGGCGCTTGTGCTCGCCGTACAAGGTGTGGCAGCTGGCGTCGAAGCTGTGGGCACCGGCCATGCCGCTGCCCCAGTAAAGACCGACGCGTTCGGCGTCCAGCCCGGCCATGTCCAGCCCGCTGTCGGCCCAGGCCGAGACAGCCGCTGTCAGGGCCATCGAGGTGCCGCGGTCGGCTGGCACACGCGAGGGGGTGCGGACTGCGGCATCGTTGAAATCGCAGCGTGCCAGGGGCAGGATCACCGGATCGATACCTGGCAGGTCGAGTTGCCAGGGGCCCACCGCCGACGCGGCAGCCATCACCTTGGACCGGAAGTCCTCCAGGGTGTGGCCCAGGGGGCTGATCAGGCCCAGACCTGCCACGCCGATGCGGGTTGGCGTGTTGCTCATGCGCCGGCGGGTCTGGCCTGGGTCCCCAGGTGCTCGCGGATCACGTCGGCCAGGTGTTGCAGGGTGATGCCGCCCTGGCGCGGGTCCAGGCGTTCTTCGGGGATGCGCAACTGGAATGCGTCTTCGATCGCGAAGACGAATTCCATCAGGGCCAGCGAGTCCAGACCCAGGTCTTCGAGAGCGGCTTCGGGCTTGACCCGTTCAGCTTCGATGTGGAACTTGTCCACCAGGATCTGGGCAATGGTCTGGTCGATATCGGGATTCATGTTGGAGGCGGCTGGCCGCACAGATCAGGGGCACGGAGGGCTCGCGGTCAGCGAGCGCACGAAATCGACGGTTTCGCGAACAACTTGTTGACGATCGTTGTCGATGCTGATCATGTGAAAGCTGTTTCTGACTGTAACCGTCTTGAGAGAGACAGCCGCGGATGATAGTCCAACTGCCAGCAGACGCAGATTTTCCGGGCTGGCCACCTCGTCTTCTTCAGCGTGCAAGGCCAGAATGCGGGGGCAGACGACCTGCCCCAGATGGCGGCGCAGGCGCCGCAGCAGACGGTCGTTTTCGCGCAGATAGCTCACACCGAGGGTGGCGCTGCCGGCGCGCGACACCCGACGGTTTTCCAACTCTCGGGCGATCCAGGCCCGGATGCGTTCATTCTTGACACCGTAAGGTGGCTTCTCCCGGTATTGCCACAGTCGGCCGATCGGCGTGTACAGCGCCAGCGGCAGCAGAAAGTGCCAGGGCGGGATGGCCCAGCCGTCGTAGCGCAGGGTGGTGGACATCAGCACCAGGCCATCGACGCGGGTGGCCGGGTCCATGGCGGCGCTCAGGGCCAGACCGGCCCCGGCCGAGATGCCGACCAGCACGACCTGCTGGTGGCTCTGGCGCTGCAGGCGCACGCAGTCATGCACCGCGCGCACCCAGTGCTCAAAGTGCGTGGCCGGTGCCTCAGGGTGTGCGGCATCGAAGGAGTAGCCCGCGATCTGCAAAGGCACCACGCTGCAACCGAGTTGCCGCAGCGGGCCGTTCACGCTCAACAACTCGTCGGGAGTACTGCACAGGCCGTGCAGCAACACCACGGCCGTGCTGGGCAAGGCTGCCTGGCTCATGGCATTCAGGAGGTGCCCTCGCTGGTCTTGCTGTTCTTGCCCCGTGAGAACCACGAGACGTAGAGGGAAGGCAGCACCACCAGCGTGAGCAGCGTGGCCGTGACCAGACCACCGATGACCACGATGGCCAGCGGGCGCTGGGTCTCGGAGCCGATCTCATGCGACAAGGCCATCGGCAGCAGGCCCAGGGCGGCCAGCATGGCCGTCATGAGCACGGTGCGCAGGCGCTGCATCGAACCGATGCGCGCGGCCTCGTACACCGTGTGGCCCGCCTTGCGCAGCTGCTGGAACACCGAGAGCATCACCACCCCGTTGAGCACGGCCTGACCACTCAGGGCGATGAAACCGATCGCAGCCGACACCGACAGCGGGATGCCGCAGATCCACAAGGCCACGAATCCCCCCACCAGTGCCAGGGGCACGTTGAGCAGGATCAGCGAAGCCATCTTGAAGGATTTGAAGGCATCGAACAGCAGCACGAAGATCAGCAGCAGCGAGATGGGCACCACCACGGACAGGCGCTTCATGGCGCGTTCCTGGTTTTCGAACTCGCCCGACCAGTTCACCACATAGCCCGCCGGAATGTCGATCTTGGCCACCCGGGCCTTCATATCGGCCACCACCGAGCCCATGTCGCGGTCCTTGATGAAGATGCCGATCGCGGTGGTGCGGCGGCCGGCTTCACGGGCGATGTTCATCGCGCCGCTGGTTTCGGTGATGTGGGTCACCGCGCCCAGTTGCACATAGCCGCCGTCGGCCGTGGGAATGGGGGTGCGCTCGAGCTTGGCCACCAGGCGGTCTTCGGCGGGCAGGCGCACGGCCACGGCGAACTTGCGCTCACCTTCCCACAGGCTGGTGGCCGCCTTGCCGGCGAGCGCGGCTTCGATCACGTCCTGGATGTCGCCCACGTTGAGGCCGTAGCGCGCAGCGCGGTCACGGTCGATGTCGATCAGCAATTGCGGCACCTGGCCATCGCGGTCGATCTCGGCGCGCGAGACCCCCTGCACCTGCTTGACCTCGCGCGTGATGGCTTCGGTGATGCGCTTCATCTCGCTGAGGTCGTCACCCGCGAGCTTGATCACGATCTGTCCCTTGATCTGCGAGATCGACTCCAGCACGTTGTCCCGGATCGGTTGCGAGAAGGCCGGGTCGATGCTGGGAATGGCTGAAAGCGCCTTGTCCATCTCGTCGATGATCTTCTCGTGGCTCATGCCCTTGCGCCATTCCGTCTCGGGTTTCAGGTCGACGAAGATCTCGGCCATGCTGATGGTCTTGGGGTCGGTGCCGTCTTCGGGCTGGCCGGCCTTGGACACGGTGGTGCGCACCTCGGGCACCGTCAGCAAGGCCTTGCGCGCCATGCGCAGGATGCGCGCGGCTTCCTCGGTCGACACATTGGGTGAGAGCGCGAAGTTGATCCAGGTCGTGCCCTCGTTCAATTCGGGCAGGAACTCCGAGCCCAGGCGCGAGGCCACCATGCCCGACATGGCAAAAGCGGCCAGCGCAATGCCCAGCACCTTGCGTCGGTGGTTCAGCGCCCAGCCCAGCACGGGTTCGTACAAACGCTTGGCAGTGGTCACCACGAGGTTGTCATGGTGGGGCAGCTTGCGGCGCAGCATCCAGTAGGCCAGCAGCGGCACCAGGGTGAGCGAGAACACCAGCGAGCCGATCAGCGCCGTGGTCACCGACAGGGCCATGGGCTGGAAGATGCGGCCTTCGTGACGCTGCAGCGCAAAGATGGGAATGTGGGCTGCGATGATGATCAGCATCGAGAACAGCGTGGGGCGCCCCACCTCGTTGGCTGCGTCGATGATGGTCTGCTTGCGCTCCGACTCGGGCATGTCCTCGCGGTTCTGCGCCAGGCGGTGCAGGATGTTCTCGATCACGATCACCGCGCCATCGACGATGATGCCGAAGTCCATCGCCCCCAGGCTCAGCAGGTTGGCCGGCACCCCCATGATCTTCAGGCCCATGAAGGTGGACAGCAGCGCCAGCGGAATCACCACCACCACGGCCAGGCTGGCACGCAGGTTGGACAGGAAGACATAGAGCACCAGCGACACCAGCACGGCGCCTTCCACCAGATTGCGGAACACCGTGGTGAGGGTCTTGTCCATCAGCCAGGTGCGGTCATAGAAAGGCTCGATCTTCACGCCGGGTGGCAGGCCGCGTTCATTGAGATCGGCGATCTTGTCCTTGACGGCCTTGAGCACCACGCTCGGGTTCTCGCCCTTGCGCATGATCACGATGCCGGTCACCACGTCGTCGTCCAGATCCTGGCCGACCACGCCCAGGCGCGGCACGGCACCGATCTTCACCTGCGCGATGTCGCGGATCAGGATCGGGGTGCCATTGCGTGCGGCCACCACGATGCGGCCGATGTCTTCCGAGGACTTGAGCAGGCCCAGGCCGCGGATGGTGTACTGCTGGGCACCCTGGGCCACATAGCTGCCACCGGCATTCGAGTTGCCTCGACCCAGCGCATCCAGCAGGTTCTGGAAGTTGAGCTTGTAGGCACGCAGCTTGTCCAGGTCGGGTTGCACCTCGTACTGCTTGATCGATCCGCCCATGGCCACCACATCGGCGACGCCGGGCACCTGGCGCAGTGCGCGCTCGGCCACCCAATCCTCCAGCGTGCGCAGGTCGGTGGTGCTCAGGCCATCACCGCGCAGCCGATAGCGCATGATTTCACCCACCGGGGTGGCGTTGGGCGCGATCTCGGCCTCGACACCGGCTGGCAGATCGACCCCGCGCAGGCGTTCGCTGACCTGTTGACGCACCAGGTTCACGTCGGCCTTGTCGTCGTAGGTGACGACCATGAAGCTCAGGCCGAACTGGGTGTGCGAGAACACGCGGATCGAATTCGGCAGGCCCGACAAGGCCACCTCGATCGGCAGCGTGACCTGCTTTTCCACCTCTTCGGCGGCCCGCCCCGGGAACAGCGTGATCACCGTGACCTGGGTGTCGGTGACGTCGGGGAAGGCTTCGACCGACAGGTTTTTGAAGGCGATCACCCCGGCCAGGGCAAACAGCAGGGTGCCCAGGACGATGAACAGCGGTTGGTAGAGCGCGTACTGGATCAGGCGTCTCATTGGGCGGTCCCTTTGCCTTCAGGGGCGGGGGCGCTCTTCTGGCTGCCGCTGCGGCCGATCGAGTCTTCCTGGGCCACGTGAAACTGGCGGGCCAGCAGCAGGGCGTTGTCCGACACCACCAGCTCGCCGGCTTGCAGGCCCTTGCTGACCACGACTTCCTTGGGGCCCTGGTGCACCAGCGTCACATCGCGCGGCTCGAACACCCCGGGCTGGGTCTGCACGAACACCGCATGGTGGGTGCCATTGAGGGTGATGGCGGCGGCCGGAACGACCACGCCGCTGGCGAAGGTCTGGTGGATGCGGGCGGTGGCCAGCATCTCGGCCTTCAGGCGCCGATCCGCATTGGCCACCAGGCCACGCACCTTGATCGTGCGGGTGTTGGGGTCGATGAAGTCGGAAGCGGCCAGCACCTTGCCCTGGAACAGAGTGCCGGGGTAGGCCGCCACTTCGAGCTCGAAGCCGGCACCGGGCTTGAGGATGCCGGTGTCGATTTCACGCGCATCGATCTGCACCCACAGCGAAGCCGGGTCGCTGACCACGAACAGGGCGGGCACGCCGGGGCCCGACTGATCGGGGCGCAGTTCCTGGCCGGGGTTGAGGTTGCGCTCCACCACCACACCGGCAATGCCGCTGCTCAGGCTGAGCTGCTGGTTGACCTGGGCCGAGCCCCCGTATAGGGCGGTGCGGGCCTGGGCCCGGGCCACTTCGGCCTGGGCGCGGGCAGCGTCGGCCTCGCTCTGCTCCAGGTCTTTGCGCGCGATGATGCCCGCGGCAAACAGTTCGCGTTGACGCTGCACGGCCTGGTTCATCAGACGGGCATCGACCTGGGCGCGGGCGGTGTCGGCCTGGGCCTGGCCGAAGTCGGGCGAGGCCAGGTGGGCCAGGGCCGTTCCGATCTGCACGCGCTGGCCCACATCGGCATCGATGCGGGTGACCCGACCCGCAAAGGCGGGGTAGATGCGCTGCGTGCGTTCTTCATTCCAGACCAGTCGCGCCGGCAGCTCGACGATGATGTCCTGGGCGGCTTTGGCGGCCAGGGTGGGCAACAGGGCCAACTGGGGGTGACCGGCCGGAAAGCGCAGCTGTTGCCCCTGGACGATGGGGGTGGCCGGCTGAGGTGCGGCATTGGGCGCAGGAGCGGGGCCGCAGGCCGACAGCAGCACGCTGGCCAGCGCGGCGAGGGTGCAGAGGCGATGGATGGGGAAGTGACGCATGGGGTGGGCAGGAGTGAGGTTGGGCGTCGCGCGCGGCGCCTTGTGAATCAGGGGGTGGCCAGCAGTCGCTGGGGTTGGGTGCGCAGCAGCCACAGACCTTGGGCACGGGCATGGTCGGCGCGGGCATTGACGGCTTCGATCAGGGTGGCGCGCAGGGTGCGGCGGGCATCAAGCAGATCCACCAGCGGGATGGCCCCTTTGCTGTAGGCTAGTTCGGCACCGGCGGCCACCTGACGCGCGCGCGGCAGGATCTCGGTCTCGTAGCTGCGGGCCTGGGCCAGGGTGCCCAGCAGGCTTTGCTGCAGGCCTTGCAGGTCCAGCAGGGCGTTCAGACGCACCCGCTCGAGCTGGGTGCGGGCCTGGTTCAGTCCGGCCAGGGCGCGGGCGATCTCCCCCTGGTAGGCGTAATGGGTCTGCAGCGGCATCTGCAGGCGCAGCTCCAGCAGGCGGGTCGAGGTGCCGGGGTAGTGGTCCAGCGAGGCGCCCACGGTGATGTCGCTGCGGGTCAGGGCCTGGGCGTTGTCCAGCGCAGCCTGGGCCGCATCCACCCGGGCCTGGGCCGCACGCACATCGGCCCGGGCGTCGACCACGGCAGCCAGATCGGTGGCGGTGTCCGCTGGCGTCAGCGCGGGCCAGTCCGGGGCCACTTCAAGTGGTGCGGCGGTGCTGCGGCCCAGCACCTGGCTCAGGGCCGCGCTGGCGCGTTGGCGTTCCAGCTCGGCCAGGCGCACGTCACCCTGCGCCCGCTGGGCTTCGATGTCGGTTCGGGCCGCATCCTGGGCCGCCAGGTCGCCGGCCCGCACGCGCTGGGCCGCGGTGCTGGCCAGCTGGCTCGCACTCTGGCTGATGGCGCGCACCTCGGCCAGCCGTTCCTGGGCGGCCAGCAGGTCATAGAAGCCCGCCAGTCCGGCCTGCAACTGCTGCACCCGGATGTCGTCCACATCGGCCTGGGCGGCGTCGGCTGCGCGCTGGGCCGACAGGGTGCGCAGCACCCGCTTGTTGCCGCGCTCCCAGGTCCAGTCCACGCCGAGGCTCTTGTCGATGCGTTTTTCATTGAGCACGCTGCCCTTTCCCAGGCCGTGTTGCAGGTCCATCTGGCTGGCCTTGGTGGTCAGCACCGGCAGCGGCGCATGGTCGGCACTGACGATGTCAGCCCGTGCGGCGGCAGCCAGCTCGTTGGACAGCTGGACATCGAGGTTGTTGCGCGCGCTCTGAAGCACCTGCTCGAGGCGCAGTGCGGAAGGAGTGGCGGCCGCGGTCTGGGCCACGGCGGCCGAGACGCAGGCGCAGGCCAGCGTCATGGCCATGGAAATCTGTCGGATGCTCATCGTTTCAGCTTATGCCTCATGGTCCCTGACCTGTACCTGACCACAGCCTGACTTTTGGGGTGTGTTTTCCCCAGCTTTACGGTCAGCCGTTGGCCCGCATGGGCCGGGAAACATGGGGGGCGGCGTTCATCCCGGTCCGCTGGACATTCCGGTGCAGGCAAGGCGGTCGAATCGGGGTAGGCTTGCATCCTGCCATTCAGGAATGACAAGCATGCGAATTCTGGTGATTGAAGACGACGCCGTGCTCCGCGACGTGATGGTGCGCAGCCTGAGCGAGGCGGGCCACCGGGTGGATGAAGCCGCCACGCTGGGGCAGGCCGAGCACTTCTGGCGTATCCAGCCCTTTGATGCGGTGCTGCTCGACCTGAACCTGCCCGTGGGGCCTGCGGGGCAGGGCATGGGCAGTGGTCTGAGTCTGCTGCGGGCGGCCCGTGCCCGGGGTGATCAGGTACCGGTGCTGGTGTTGACGGCCCGTGACCGCACCGAGGAGCGCATTGCCGGACTCGATGCCGGGGCCGACGACTACCTGGGCAAGCCCTTTGACCTGGCCGAGGTCGAGGCCCGCTTGCGTGCCCTGGTGCGGCGCAGCCAGGGCACACAGGACATCACCACCGTGGGCACCCTCACGCTGGACCGCAAGGCCCGCCGCCTCAGCCTGCAGGGCGACCGGTTCGAGCTGCCCGCCCGCGAATTCGAGGTGCTCTGGGAGCTGATGACGCCACCGGGTCGCGTGGTCAGCAAGCGCACCTTGGCCGACAAATTGTCGGGCTTTGACGAGGCCCTGGCCGACAACGCCCTCGAGGCCTTCATCTCGCGACTGCGCAAGAAGCTGGTCGGCAGCGGCGCCAGCATCCGGACGCTTCGGGGCCTTGGTTATCTGCTGGAGGCCGAGACATGAGCGGCAGCCCCGGGCCGGCCACCCTGGCCCTGCCCACGCTGCGTTCGCGCTTGCTGCGCCATGTGCTGCTGCCGCTGGGTCTGACCTGGCTGGCCGGTGCGGCGGTCTCGATCTCGCTGGCGCGCCATTTCACCCAGGCGGCCTATGACCGTTCGCTGCTCGATGATGCTTATTCGGTGGCTAGCAATGTGCGCGCCAACGATGCGGGGCTGGAGCTGATGCTGTCCTCGCGCGAGGTGCGGGCGGTGCTGTTCGACCAGGTCGAGAGCGTGTACTTTGCGGTGCGCCGTCCGGATGGCAGCCTGCTGGCCGGCCACGCGGGCCTCGACATGCCGCCGAGCTCCGATACCGATGAAGCCGTCTACGGCTTTGCCGACATCTACTACCAGGGCAGGCCGCTGCGCGCAGTGCGTCTGCGCCGTTCCGAGCCGCTGGCCTTCGAAGTCATCATGGCCCAGACCACCCAGAGTCGCAGCGCACTGCTGCGCAATCTGCTGCTGTACTCGGTGATTCCCGAAGTGCTGCTGCTGGTGCTGCTGGCCGCCTGGCTGGGGCGCGCCATCCGCGCCGAGCTGCAACCCCTGGCCCGCCTGCAGCAGGCGCTGGGTCAGCGCAATGCCCAGGACCTGACGCCCTTGCAGGTGCAGGCCAATACCCGGGATGTGCACTTGCTGGAGGATGCGCTCAATGCCCTGCTGGCCCGGGTGGCGCGCGGGGTTCAGGCGCAGCGTGAATTTGCCGGCAATGTGGCGCATGAGTTGCGCACACCACTGGCCGGCATCCGGGCTCTGGCTGAGTACGGCCTGGCCCAGCGCGAGCCCGAGGCCTGGCGCATGCAACTGCAGCGCATCGTGGGCAGCGAGGCGCGCGCCAGCCACCTGGTCGATCAGTTGCTGGCCCTGGCGTTGGCCGACGAGGCCCGCACCCAGATGCAGGCGGTGCCGGTGGCGCTCGACGAGCTGGTGCGCGACGCGGTGCTGCGCCTGCTGCCGCGTGCGGACGCGGCCGGCATCGATCTGGGCGGACGCGGGCTGGACGAGCCACTGCGTGTGATGGGCCACCCCACCTTGCTGGAGGGCATCCTCAACAACCTGCTCGACAACGCGCTGCGCTACGGCCGGCCCGCTTCGGGCGAGGGGGGCAGCATCACGGTCGAACTGCAGCGACTGGCCGACGGGGTGCACCTGTCGGTGATCGACAACGGCCCCGGCATCCCGGGGGCTGAGCGCGAGCGCATTTTGCAGCGTTGGGTGCAGGGTGAAGAGCGCGAATGGATGGGCGAGGGCGTGGGCCTGGGCATGGCCATCGTGTCGCGCTACGCGCAACTGCTGGGTGCCCGCTTCGAGCTGGGCCGGGGCCCCGAGGGGCAGGGGCTGAAAGCCGGCATCGTGCTCCCGGCGGAGCTGCTGATCGAACCCGGTGCCCCGTTTTGAGACCTGTCACTTGATCTGGGTCAGGGACTTGCACGGGGTGCCGTGGCACCCTCGTGCTCCTCTCACAGACATCCCCGGGGCACGCCATGGCACAAGAATGCATCAAGGTCATCCAGGAAGAACACACCGCGCTGGCGGCCATGCTGCGCTCCATGCTCATGATGCTGGACCGGGGGCCGGGTGACGAGCCCGAGAACTTCTTTGACGTCATGCGGGCGATGCTGTTCTACATCGACGAGTTCCCCGAGCGGCTGCACCACCCCAAGGAGTCGGATCTGCTGTTCCCGCGTGTCGCACGGCACTCACCGCACGTGATGACGGTGGTCGAGCAACTGGAGCGCGACCACATGAAGGGGGAGACCGCGGTGCGCGAACTGCAGCACCTGCTGCTGGCCTGGGAGCTGATGGGCGAGGGTCGCCGCAAGCGCTTCGAAGACGAACTGCGCCGGTACATCGACTTCTACCTGGATCACATGCGGCTTGAAGAGACGGTGATCATTCCTGAAGCCCGCAAGGTGCTCGACGAGGGCGACTGGAAGGCGCTGGACGAGGCCTTTCTGAGCAATGCCGACCCGCTGGTCAACCCCAGTCTGCGTGACCCCGCCTACGACCGCCTGTTCACCCGGATCGTCATGCGGGCGCCCAGCCCGGTGGGCCTGGGCTGAGCGACGGCCGCTTCAGCGGTCTCAATCGCCGTGCCCGGGAGGCGTCCACATCTGGTGGGCGTCCAGCAGCAGGCGGCTCTGGCTCTCCAGGATGTCAAGCCGGGCCGCATCGGCATTGAGCCGCGCCTCCAGGGCCAGACGGCGCGCCTGCAGGGCTTCGCCCAAGGGCAGTTCACCCAGGCTGTAGGCCCGCCCGGCCAGGCGAGCGCTCTGGTCCATGCGTTGCCAGGCGGCCTCCAGCGCCTGCCAGCTGCTTTCTCCTTCTACCGCGTTGATGGCCACGCGCCAGGCCTCCGATCCCACGCGCTGGCGCACCTCATCCACCTTCTGACGCGCTATCTCGGCCTGGGCCAGCGCCGTCTTCTCGTCGGCCCTGCGGCCCGCACCGCCCCAGGGCACCGACACGTACACCCCCAAAACCTGCTCCTGCCCGCCCCGTTCGCGGGAGGCGCGCACGCCCAGCACCGGATCGCCCTGGCGCTCCAGCCCGGCCCGGCGGGCCACCAGTTCGGCGTGGCGGGCCTGGGCCTCGGCCAGTTCCAGCTCGTGGTTGTCGGCCAGCACACGTTCCACCCAGTGCTGGGCGGATTCAGACAGCCCGGCAGGCGCTGGCAGCCCGCTGGAGGTCGGCTCCAGCAGTCCCTGCACATCGGGATAGCGCAGCCTCAGATCGGCCTGCAGGGCGCGCAGCCGGGTGCTTGATTGCTGGGCCGCAGCCTGGGCCCGACCCACGTCGGCTTCGGCCTGCAGCAGTTCCAGTCGGGCAGCCTCGCCGGCCTGCAGTCGTCGCTGGGCCACCGAGCGCTGTTGTTCGGCCAGGGCCACCTGCTCGCGCAGGGTCTGCTGGGTGCGGGCCTCGCGCAGCGCGTCGAACCAGGCCTTGAGGAGGGTGCGAGCCGACTCGTGCCACGTGTCCTCGAAGGCCAGCATGCCGACCTCGGCTTCATTGCGGCCCAGGGCCTGATCGGCATCGAGTTTGGCCGGCAGGCGCAGACCGCGTTCCACCGCGAATTCGCTTTCACGGTAGCGGGGCCCGGGCATCTCACGGCGCTGTTGTGCACCGGCCTTGAAGGTCCACTCGTGAGGGCCGGCATTCAGGCGGGCCTGGCGTCCGGCAGCCGCCTCGACATTGGCGCGGGCCGCCTGCACCGTGGGTTGGCGCAGCAGCATGGCCCGCACGCGCTCTTCGGGGGGCAGCACGTTCTGCAGTTGGCCCGCCCAGGGCAGGGCCACGCTGGCCAGCGTCGCGCCAGGGTCGGTATGTGTGGTGCCGGGTGGCGTCTCGGCCCCGGCCGGCAGGCTCAGTGCGGTCCAGAGGGCCAGCACCAGCAGGTGCCTCGGATGGCTTTCAGGGCGCGTCATGCCAGTCTCCCGTGTTGCAGCAGCGGCGCAGTCCACCAACTGATGTCCGGGTGCGGCACGCTGGCCTGCAGGGCCTGAATCAGTGCCGGCACCGTGCTTTGGGCCAGTACGGTCAGTACCAGGGTGCGCCGGGCCCGGCCGCGCACCTGCTCCATGGCGCTGGGCAGGTCCACACCGGCACCCAGGCTCTGGCCTTGCAGCACGGTGTAGGGACCGGGGTGCTCCGACAGGGCCTGCAGGGCGTCGAGCAGGGTTTCTTCCAGGGCCTGGGGCAGCGACAGGGTCAGCAGGCACATGGAGGGTTCGAGATGGACAGGGCTCATGCTTGGATCGGGCGCGCAGGCCGGTGGAAGTGACGGTACAGCAGCGGCAACAGGAACAGCGTCAGCACCGTGGCGCTGAGCAGGCCGCCCATGACCACGATGGCCAGCGGGCGCTGGATCTCCGAGCCCGGGCCGGTGGCCAGCAGCAGGGGCACCAGCCCCAGGGCGGTGATGCTGGCGGTCATGAGCACGGGACGCAGGCGGCGCAGGCAGCCCTGGCGGACCACCTCGTCGATCGGCAGGTGGCGCTCGGCCAACTGGTTGAAGCAGGTCACCAGCACCAGGCCGTTGAGCACGGCAATGCCCATCAGCGCGATGAAGCCCACCGATGCCGGCACCGAAAGATACTCACCGGTAGCACCGAGGGCGTACACCCCGCCCACCAGGGCGAAGGGAATGTTGGCGAACACCAGCAGCGCCTGGCGCAGTTGGCCCAGGGTGGCGAACAGCACCAGCAGGATCAGCGCCAATGCCACCGGCACCACCACGCTCAGGCGGGCTGCCGCGCGCTGCTGGTTCTCGAACTGCCCGCCCCAGGCCAGCAGGTAGCCCGGAGGCAGCTTGACCTCGCGTGCCACCGCGGCCTTGGCGTCGTCCACAAAGCCCACCAGGTCGCGGTCACGCACGTTGGCGCGCACCACCGACATGCGCATGGATTTTTCGCGGTCGATCTTCACCGGGCCGTCGACCACACGGATGTCGGCCACCTGGCTCAGCGGCACCGAGGCACCGTCGGGCAGGGGCAGGCGCAATTGGGAGAACTGCTCCGGGGCCATGCGCAGCGCGTCGCTGCCGCGGATCATCAGCGGCACACGGCGGATGCCCTGCACCACGGTGCCGCTGCGGCGACCCTCCAGCAGAGCCCGCAGGTCGTTCTGCACCTGTTCCACGGACAGGCCCAGGCGGCCCACGGCCGCCCGGTCGATGGCCACGCTGAGGTACTGCACACCTTCGTTCTGCGCGGTGATCACATCCTCGCTCCCGGGCACGCCTTGCACCACCTGCACGATCTGGGTGGCCAGACGGGCCAGCTCTTGCGGATCGGGGCCGAACACCTTGATGGCCAGATCGCCCCGCACACCTGACAGCATCTCGGAGGTGCGCATCTCGATGGGCTGGGTGAAGCTGAGGTTGATGCCCGGGATGGGGGCCGCCGCTTCGCGCAGCGCATCGACCAGGGCGTCCTTGCTGGCAAAGCGCCAGGTCTCGCGCGGCTTGAGCACCAGGAAGGTGTCGGTGTCGTTGAAGCCCATGGGGTCCAGACCCAGCTCGTCGGCGCCCACCCGGGCCACGATGCCCGAGACCTCGGGCACGGCCTTCAGGATGCGGCGCTGCAGCGCCAGGTCGGTGGCGCTTGATGCATCGAGCGCGATCGAGGGCAGCTTTTCGATCTGCAGGATCACGTCGCCCTCATCGAGTGAGGGCATGAACGATTTGCCCAGCAGCGGAAACACCGCCACTGCACCGGCCAGGGCCAGCACCGAGCCCAGCACCACGCTCTTGCCGTGGCCCAGGGCCCAGTCGAGCAGCGGGGTGTAGAGGGCCTCCAGTCGCCGCACCAGCCAGGGGGCCTGGTGGGGTTTGTGCCCAGGCTTGGGCAGGCGCAGCAGCCATGAGGCCAGGGCCGGGATCACGGTCAGCGACAGCAGCAGCGAGGCCCCGAGCGCGAACACGATGGTCAGGGCCACCGGGCTGAACAGCTTGCCCTCCAGGCCCTGCAGTGTGAGCAGGGGCAGGAACACGATCATGATGATGGCCACGCCCGCGCCCACCGGCTGCGCCACTTCGACGGTGGCACGGTAGACATGGTGCCGGTTGGGCAGGGCCAGGGCCGGGCCGTGCAGGCTGCTCTGCCGGGCTTCGATGTTCTCGACCACCACCACCGCAGCATCGACCAGCATGCCGATGGCGATCGCCAGACCACCGAGCGACATCAGGTTGGCCGACAGGCCCCACTGCTGCATCAGCACAAAGGTGGCCAGGGCCGACAGCGGCAGGATCAACGCCACCACCAGGGCTGCGCGCAGGTTGCCCAGGAACAGCAGCAGCAGGACCAGCACCAGCACGATCGCTTCACCCAGGGCCTTGGTGACCGTGCCCACGGCGCGATCGACCAGTTGGCCGCGGTCGTAGAAGGGCACGATGGTGATGCCTGGGGGCAGGGTGGGGCCCAGCGCATCGAGCGTGGCGCGCACCTCGCGCACCAGTTGGCGGGCGTTGGCGCCGCGCAGTCCCAGCACCAGGCCTTGCACGGTTTCGCCCGTGCCGTTGCGTGTCACGGCGCCGTAGCGCGCCAGCTCGCCCAGGCGCACCGTGGCCAGGTCACCCACGCGCACCGACTGGCCGTCGCGTGCGGTGATGGCGATGGCGCGCACGTCGTCCAGGCTGCGGATGCTGCCTTCGCTGCGCACCAGCAGGGATTCTTCGCCGGCCTGCAGGCGGCCGGCGCCGTCGTTGCGGTTGTTGCCTTCCAGGGCCGCCTGCAACTGGCTCAGTGCGATGTGGCGGGCCGACAGGGCCGCCATGTCGGGTACCACCTCGAAGGTCTGCACCATGCCACCCAGCGAGTTGACATCGGCCACGCCGTTGATGCCACGCAGGCGCGGGCGGATCACGGTGTCGAGCACGATGCGGCGCTCGGCCAGGCTGGCTTCGCCTTCGAGCGTGAACATGAACATCTCGCCCAGCGGCGTGGTGATGGGCGCCATGCCCCCCGAGATGCCGGGCGGGAGTTCGCCCATGACGCCGCTCAGCCGTTCATTCACCTGCTGGCGTGCCCAGTAGATGTCGGTGCCATCGGCAAAGTCGAGCGTGACGTCGGCGATGGCGTACTTGCTGCTGGAGCGCAGCATCACCTGCCGGGGAATGCCCAGCAGTTCCTGCTCCAGCGGCGCAACGATGCGCGACTCGACCTCGGCCGGGGTCATGCCGGGGGCTTTCAGGATGATCTTGACCTGGGTGCTCGACACATCGGGGAAGGCGTCGATGGGCAGGTCGCGCAGGGCCAGCAGGCCAGCGCCGATCAGGCCCAGGGTCAGCACCAGGGTGAACAGGCGCTGTGACAGCGCCACGGCAATCAGTCGGGCCAGCATCATTTGGCCTTGACAGGGGTGGCGGGGGCTTCGGCGGGCGCGCCTTCCAGCCCCAGTCCTTGCCACAAGCCCTTGAGGGCTGCAGTGCCTTGCACCACCACCTCGTCGCCAGCCTTCAGGCCGCTGAGCACGGTGATCTGTGTGCCGCCGGCCGCACCGGTGCGCACGGGCACGGGTTCGTAGCCCTGGGCACGTTTCACGAACACATGGGGCTGGCCTTCATGTTGCACCAGGGCGGCGGTGGGCACGCTGAGGGCGCCGGTGGCAGGCAGGGTCGCCGTGGCATGCAACTGCACGAACTGGTTCACGCGCAGGCAGTTCTCGCTGCCGCTGAAATCGGCTCGCAGCAGGGCGGCCTGGCTGGCGCTGCTGACCTGGGGGGTGATCGCGGCCAGGCGGGCTGGCGTCTTGCAGCCCTCGACCTTCAGGGCGTCACCGACCTTGAGCCAGCCCAGTTGCTGCTGGCTGGCCTGCACCTCGATGCTGAGCAGGCCGGCGCGGGCCAGTTTGGCCACCGGCATGCCAGCGTCCAGGCGCTGGCCCGGGGTGGCGGAGAGCTCCAACACGGTGCCGCTGGCGGGCGCCACCAGCGTGAGGCTGGCGTCGAGTGCCGGGTGTTTGAGTTGCTGGGCCGACACGCCGGCCAGGCGCAGGGCCTGGCTGCGCTCGTCCAGCGTCACCTGGGCCATGCGGGCTTGGCCACGGGTTTCGCGCAGGCGTTGCTCAGCGATGATGCCCTCGGCAAACAGTTGCTCGTCACGCTGCAGGCGTTCACGCGCCAACTGTGCCTGGGTGTCGGCCTGTAACCAGTCGCGCTGCCATTCGACCAGTTGTGGGCTGAGCAGGCGGGCCACCGGGGTGCCGGCGCGCACGCTCTGGCCGGGGCTGACCAGCACGGTCTGTACCACGCCGGCCACCGGTGCGCTGACCAGATCGGTGGCCTGGCTGGGCAGCATCACGGTACCTTGCAGCACCAGATTGGCCCCGGTGTTGGCCGCATTGGCCACCTGGGCGGTCTGGGTGCGCAGGTGGGCAGCTTCGGCCTGGGCAGGGCTGAGTTTGAGCAGTTCGGCCGCCTGGGTAGGGGCACAGGCCAGCAGGGCCAGGATGAGGCTGACAGCCAGCGGGTGCTGCAGGCGCTGGCTGGGCTGGGAAAAGGGGCGGAGGTTCATGGGCGTATTCTGGAGCGAGCCTCCGAGCCTAGGGCCCGCACCTTAAGGATTCATGAATGGGCGGCGGCCGGATGCCCCTGGCCTGGCGGTTTCTCCGAGGCCGGCTGAAGTTCCAGGGTCACGCACAGCCCGGGGCTGGCCGGGTCTGTGCGCCCAGGCGCCGGGGACTGCAGCTGCAGGCGACCGCCTTGGCGTTCGATGATGGTGCTGACGATCGAGAGACCCAGTCCATACCCGGGCTGCGGGGTGGTGCGCGAAGAAGGGTCCTGCTGGTGGCGTTGCAGCAGGTCGGCCTGGCGTTCGGGCGGGATGCCCGGTCCGCAGTCGCTCACACTCAGGGATGCCGGCAGGTCGACACGCAGCACGATGGGGCCCTGCGGGGCGTGGCGGGCGGCGTTCTCGAGCAGGTTGCGCAGCGCGATGGCCAGGGCGTCGAAGTCGCCC
Source organism: Curvibacter sp. (assembly GCA_003987795.1). Taxonomy (GTDB): domain Bacteria; phylum Pseudomonadota; class Gammaproteobacteria; order Burkholderiales; family Burkholderiaceae_C; genus Curvibacter. The sequence continues at coordinate 19,121 of RXJO01000576.1, forward strand.
AGGGCCTCGGGCTCGCCGTGTTCGGGCAGCTGCAGTTGCAGCCGGTTGAGCAGGGCCGGGTCGGCCCAGAACTCTTGCGCCACGGCCGCGGCCAGGCGGGTCAGCGGCACGCGCTCGCGCGCCAGGGCCGCGCCCGATTCGGCCCGCGACATCTGCAGCAGCTTTTCCGTGCGTCGGCTCAACTGGGCCAGCGAGTCCATGGCGTGCTGCAGTTCGCGTTGCACCGCTTCGGTGGGCTGCTGTCCCAGCAAGGCCTGCACGCCCTGCAGGCGCAGGCGGGTGGTGGCCAGCGGGGTGCGCAGCTCATGGGCCGCGTTGGCGGCCAGCGCGCGCTCGGTGTCCAGGGCACCTGACAGGCGTTGCAGCAGGTGGTTGCTGCGTTCGGTGATCACGGTCAGTTCGGCGGGCAGGCCGGCGCTGGACAGCGGGCTCAGGTTGCGGTCGCTGCGCTCGCGGATCTGGTCGGCCAGGGCCCCCACGCTGGCCAGTTCGCGTTGGGTGATGTGGCGGATCAGCAGGGCCAGAAAGGGCAGCAGGCCCAGCAGGGGCAGCAGCAGTGACAGCACGATGTCGATCTGGGTGTGCTGGCGGTGCTGCAGCGCATCGGCCACATGGATGCGGGCCTGGCGCGTGGGGTGGGTCAGGCTGAAGACACGCCAGCTGCCCTGTTCGGAAAAGCCGTAGCGCACCTCGGGGGCCAGCACTTCGGTGGGTGCATCGGCCGAGCGCAGCATCAGCCGGCCTTCGGCGTTGGTGATCTGGTAGATCAGGTGGTGGGGGGCCAGGTGCAGCGGAAAACTGCCCGAGCGCGGCGGTGGCGCCTCACCGAGCACCGGGCTGGCGCCGTGCTCGTCCATCTCGTGGCTGACCAGGTCGAGCAGGCGCCAGGCACTTTCGCTGAGGGCGCTGTCGTACACGTCATTGACTTCGGTGCGCACATACCAGGTGGTGCCCAGCGCCGTCATCAGCCACAGCGCACACACCCACAGCACCAGGCTGCGGCTGAGGCGGGCCGACAGGCTGCCGGGCGGGCGGGCCGGTGTGGGCATGGGCTTCACGCGCCGGCGTCGCCGGCCAGTCGATACCCCAGGCCACGCAGGGTCTGGATGCGCTCGCGGCCAATCTTGCGCCGCAGGTTGCTGATGAACACCTCCAGGGTGTTGCTGTCGGTGTCATCGTCAAAGCCGTACAGGGCATCGAGCAGGCTTTCGCGGCTGTGGATGCGCTCGGGGCGGCTGGCCATCACGCGCAGCAAGGCCCATTCCTTGGCCGTGAGTTCCACCGGCTGGCCGTTGACGCGCACCCGGTCACGCGCCAGGTCGATGCTCAGGGCACCCAGGGTGAGTGTGGCCCCCTGGCCATGGGCACCCCCACGGCGACGCTCCACGGCGCGCAGCCGGGCCAGCAGTTCTTCGGGGTCGAAGGGTTTGACCAGGTAGTCGTCGGCTCCGGCGTCCAGGCCTCGGATGCGGTCCGTGATCTGGTCGCGGGCCGTCAACACAATGACGCTGCTGTCGGCGTGCTGGCGCTGCAGCAGCGGCAGCAGGCTGAGGCCGTCGCCGTCAGGCAGGTGCAGGTCCAGCAGCACGGCACCCCAGTGTGCCGCCGGCAGGGTGGCACGGGCTTGGGCCAGCGTGCCGGCGGTGTCGACCACGAAGCCCTTGGCGCGCAGAAAGCTCGCCAGGGCCTCGCTCAGCTGGGGGTCGTCTTCGATCAGCAGGATTCTCATGGGGCTCTTTTGGGTGGAGCCCAATGTTACGCCCTGGCCCAAGCGCGCTCAGAGCGTGGGGTAGTCCAGGTAGCCGGCTTCGCCGCCGCCGTAGTAGGTGGCGCGGTTGCCTTCGTTGAATGGGCCGTTGCGGCGCAAACGTTCCACCAGATCGGGGTTGGCGATGAAGGGGCGGCCGAAGGCCACGATGTCGGCACCGGCCGCCACGGCGGCATCGGCGAGTTCACGGGTGTAGCCGTTGTTCACCATCCAGGCCCCCTGGCCGCCTGCGTCTCGGTAGGCGGCCTTGGCGGCGGTGTAATCGAAGGGCCGGTCGGGCAGGGTGCGGGCTCCGCCGGTGGCGCCTTCGATCACGTGCACATAGGCCAGGCCGTAGGGGGCCAGTTGACGCAGCACATACTCGAACAGCGGCTGCGGGTCGGCATCGATCACATCATTGGCGGGCGTGACGGGCGACAGGCGGATGCCGGTGCGGTCGCCACCGATTTCGGCGCTGATGGCGGCCACCACCTCGAGCAGCAGGCGGGCGCGGTTCTCGATCGGGCCGCCATAGGCATCCGTGCGGTGGTTGCTGCCGGTCTTGAGGAACTGGTCGATCAGGTAGCCGTTGGCGGCATGGATCTCGACCCCGTCAAAGCCGGCGGTGATCGCGGCGCGGG
>RXJO01000576.1:21558-28995 GCA_003987795.1 Curvibacter sp.
TAGTCTTCGACGATGCCGGGCAACTCGCTCAGCTCGAGCGCGCGCGGGGTGGAGGTTTCGACAAAGCCCGGCACGCCGTCCTTGATCAGCACGGTCTTGGTGTTGGCGCGGATGGCCGAGGGGGCCACCGGGGCGGCATTGCCCGGCTGCAAATCGGTGTGCGAGACCCGGCCCACATGCCACAGCTGCACCACGATCTGGCCGCCTTGGGCATGCACGGCCGAGGTGACTTTCTTCCAGCCTTCGATCTGGTCTTCGGCATACAGGCCGGGCACGTCGGCATAGCCCTGGCCCTGGTGACTGATGGCCGTGGCCTCGGTGATCAGCAACCCGGCGCTGGCGCGCTGGGCGTAGTAGGTGGCGGTGATGGCGGCCGGCACGGCGCCTGGGGCACGGTTGCGCGTGAGCGGTGCCATGGCGATGCGATTGGCGAGTTTCAGGCTGCCGGCCTGGACGGGTTCGAACAGAGAGCTCATGGTGTTCCTGAAAAAGAAGCGATGAAATGCCTGGGTGGGAGCAGCGTAGCGCGCCCGCCATGGGCCTGCTTGTGCAAGATCATGTGATTTATGCCAGAGCGATCGCTGTCGCCGTTGGCCATGGCGTCGCGCTGGCGACCCGCCGCACCTGCTGCAGGGGGCTTAAAGTGGACGGCATAACGACGATACGGAGACCCGCCTCATGCCGCCTTCCACCTCGGGCGCCCCTGCAGCCCTGCCCGCCACCTTGCTCGCCCTGGCCTTGTCGCTGGGGGCGGCGGTGTCGCTGGGCATCACCCGATTTGCCTATGGCCTGCTGCTGCCCACCATGCGTGAAGACCTGGGCTGGTCGTATGCGTTGGCCGGCGCCATGAACACCGCCAATGCCCTGGGCTACCTGCTGGGGGCCCTGGCCACGCCTTGGTTGCTGCGTCGCCAGGGGCCTGAGCCGGTGTTGCTCGGTGGGGCGGTGCTCGCCAGTGTGTTCATGGCCTGCAGCGGCTTTTTCACCGAAGCTGCCCCTTTGCTGGTGCAGCGCTTGCTGGCTGGCGCGGCCAGTGCCCTGGTGTTCATCGCGGGTGGTCTGATGGCCGCCCGCCTGGGCGCCTTGCAGCCCGGGCGTTCGGGCTGGCTATTGGGGCTTTATTACGGGGGCACGGGCTGGGGCATCGCGCTGTCGGCCTGGCTGGTGCCCGAGGCGTTGCGGCAGGCCGTCCATGAAGCCCATGCCTGGCGCTGGGCTTGGTGGGCCCTGGCGGCGGTCAGCCTGTTGGCCAGCGCAGCCTTGTGGTGGCCGGCCCGCCGGCTGGCGGCTCTACTTCCGCCAGCCACCGTGGGCGGCGTGGGGCAGCGTTTCGATCCACGCCCTTTGTGGCCGGCCCTGGCGGGTTACACCGCCTTTGGTGTGGGCTACATCGGTTACATGACCTTTGTGGTCGCCCTGCTGCGTGAGCAGGGCGTGCCTCCGGAGCGCATCACCCTGTTCTACGCCTTGCTGGGCATGGCGGTACTGGCCTCGGCCCGTCTGTGGGCCGGTTTGCTCGAGCGTGCGCGTGGCGGTGGTGCGCTGGCCTTTCTGAATGCCTTGCTGGGGCTGGCGGCGCTGCTGCCTGCCCTGAGCGATTGGTGGCCGGCCTTGCTGCTGTCGGGGCTGATGTTTGGCGGCGTCTTTCTGTCGGTGGTGGCGTCTACCACCGCGCTGGTGCGCCACAACCTGCCGGCCGCACGCTGGGCCGCCGGCATCAGTGCCTTCACCATCGTGTTCGCGGCGGGGCAGATCGTGGGGCCAACGGCGGTGGGCTGGATCGCTGACGGGGCCGGCGGTCTGGTGCGGGGCCTGGTGTTCTCATCCTTGGCCCTGTGGTTGGGGGCCTTGCTGGCTTGGCGTCAACGCCCGCTGGCCATGGAGCGCGGCAAGGCCTGAAGGCCGCAAGGGCGGGGGTTCAGGGGCCGGGGCGGGTCTGCTGCTCCAGCCACCCCAGGCCCAGCAGGGCTGCTTCACGGCTGTCGCCGCACATCTCGTGGCTGGGCTGCAATTGGCCACACACGGCAGGGCGATCCGGGTGGTCGAAGATCTTGCAGCGCTCCTGCTCGTCGAGCTGGATGCAGCGCACGCCGGCCGGCTTGCCATCAGGCATGCCCGGGATCGGGCTTGAGATCGATGGTGCGATGCAGCAGGCGCCGCAGGCCGGGCGGCAACGGGCGGGTGGCAGCGCAGGTTTCACGTGAAACACAAGGGGGTTCATGGCGTGATTGTGCGGCCTGGGCCGCGGTCTTTGGTGTGGGCTGGTGTGCGATGGGGGCGGGCCCGTTAAAATCCTGCCTCCCGGGGCGTTGGCCCCCCGGCCGGGTGCCAGCGGCACTCTTTCTGGTTTGGCCACCTCTGTCTGCGGGCCCTGGAGCCTCGATCCACCATGCTTTACCCACAAGAATTCGACGTCATCGTCGTCGGCGGCGGTCATGCCGGCACCGAGGCGGCCCTGGCCGCAGCCCGCATGGGCTGCAAGACCCTGCTGCTCTCGCACAACATCGAAACCCTGGGCCAGATGAGTTGCAACCCCTCGATCGGGGGCATTGGCAAGGGGCATCTGGTGAAAGAGGTGGATGCGCTGGGCGGTGCCATGGGCATCGCCACCGATGAGTCGGGCATCCAGTTCCGCATTCTCAACAGCTCCAAGGGGCCGGCCGTGCGCGCCACCCGGGCCCAGGCGGACCGCATCTTGTACAAGGCGGCGATCCGGCATCGGCTCGAAAACCAGCCCAATCTTTGGTTGTTCCAGCAGGCGGTGGATGATCTGATGGTGGAGGGTGATCGCGTGGTGGGCGCGGTGACCCAGGTGGGCATCCGCTTCCGCTCGCGGGCGGTGGTGCTCACGGCGGGCACCTTCCTCGACGGCAAGATCCATGTGGGTCTGAACAATTACTCGGGCGGTCGGGCAGGGGACCCGCCGGCGGTTACGCTCTCGGCTCGCCTCAAGGAGCTGAAGCTGCCCCAGGGCCGTCTCAAGACCGGCACCCCACCGCGCATCGATGGGCGCAGCATCGATTTCTCCAAATGCACCGAGCAACCCGGCGATGGCATGCCCGGCGGTCTGCCGGGGCAGATCCCGGTGTTCAGTTTCATGGGGTCGGTGGCCATGCACCCGCAGCAGATGCCTTGCTGGATCACCCACACCAACGAGCGCACGCACGAGATCATCCGCAGCGGCTTTGACCGCAGCCCCATGTTCACCGGCAAGATCGAGGGCGTGGGTCCGCGCTACTGCCCCAGTGTGGAAGACAAGATCAATCGCTTTGCCGACAAGGACAGCCATCAGATCTTCCTGGAGCCCGAGGGCCTGACCACCCACGAGTACTACCCCAACGGCATCAGCACCAGCCTGCCTTTCGACATCCAGTACGAGCTCGTGCGCAGCATGGCCGGGCTGGAGAATGCCCATATCCTGCGCCCGGGCTATGCCATCGAATACGACTACTTCGACCCCCGGGCCCTTAAGAGCAGTTTCGAGACCCGCCAGATCGGGGGGCTGTTCTTTGCAGGCCAGATCAACGGCACCACGGGCTATGAAGAGGCAGCAGCCCAGGGGCTGTTTGCCGGCATCAACGCCGCTCTGCAGTGCCGTGGTGAGGAAGCCTGGCTGCCCCGCCGTGACGAGGCTTATCTGGGTGTGCTGGTGGACGATCTGATCACCAAGGGCGTCACCGAGCCCTACCGCATGTTCACCAGCCGGGCTGAGTTCCGCCTGCAGTTGCGTGAAGACAATGCCGACATGCGCCTGACCGAGGTCGGACGGCGCATGGGTCTGGTGGACGATGCCCGCTGGGCCGCCTTCAGCCGCAAGCAAGAGGCTGTTTCACGTGAAACAGAGCGCCTGCGCGGCACCTGGGTGAATCCGCGCAATCTGCCGGCGTCGGAGTCTGAGCGGGTGCTGGGCAAGGCCATCGAGCACGAATACAACCTGGCTGACCTGCTGCGTCGGCCCGATGTGAGTTATGCCGCCCTGATGTCGCTGGATGGCGGCAAGTACCTGCCGGTGGCCAGCGAGACACTGCCTGTGGTGGTGTCGCGTGAGGCCTTGGGTGAGTTGTACGAGCCCGTGGTCGAGCAGATCGAGATCACGGCCAAGTACTCGGGTTACATCGACCGCCAGCGCGACGAGGTGCAGCGTGCGGCCCATTACGAGAACCTCAAGCTGCCGCCTGACTTTGACTACATGCAAGTGGGGGCACTGTCGATCGAGGTGCGTCAGAAGCTCAACAAGCACCGGCCCGAAACCCTGGGCCTGGCGTCGCGCATCTCGGGGGTTACCCCCGCGGCCATTTCCTTGCTGATGATCCACCTGAAGAAAGGTGGCTTCCGGGGCTTCGCCAATGATGCGGCCCGGGCCGAAGAAGCGGCGGTGAACCCATGAGCGCGCGAGCCTTCGAGGCCGAGCTGCGAGCCGGCCTGCAGACCTTGGGTCTGTCGCTGGACGATCAACAGGTGGCCCGCCTGCTGGACTACATGGCCTTGATCCAGAAATGGAACAAGGTCTACAACCTGACCTCGGTGCGCGATCCGGCCGAGATGCTGACCCACCACCTGCTCGACAGCCTGGCGGCCGTGCCACCGCTGCAGCGGCACCTGGCCAGCCTGGGGCAGGGCGCCCGCAAATTGTTGGACGTGGGCTCCGGCGGAGGCCTGCCTGGCGTGGTGTTTGCCATCTGCTGCCCGGGTCTGTCGGTCAGTTGCGTGGACACGGTGGCCAAGAAGGCAGCCTTTGTGCAGCAGGTGGCGGCCGAACTGCGCCTGGGCAATCTGCGTGGCGTGCATGCCCGCGTCGAGAGCCTGAGTGGGCCCTTTGATGTGGTCAGCTGTCGTGCATTTGCCTCTTTGCCCGATTTCGTGAACTGGTCTCAGGCTGCCCTGGGCGAGGGCAGTGTCTGGTTGGCCATGAAGGCCAAACACCCGGTGGACGAGCTGGCCGCATTGCCGGCCACGGTGCAGGTGTTTCACGTGGAACAGCTTGCTGTGCCCGGCCTGGAGGCCGAGCGTTGCATCATCTGGATGAAGCCCGTCTGAGCCGAATCCGACCGTTGATGACGGGCTGGCGGTTGCTGGCGCCCATCGATTTGATGAATTGCCATCAGCCGGGCAGGGCGCTCGCGTAAACTCGGCCGCTCAGCGGATGGAGGATCCAATCATGTTCGGTGTTGCAGATTACGGTGCTTTCGTGGCGGCCATCGTCCTGTTCCTGGCGATTCCAGGGCCGGGCAACCTGGCCCTGATCACCTCCACCGGCAAGGGTGGATTGCGCGGTGGCATGGCGGCCACCCTGGGCGTGATCGCAGGTGACCAGGTGCTGATGTGGTTGGCCGTGGCCGGCGTCGCGGCCTTGTTGGCCGCCTGGCCGCCGGCTTTCCATGCGGTGCAGTGGTTGGGTGCGGCCTACTTGGCCTGGTTGGGTTTTCGCATGCTGACGGCCAAGCCGGGCTCGGCCCCGGTGCTGAACATCCGGCCGCGCCAGTATTTTCAGCAGGCCGCCGCCATCACCTTGCTCAACCCCAAGGCCATCGTCTTCTACATGGCCTTCTTCCCGCTGTTCGTCGACCCGGCGCACCACCAGGGCTTGCTGACCTTCGGCGTGATGGCCGCCACCATCGCGGCGCTGACGCTGGCCTATGGCCTGATCGTGGTGCTGCTGACGCATTTCCTGGCCGAGCGCCTGCGTTCCAACCCGCTGATCGCCCGTGGCCTGGAGAAGCTGGCCGGCGTGTTCCTGATCGGTTTTGGCCTGAAGCTCGCCTTTTCCAAATAACCCAGACCCCATAACAACAACGAATTCATGGCCAAGATTTTTTGCGTCGCCAATCAAAAAGGGGGGGTCGGCAAGACCACCTCGACCGTCAACCTGGCTGCCGGCCTGGCCAAGATCGGCCAGCGTGTGCTGATGATCGACCTGGACCCGCAGGGCAATGCCACCATGGGCTCGGGCGTGGACAAGCGGCAACTTGAACTCACGGTGTATGACGTGCTGATCGAATCGGCCTCGGTGGCCGAGGCCAAGGTGCATTCCGAGGCCTGCGGCTATGACGTGCTGGGAGCCAACCGCGAATTGGCCGGCGCCGAGGTTGAGCTGGTGCAGCTCGAGCGCCGGGAAAAGCGTCTCAAGACCGCCTTGGCTGCCGCTGATGCCGACTATGACTTTGTGTTGATCGACTGCCCACCCTCGCTGTCGATGTTGACCCTGAACGGCCTTTGCGCCGCTCACGGGGTCATCGTGCCCATGCAGTGCGAGTACTTCGCGCTGGAAGGCCTCACCGATCTGGTCAACACCATCAAGCAGGTGCATGCCAATCTCAACAAGGATCTGCAGATCATCGGCTTGCTGCGGGTGATGTTCGACCCTCGCATCACCTTGCAGCAGCAGGTGAGCGAGCAGCTCAAAGGCCACTTTGCCGACAAGGTGTTCAACACCGTGATCCCGCGCAATGTGCGCCTGGCCGAGGCGCCCAGCTACGGTGTGCCCGGCGTGGTGTTCGACCCGCAAGCCAAGGGCAGCCAAGCCTTCATTGAGTTTGCCGAAGAAATGGTGCAGCGCATCAAGACCATGTGAGCGCCGGAGGCATTCGATGATTCAGGCTTCAGATGTTCTCTTGCTGCCGGGCTGGCAGAACAGCGGCCCTGGCCACTGGCAGACCCTGTGGGAGCAGCGGCATGGCTTTTTGCGGGTGGAGCAGCACGACTGGATGCGTCCGTTGCGCGGCGATTGGAATGCACGCCTCGAAGAGGTGCTGCTCGACCAGCCCGCGCCGGTGTTCCTGGTGGCGCACAGCCTGGGCTGCGCGCTGGTGGCGGCCTGGGCGGCGCACTCCCGCAACACCGCCCGTGTGCGGGGTGCCTTGCTGGTGGCCCCGCCCGAACTCGAGCGCGAAGACCTGCGGGTCGTTCTGCCTGGTTGGACCCCGATCGCGCGCCAGACCCTGCCGTTTGCCAGCGTCGTGGTGGCCAGCAGCGATGATCCCTATGGCTCGCTGGCCCACGCCCAGGCCTTGGCCCAGGCCTGGGGCAGTCGCCTGGTCGAGGCCGGTCCGCGCGGGCACCTGAACGCCGAATCTGGCCTGGGCGACTGGCCCGAGGGGCTGAGCCTGCTGCAATCGCTGACCCAGGCCTGAACGGCCTTCATCCTGACATTCCAAGAAAGATTCATCACGATGGCGACCAAGAAACCCAAGGGCCTGGGCCGTGGACTCGAGGCCCTGCTGGGCCCCAAGGTGGACGAAGCGGCTGCGGACGGCAGCGTGCCGGCTGCCAACAGCGGCCAGCCCGCCACCCTTCAGCTGGACCAGATGGTGCCCGGCGTCTATCAGCCGCGCACCCGCATGGACGAGGGCGCCCTGTACGAACTGGCCGAGAGCATCAAGGCCCAGGGCATCATGCAGCCCATCCTGGTGCGCCGCCTGCACGCCGGCCCGAACGACG
>RXJO01000352.1 GCA_003987795.1 Curvibacter sp.
GCGCAGCAGCGCCAAGATCGGCGCGGGCAAGTTCAGGCCGCTACGGCCGCTGCAACCGGCTTAGCGTGCTTTATTTTCCGTTTTCTGAGACGACCCCAAGACGCGCGTGCCGTGGCGATCGCCTCGTTCAAGAGAGGCGGGGGCGCCTGAGGCAGGGTGGTCACGGAGCATGCCATCAAGCACTTGTTACCAGAGCCAGTGGCCCGATGTTGCTTAGAATGGTTTGATTTTTTGAGGGATCGAAACATGTGTGGAATCGTGGGTGTGGTCAGCAAAACGCCAGTCAACCAACTGATTTACGACGCCTTGCTGCTGCTGCAGCATCGCGGCCAGGATGCGGCCGGCATCGTCACCCAGCAGGGACGCAAGTTCTTCATGCACAAGGCCAAGGGCATGGTGCGTGACGTGTTTCGAACCCGCAACATGCGTACGCTGCCTGGCATCTGCGGACTGGGTCAGGTGCGCTATCCCACGGCGGGAAACGCCTATAGCGAAGAAGAGGCGCAGCCCTTCTACGTGAACGCGCCCTTCGGCCTGGTGCTGGTGCACAACGGCAACTTGACCAATGCGAAGGCGCTGAAGCAAGAACTGTTTCAAACTGACCACCGCCACATCAACACAGAGAGCGACTCTGAAGTGCTGCTCAACGTGCTGGCGCACGAACTGGAGAAGGTCACGCGCGGCATCACCTTGAAGCCGGCCGACGTGTTTGCCGCTGTGCGCGGCGTGCATCAGCGCGTCAAGGGTTCATACGCAGTGGTAGCGATGATCGCAGGCCACGGCCTGCTGGCCTTTCGCGATCCGTTCGGCATCCGCCCGCTGTGTGTGGGCCACAACGACCAGGGCAGTGTGATGGTCGCCAGCGAATCGGTGGCACTCGAAGGCAACGGGTTCGAGCTCGACCGCGACGTGCTGCCCGGTGAAGCGGTGTTTGTCGAAATGGAAGGCAAGGTGCACTTTCAGCAGTGCGCCGATAAGGTCAGCCACAACCCCTGCATTTTTGAGTTCGTCTATCTGGCCCGACCCGACTCGGTGCTGGACGGCATCTCGGTCTATCAGGCCAGGCTGAACATGGGTGTGACTCTGGCCAAGCGTGTGGTCTCCACCGTGCGGCCGAGTGACATCGACGTGGTCATTCCGATTCCCGAGACATCTCGCCCGAGCGCCATGGAGCTGGCCCAGTTGCTAGGACTGCCGTACCGCGAAGGCTTTGTGAAGAACCGATACGTCGGCCGCACTTTCATCATGCCGGGGCAGGGCGTTCGAAAAAAATCGGTGCGCCAGAAGCTCAACGTGATCGGCAGCGAGTTCAAGGGCCGCAACGTGCTGCTGGTGGACGACTCCATCGTGCGCGGAACCACCAGCCGGGAGATCGTGCAGATGGCGCGCGACGCCGGCGCCCGAAAGGTGTACCTGGCCAGTGCTGCGCCTCCAGTGCGATATCCGAACGTTTACGGAATCGACATGCCAACAACCGACGAATTGGTGGCGCACAACCGCACGGTGGAAGAGGTCCGCGAGAGCATCGGCTGCGATGCATTGATCTACCAGGACCTGGATGCGATGACGCAGGCCATCGGTTCGCTCAACCCCAAGCTCACCGGTTTTGACGCATCGCCTTTCGATGGCGTGTACGTAACCGGTGACATCACGCTGGAAGACATTGCGCGCTTGAATGCCGGTCGTGACGTGCACGAAGAGGGCGACGGCGACACCTCGCGTCTGGCGCTGCCCAACGCGTAGCTTGCCTGAATGCTCCGGTTGATGATTTCGCGGAAAACCGACATGACCGCGAAACGGCGGCTGGGCGAGAGACTGGGGAGCAAAGGTAGTACGGCGAGAGCTCCGAGGCTCACTGCCACATAAGCGGTTTCATGTAATTCAAGGGCGAGGTCGCCGCGCGCCGTTTTTGCCAGTGAAGAAGAAGGCTTCTCCTGCGGTCACTCGCGACCCGCCTTGACCAGCTTCGAATCTTGCCTGGCTGCACCCGAGGGTGCGGAGGCCATAGAGCGCACCATGCTTGCTCTGGAGCATCCTGTTCCTTGTGAGGAGGGCCGCTGCGGCCTTGGGCACCTCTCGCTCTGCGTGCCCCCAGATTAAGCCGTCCTTGCGGAAGACACGGTCCGTATCGAACGTGTAGTGCCGCCCGAGCTCAGGTTAAGGTGCCTCAGTTGCCTGTCCGTCAGTTCTTCGCTCCACCAGCTGGATCCTCGGAGGCTCATAACCCGGCGCGATTGTTGCGTTGGAGGATCCGTAGAGAGACAAAGGATCTTGAAGCCAAAGCGCGTACTCAAGACCTTGGAGGTGATGATCCGGGGAACAGTCCACGTTCCATCGTCTGAGCATGTAGCCCGCGTTGGCTGAGCGGACTTTGACCGTAAAGACGCCGTCTTGCATCGGATAGTCCATTTGGACTATCTCTGGACGAGGGTGGTTTGGATGAGGCACTAGCTTCAGCTCAATGATGCGGCTCCACTGGTCATCCTGGTCTGCGCGTTCTTCCCGGCCAATTGGGCTGGTTTCGAGCACCTCTACGTCTTCCATCCGCGTCGGAACGAAGTCGGTGAAGTGCTTCCTCAGACGGTCGAAGGCGCGGACATGCCAGCGAACCCCGTTGTCGACCAGCGCTAGTGGCACGATCTCTCGACGAGTCTTGCCGCTGCTCACCGAGTGGTACGCCAGTGAGACGGCTTTACCCCGGTGAATTGCACGGGTGATGGGAGCAAGGACCTCGACCGAGGGAGCGCTGAGGGTGGCGGGGAACTCGCAGGGGATGACGGGCGCGCTCATTACGTCCTGGACCAAGCTGAATCCCTGGGAGAGCGTCGCCAGCACGCGTAGCGGAGGGTGGTCAAACAGCGGCTTGAACTTCGAGCTTGGCCGGTAGAGCTTGCCCGTGCTGTCGAAGTCTAGGTTGTCTGGGGCCAGACCTCGATACATAGCGATATCTCGGGTGGCGCCAGCCGGTGCGGTCTCGAACTTGGAGATAACGTCTGCTCGTCTGAGCTCGCCAAGAAAGAACAGGGTGAAGTCGATGTGCGACAGCCGCTCTCGTTGTACTCGGGTCAGGGCCTCTAAGGAGGGGTCCCCTTGTTTTCAGTGCAATAACTGGCGGTACGCAAACCCAGCACTGGCGCGGGGGTGGTGTTGGTAGATCGTTGATTCTGTTGGCTTTC
>RXJO01000005.1:0-588 GCA_003987795.1 Curvibacter sp.
CCGAACGCCGTCTGGTCGCACGTCGCCGCGGGCGCCGGCGTCGTCGTCGCGTCCGCCATCGCGCCGAACGCGCGCCCGGACGCGGCGGCCGCGGCCGCGGCGGCAGCAGCCTTCGCCGGCGGCGCCTCCACGCCACTGTCGGCGCCGAGCGGGAACGCGCTCGCGTGCTGCTGGTGCAGCGCCGCCATGCGGTCCAGCACCGTCCGCGCCGCGCGCGCCACCGCCTCCTTCGGCGCGGCGGCGTCTTGCGGGTGGTCGTCCGCAGCCGCAGCAGCCGCCACAGACGTCACCGCGAAGGCCGCGACGAGGACAAGAAGCGCCAGGACGAGGGGAGAAACCACGCGGCGCATCTTCGTTGGGCTTGTTGCTTAGAGAAAGAAAGAAATGGAAGGGAGAAAAGTCGAGAGGAATGGGGGTAGACGAGAACGGGGGGAGAAAAAGGAAAGCGAGTGAGGGGCCGCGCCTTCTTCTTTCTCTTTCTACGTCCGTCACAGAAACACACAAAGGCGCGATGCAACTTAAGAACTCGACGCCCAAGACCAAACACGGACAGCCTTCTGCGACGTGACCCTAACGTCGTCGCGCCCA
>RXJO01000005.1:770-1369 GCA_003987795.1 Curvibacter sp.
GCCCCCCGCCACGCTGCAGCGCGTGTGCTACGCGGTGAGCCCCTCGCCCCTTCGCCGAGGCATCACAGAGCAACACATCGCGTGAGAGCGCACGGGAGGGAGGGTAAGTACACGGGGAAATCACACACACACACACACAAGGCAAAAAGAGGGTGGCCGTCGCGGCCTTCGTTAGCGTCGGTTCGTCGGTTCAGGTCACGAATATCTGGTGATGACGTATCACCATCGCGAACGCCGCGCGGCTTGGCGCGCTGCAGTTGAAGACGAAAGAAAAGACAAAAACACACTCAGAGCCCCGCCCTTCTTCGCGCGTCGCTGATCCTGCTGATGATGATGGTCGGTTTCGGTATTTCGGGTGTTATTCTTTTGTTTTTTGTTGTTTGTCGGCAGTCGACGACGAGCGGTGCAGGGGCGGTCGCTGTGATGAAGAAGGCGGGCTTCGCGGTCTAGAGGTCGGAACGGGGGAGTGTTTTTTGAAGGGCGTGGGTTTTTTTTGCTTTTGTTTTGTGATTTTGTTTTCGTTTCGGATCTTTGTTTCGCCCGTTTGGGGGAGGGGGGTCAAGAGCGGAAAGTCGAAAAAAATGTGGATCGATCACAGA
>RXJO01000005.1:1419-1505 GCA_003987795.1 Curvibacter sp.
ACAGAGGCCCCCCGCCGTTACAGAAGCAGCGCCGCCGCGGCAGCAACCGCAAGCGCCGCCGCCGCAGTCGTCGTCGCCGCGCTCGA
>RXJO01000005.1:1555-3171 GCA_003987795.1 Curvibacter sp.
CCGCTGCCGCCCGAGCTGCCGCTCGACAGCGACGACGCGTCCTGCCCGCTCGCCACGCAGCCCGTGCAGCCCGTCGACGCCGCGTTCCCGGTGTTCACCGTCGCGATGCCCGCCTTCGCCGACGCGTCGAACGCCGCCGCCGCCGACGCCGCGTCCGCCGCGGACGAGCCGTCGATCACGAAGCTGTACTTCACGCCGCTCGACGACGCGCGCCGCGACGACGTCGTCACGGTGATGCTCGCGTCCGCCGCCACGCTGTCGTTGCGGATCCGCGACGGCGCCACGCCCGCCGCGCTCGCCGCGTCCGCCTTCAGCGCCGCCAGGATGCGCTGCAGCGTCGCCGCGTTCGCCGTCACCGCCGCGTACGCCAGCCGCACGCTGAACGACCGCGCCACGCCGCTCGCCGACGCCGCGCACGGCGTCTCGATCGCCGCCCACAGGTCGCTCGTGTTCGAGCACACCGCCAGCGCGTTCAGCGGCTGCTGCGAGCGGTCCAGCGCGGCCGCCGCGTACTTGGACGAGAAGGAGTAGCTCGCCGTGCCGCCGCTGCTCAGCGACGCGCTGAAGCTGCCCGTCGGCAGGTACGACGCCGCGTACGACGTGCTCGACACGCGCAGGTAGTCGTTGATCGGGCCCAGGCAGCACCCAGCCGCCGCCGTCAGGTTCGCCAGCGCCGCCGCGCAGCCCGACGCGCACGTGCCCGACGTCCCGTACTGGAAGCAGCTGCTCCCCGTCAGCGCCGCAAGCGACGCCGCGCAGTAGCCGCCCGCCGCGTTCGTCGCGCACGCCAGGCTCGCGCTCGTCCGCAGCACCTCCGCGCTGCGCAGGTTGCGCTCGTACGTCGACTGGCACGACGAGTACAGGGTCGTCCCCGTGTACAGCGTCGTCACGCACGTGGCGAAGGCCGCGCGCGCGTTCGCCGCCACCAGCGCCGACGACAGCGTGTAGTAGCTCGTCAGGCACGCCCCGCTCGCGCCCCCGCACGTCGCCGCCATCGCCGTCGCGTTCGACGGCTTGTACGACCCCAGCGCCGCCTGCGCCGCCGTGTAGCAGTACTGCGTCGAGTTGGCCGCCTTCGTGCAGAAGAGGTTGCTCAGCGACGTCACGAGCACCTTGTCGACGCCGACCGCCGTCGCCGCCGTCGCGAGGCTCGACAGGCACGTGTTGTTGCACATCGTGTCCAGGTTCGCCTGCGACACCGCCAGGTTGCAGCTGCTGTCGCACCAGTCGGAGTTGTAGCAGTTGTTCGCGCAGTCCACCTTGCCGATCGAGCGCAGGTTCCACGCGCAGTAGTCGCCCGTCGTGCCGCCCGTCTGCTGGCACATCGCCGAGATCGCCGTCGACAGCGCCGCCGACGTCGCCGCGTCCGCCGCCGCGCACCGCGGGTACGCCTTGATGTACGCCTGCTCCACCGTCACGCACGACTGGCAGAAGTTCGACACCGCGCTCTTCGCGCTCGACGACGCGTCGCGGAAGTTGAACAGCGCCGTCAGGCCCGTCCCGCACGCCGCCTGCACCGTCGCGCTCGCCGCCAGCGCGTCCTTCGTGTAGCACTCCGACCGCGACGCGCACCCCGACAGGTACGGCAGCGGCGACTTCGCGATCAGCGAGAAGCA
>RXJO01000413.1 GCA_003987795.1 Curvibacter sp.
GACTTCTACACCGCCGTGTTCAGCCTGCAAGTGACCGACAAGGGGCCGGGCCATACCTTCCCCTTCATGCTGGCCTTTCTGAGCAGCCGGCCCGAGCAACACCACCAGCTCGCGCTGGCCCAGAACCGACCGGCCGGATCACCGAGCACGGTGATGCAGCTGTCGTTCAAGGTGCAGAGCCTGGACGAGCTGCGCGAGGCGCGGCGTCGCGCGCTGAGCCATGGCGCCACCCGCTTGCGCAACCTGAACCATGGCAACGCCTTGTCGATCTACTTCGGCGATGTGGAGGACAACACGGTCGAGGTCTACCTCGACACACCGTGGTATGTGGCGCAACCGCACGGCGACCCCCTGGACCTCGATGCCAGCGATGAAAGCATCTGGGCCGAGACCGAGCGCATCGTGCGGGCGGATCCCACCTTCATGCCGGTCGAACAGTGGCAGGCCCGATTTGCCAGCCGGCAGCACGACAGCTGAGCGCCCGCCTCGATTCGGAAGTGTGGCTGATCAGTCATCCAGATTTCATTGACAGTCGAGGACGCACAACTCTGCACAATCCAGCGCTTGAGCCTCTTCATGAACTTTGCCGCCACGCGGTGACCAGGCCCCTCGCATGACATCACCCACCCATTCCATCCGCACCCTGATCCAGCATTGGGGCAGTCGCACGCTGCTGAGCCTGGCCTTGGGCGCCGGCTTCGTCCAGGCCGCGCAAGCGCAGACCGCGCCCTTGCAAGCTTGTCCATCTCCCCAGATCCTGTCGCGCTTCGAAGAGTTCGGGCGCACCGGCAAGATGCCCCCGGATCTGGGCCGTTGGCTCAACGATCGCCAGGCTCAATACATCGAGCCCTACCAGGCTTTCGACAATGTCTACTACGTGGGGGTCTGCTGGGTCTCGGCCTGGCTGGTCAAGACCAGCGAGGGCTACATCCTGATCGACACCTTGCACGAGCCCTTTGTGGACCAGCTGATCGAAAACATGGCCAAGGTGGGCGTCAAACCCAGCGAT
This sequence comes from Curvibacter sp., assembly GCA_003987795.1. Taxonomy (GTDB): domain Bacteria; phylum Pseudomonadota; class Gammaproteobacteria; order Burkholderiales; family Burkholderiaceae_C; genus Curvibacter. The sequence goes on from RXJO01000413.1 coordinate 1,010, forward strand.
CTGCGCTACGTGCTCATGACCCATGGCCACTTCGACCATGTGGGGGGTGCCTACAAGCTCAAGCCCCTGACCCAGGCCCGCTTCGTCATGACCCAGACCGGCTGGGACGAGGCGATCGCCGATTCACGGGCCTCGCAGAAGACGCCCCGGCCCTGGCAGATGCTGCAGGCCCCGGATCTGGTGCTCAAGGACGGCGACACCGTGACCTTGGGCGACACCCGCATCAAGGTCTATGAAACCCCGGGCCACACCCATGGCACCGCCTCGTACAGCCTCGACGTGAAAGACGGCAGCCAGACCTACCACGCCTTCGTGATCGGCGGCCTGGGCCTCAATGCCATCGACAGCGCCAAGCAGGTCGAGTCGTACATCGCCAGCGTCAACCGGATTGACGGGCTGGTGCATGACAAGACCGCCCCGATCACGGTGCACCTCACCACCCACCCCTTCAGCACCGGGCTGACCGAGGCCAAGGAGAAACTCAAGACCCGGCGTCCTGGCGATCCGCATCCCCTGGTCGATGCCAGTGGTTTCGCCCAGCAACTGACCACCTTGCGCCAAGGGGCTGAGCAACGTCTGGACATCGAGCGGAAGAAAGAAGCGCGCTGATCTTGAGCGGCTGCTCGCCCAGCAGTCTTGCCAAAAGCGGATAACCCCCCGCCGCGCACCCGGCCTATCTTCTGAGCCTGCATCAGCCCCCTGGCTGAGCCTCTGAAGAAAGGATCGGTCTGCGCATGAAACCCTCCCGTCTGGCCCGCCTGTGTGCGGGCTGTCTGGTCGCCTGTTTGGCCGCAGGCGCCCTGGCGGCGGATCTGCCGAACGAACGGCAGACCATCGCCAAGCTGGACCCTGACGCCACCCACCGCGTCTACCTGGCCGACCTCGCCCTGAGCCACATCGCCGATGGCCGGCTGCATGTGATTGACGGCCAGCGCATGCGCTACCTCAGCGCCATGAGCACCGGCTTTGCCGGCCAGGTGGCCCTGTCGCCCGACCGGCGCGAGCTGTATGTGGCCAGCACCTACTACCCGCGCCTGTACCGCGGCCAGCGCAGCGATGTGGTCGAGGTCTATGGCACCGACGATCTGGTGTTCCGGCACGAGATCGAGATCCCGCCCAAGCATGCGCAGGCCATGAACATCCGCGCCACCCTGGCCCCCAGCGCCGATGGCCGCTGGCTGCTGGTGCAAAACGCCACCCCGGCCAGCAGCGTGAGCGTGGTCGACCTGCAGGGGCGCAAGCTGGCCACGGAGGTACCGACCCCAGGCTGCTGGGGCGTGATCCCCTGGCCCGGGCAAGCCAACCGGTTCTCGACCGTGTGCGGCGATGGCACCCTGGCCACCATCGAACTCGACGAAGCCGGCCAAGCCCGCCCGCGCAGCGCCCCGGTGGCCTTCTTCGATGCCGACACCGACCCGGTCTTCATCCACTACGAACGCGTGGGCAACACCCTGTACTTCGTGAGCTATGGCGGCCAGGTGCACCGGCTGCAGCTGCAGCCCGAGGGCGTGCAGGTGCTGCCGGTGTGGTCGCTGCTGAGCGCGGCCGAACGCAAGGACAAGCAGCGCTGGCGCCCCGGCGGCATGCAGCTGTTTGCCATCGACCCCGAGCGCCAGCGTCTGTTCGTGGGCATGCACGCCAAGGCGGCCGATGGCTCGCACAAGAACCCGGCCCAGCAGATCTGGGTGTTCGACCTGGAACGGCAGGCCCGTGTGGCCCGCTGGCCTGGGCACAACGCGGTGTCGATGGTGTTCAGCCCGGCGGCCACGCCCCGGCTGTTCGTGCTCGATGGCGCGGGCAACCACCTGCTGGCACTCGACCCGCGCAGCACCAGCCCCCAGCGCAGCACCACCCTGGGCCGCCTCGATGCGCTGGGCGAGACCCCCGTCTACCTGGAGGTGCAGTGATGTTCAGCCCCCACCTGCCCCTGCTCGACCCGGTGCTGTCGCACGCGGCAGCGGCCAGCCTGGCCCTGGTGCTGCTGTTCGGCGCCTTGGGCAAGCTGCGTGACCTGCCCGCCTTCGTGATGGCCACCGAGGCCTATGGCCTGCTGCGCCCGGCCCTGGTCAGCCCGGTGGCGCATGCGATGGCCCTGGGCG